>JAIQEX010000166.1 GCA_020073615.1 Terriglobia bacterium
GTTCAGTTGCGCCTGGCTTAATTCCACAATCGAGCTGAGACCCAGGTTGTACCGCTCCGTGGCCAGATCGAGCGAGAGTTGCGCCTGCTTCAACAACTGCGCCGTCAGACCCACGCGGTCGTACGCCGTGGTGGCGTTCCAGTACGCCACGCGGACGTCGCGGATTACGCGGTTGGCCAGGTCGTTCACCTGCTCGCTGGCGGCTTTCGCTTTGAACTCGGCCTCCCTCTGGCGGGCGCGGAACAATCCGCCGTTGAAGACCGGGATGGTCACGTTGACGACGAAGGCGCCATAGCGGCCGGGGATCACCGCCTCGCCGGCGGGCACGAAGCCGGCGGTGCCGGCCACGCCGACGCTCGGGTAAAAGAGCGCGTGCTCCGCCTTGGTGAAGCGCTCGGCGGCGCCGCCAGTACTTCGGCGAGACCGACGAAACCGTGCTCCGGCGCACGCAGGCGGCGCTTGAAAGCGGGCTCACGCCCATCGTGTGCGTGGGCGAGCGCCTGGAAGAGCGCGAGGGCGGAAATACCGAAGCCAAGCTGATCGACCAGTTTCAGAAGGGCATTGCCGGACTCGCCGAACCGCAGTTCGCGAGAATTGTGATCGCCTACGAGCCGGTATGGGCCATTGGCACGGGCAAGACCGCGACGCCGGAGATGGCCGCCGACGCGCACCGCGTGATTCGCGGCCAAGCCCGTGCGCGTTTCGGCAAAGAGGCGGGCGAGAGCATTCGCATCCTCTACGGCGGCAGCGTGAAGCCCGATAACAGCCGAACCCTGATGGCGCAGCCGGAAGTCGACGGCGTGCTGGTGGGCGGCGCCAGCAGGAACGGAGGACGATTTTAAAGCCTTCTTGGATGAAATCGTGGTCGTTGGTCAGGACTTCCGAAATCCTCTGGCGTCGCATGGGTCGTGACCAGGCGGATGTCGCCGAGCGCCTCCCGCGCTCGGATTACCTGCGCGCGGTACTGATCGAGTGGATGAAGTACTGCACCCCAGTAGAGCGTGTCCGCGAAGACGAGCCTCACTTCTTTTTCGGTGCGCCGTGGAGGGAGTGGTCGAGGTTGGCGAAGTAGTCGGCGGGGAGTTTGGCCCACCCTCGGGCCGGCACTGCCTTCCCAATGGCTGCCAACTCGGTCTCCAGCGAGCCGGCGGCGAACTCCGACGCATCGCGCGGGTTCGAGCCGTTATTCGCTCTCGCCACCTCTGCGATACGCCGTCGTCGTTGGATCGCGTTAGCCAATTGTTCTCCTCCAACCAGTATACGCTGTAGTCCCTTTCCGTTTGCCGGTGCGTCGTGGCCGACAACCGCGTACCACGCGGCTGACCCGGTGGTCGGGCGGGTAGTCTGTTATCGCCAGTGTGCCTACCTACGGTTGAGCGCCGGCCATCTCCCAGAAGCGGACTTGGGGACCGCGTTGGCCGAAAGGCACATCCGCGGGTCGCGCGAGTTATGCGGCCAAATGACGGTCGGAACGCCGACATGGGATGCTGGCCGATGTTAGAGACTAGTCGGGAGTAATCCGACGTCGAGGCCCGTGCGCATAAGTTTGCCAATTAACGCACTTCAAACTGTTCCCTCTGCGCCTTGCCGTTTCTGGTTCCCCCTGTAAGCAAGCACACGCCGATTGACAAACCGGCTAAACTGGCGAAAACGGTCGGGGCGAACCGCGTAGTTTTCCTGAGATCAACAGTTATCCACAGAGATTCTGTGGTACTTTCGAGGTATGGAAACTCCAGAAGAGGAATACCCTTACCACATCACGGCAATCTCGGAACTTGCGAAGAACTACAGCCTTGAGAACTTCAGGTACGAAATCGGCGTCTGCCGCGACGTGGTAGCCAAGCTCATTGCGGTTGACAACCGCTCGGACCAGCAGAAGGCCCGCTATCGCATTTTGCGGATCTTGGACCTACAGCTCAGTCGAGCTGTTCGATGGGTTGAGGAAGAGGCTGACCTCATGGCGTTGGTCATTCGGAATCTTATAGAGCTGAAGTTCTGGGCCAAGTTCGTCTCGGAAAGCGAGGCGAAAGCGACCCAGTTCCTGAACGAGGCCGACATCGACATGAAGGAGCTGTACCAGCGCCTGGAGAAGATGATGCCGGCTGAGGCGGAGAAGTATACTCTCCCGCAGACCTCCGGAAAGCGCGTGCGGGTCGAACCCACGGGCGACCATGAGGAACTGACCTGGAAGACAGCTTGCAAGCTTATTCATCCAAGCTCTTACGTGATAAACCATTTCGAGGAGACCATTAAGAACACCACCAACAATCAGTTTTTCGCTATCCAAATCCTGGAGTACGGCTGGGGAATAGTGACAATCTTCCATACCATAAATTGGACCACTTGAGAGATTTTGTAGACCTGCTACACCTCAGCTCACGACCATTCCGGAGACCAATCAACTTTGCAACCCCTATAGTAGGGGGTGTTTCCAACCCGAAGCGTTGGCCCCTCGACTACAGCGGTTTTCTTTGAACATCACCGGCCCCATTGGCGCATACTGTCTACGAGTGGCGATACTTCGCCCGGAGCTGAACATCGCACCACTTTTTGTTCGACTCCGCTCCGATTGGGTAGGTGGGTAGGTAGCAGCACGGAGTCAACATGCCGCGTCAGGGAACGGCAATGACTGTTATCAGCGGTGAGTTCGCGCGGCACCGCTCTCAAACCCCGGCAGGGGAATGAGCCAAGAGGATACCTGGCAGTTAGGGCAATAGCTGATTTCCGGGGGCCAGCCCCCGCGGCCCGCCGTTATGGGGTGGTTGTTTCTGGACGGGCCCGCTCTGCGAAAGTGGAGCGGAGACCAAACGTTAACTGCCGCCCTGAAACCAAAACCCCCATAAATCAACCACGCTATACTACCAATTAGGAGTCTTCCTAAAGGAGGTGGAATGTGTCCAAGCTCGTCTTGGCTCGTGACGCCTCTCGGGTTGCATACGCGTTTGCATACGCGTTTCCACTCAACTTTGCCTGCCTTAGAGCGCAAGGGCCCACGACGTTTCGGCTGAGTTGCACCGCACTTCTTGGGGACGGTATCATGTATGAGGGAGATCTTGTGGTGGCTGCTGCTGTGCCTTCGTACTCAGATGCTTGGCGGGAGCGCTACGCCAACAGTCGGTACCTTGAGTGTTTGCCAGTTGACGATCTTCAAAAGCGCTACGTCGATCTACTTGATAATGTTCTGGCGTTCAGACCGGATGGCACGCCGCATTTTGATGGGCTTAGTGCTGATACCGGATGGACGCGACGCATGGCTGATGTTTATGCGGAAGTCGACTTGAGAAGCCTTGCTGCGGCATGGTTGAAAACCGTCGAACAGACAGTGCTGGATCGGCCGTACGCCAACGTCAAGAAGGCCGTGCGGGCTTTCGGAAGTCGTCGATTTACGCCCGAGCGCGCCGTCATCAAGTACGGTCGCCGCGATCACATGGTTGATCTCTTGGAGCAGGGACGCGTGAGGTTGACTCCTGCATCCAACTACGACGACCCATCCCTCAATCCAGCGATCCGCGATGCGGAGTTGGAGTCTTGCACCTACCTGCCGCCTGGAACTCAGTTCAGGATCGAACTGAAGCCTGGGTCGGGAGTCTTCGAAGACATCATTGGCATCGCGGGGCTGATCAAGTACACCAACCGCTGCGAGAACTACTATGTCTTCTGCACATCAGCCACCTTTGACCCGCGGGCATTTGATGACTTCGGGTATGACGCCTGCGTGTTGATCCACGATTTTGAAGAACTAATTGAGCGGATCAAGGTCCAACGCGCCCCGGCACGGAGTCTCTCTGCCGGATCGACGGTGTATTTGGACCCGTATATGCCGCATCGCGCCGCACCATCGGTCGAGTTGATGAAGCACATTCGATACGCGTATCAGATGGAGTGGCGGATCTTCTGGACCGATCCACTGCCGACACCACCGTTACAGCCATACTTTATGGAGCTCGGGAACCTGAGTTCCTTTTGTGAGCTGATCACGCTCTGAACGAGACCGCTCCGATTGGTTCGGATTTCGTGATGGAAGCCACACTCCCCCGATACGGCCTTGGGGGAAGCGTGGCCAAGTGATCCAACCCATTCCTGTCGCGAAGCCCTTCGCATCAGCAAAACGCCGATCCAGGAGCCGCGGGCTGGAACCCGCTGCGCCCTCGCGCCGCCAAGTCGACGTTGGCCTAACGCAGCGCGCCGATCTGGTAGTCCACCACCACGCGCTGCGCCTGGTACTCGTAGCGCGCCGAGGCGCTGGCGATCTGCGCCGACGTCAGGTTCAGTTGCGCCTGGCTTAATTCCACAATCGAGCTGAGACCCAGGTTGTACCGCTCCGTGGCCAGATCGAGCGAGAGTTGCGCCTGCTTCAACAACTGCGCCGTCAGACCCACGCGGTCGTACGCCGTGGTGGCGTTCCAGTACGCCACGCGGACGTCGCGGATTACGCGGTTGGCCAGGTCGTTCACATGCTCGCTGGCGGCCTTCGCTTTGAACTCGGCCTCCCTCTGGCGGGCGCGGAACAACCCGCCGTTGAACACCGGAATGCTCACGTTTACGCCGAAAGCGCCATAGCGGCCGGGGATCACGGCCTCTCCGGCGGGTACGAAGCCGGCCGTTCCGGCAACGCCGACGCTGGGGTAGAACAGCGCGTGTTCCGCCCTGGTGAAGCGTTCGGCGGCGCTCTGCTCGAGGCGCAGATCCTTCAGCTCGGGCCGGTCGCGAAGGGCCTGTTGGACGAGTGGAGCCACCTGGCTCGGCAGAGGGTCGGGCATGGCCTCCTCGGCGAGCGTGAAGGTTTGTCCGGGTAACCCGATGGCCGTGGCCAGTGTGGCCTGCTCCGACAGCAGGTCGTTCTGCGCCTGGGAGAGCAGCAGTTGGGCGTCGGCGAGATTCACGTTGGCGAAGCTGACGTCCAGTTGGGATTTCAACTTACTGTTATAGAGCGCCGTGACCTGGTCGGATACCAACTGCCGGGCGGAAACGGTTTGCTGCGCCACCTGCAACACCGCCTGGGCCCGCAGGACGCCGAAGTACGCGCGCGCCGTGGCCACCAGAATGTCGGCGCGCGCGGTCTCGGTCAACTGGTCCTGCGCCTGCGCGCGCAAATTCGCGGCGGCGGCCAGGTGTCCGGTCCTGCCGAAATCGGTGAGCAACTGGCTGACGGTGAGGCCCGACCCCAGGCGGTTGAAGACCACCGGGTTGTTGAGCCCGCCGGCGGCCAGGCGGCTGCCGGAATCCGCGCCCACACCCGTCAGACTGCCCGCGAACGACGGAGCCAGGCTGGCGCGATACTCGAGCGGCACCTGGTATGCCGCCGCCGCGTTCAGCCGCGCCGCCGCGAACTGGGGATTGTTTTGGATCGCCAGCCGCTCCGCTTCCGCCAGGGTCAGGTTCATGGTCTGGTTTTGCGCCCAGACAGGCGCTGCCAGGAGAATCGCCGCCAATCGGAGCCGCATGATCAATGAGCCGCCTCTCCGCCGTAAACCAGCAGGTACGCGGCCGGCACCAGGAAAACCGTCAGCGCCACGGAAAGCGCCAATCCGCCCAGCAGCGCGCGGGCCAGCGGTGCATAACTTTCGCTGCCCTCGCCCAGCTTGAGCGCCATGGGCAGCAGTCCGAGAATGGTGGCCAGCGAGGTCATCAGCACCGGCCGCAAGCGCACGCGGCAGGCCATCGCCACCGCCTCGCGCACGGCCATGCCCTGGGCGCGCAGTTGCCGCGTGAATTCCACGATCAGGATGCTGTTGGAAACCGCGATTCCGGTCAGCATCACCACGCCCATCAACGACATGACATTCAGCGTGGTGCCCGTCAGCCAGAGCGTGACCAGCACGCCCGTCAGGCCGGGAGGTACGGCCAAAAGAATCAGAAGCGGGTCGACGAAGCTCTTGAACTGCGCCACTAGAATGAGGTAGAGCAGCACCACCGAAAGGCTCAGGCCGAGCGCGAAGCTGCGGAACGATGCCCGCATGCCCTGCACCATGCCGCGCAGCGTCACATTGAGCCCCTCGGGAATGCTCGTTCGCGCGATGATCCCGTCGATGCGGTCCGCGATGCTCCCTAATTCCTCCCCCAGCGGGCGCACATAGATGTCCATCACGCGCCGGATCGCGTAGTGGTCCACTTCGGTCGGCGCTTGCACGCGCTTCACCGTGCTGATGGTATCCAGCCGCGTGGGAAGAATGCTTGCCGCGGACCGCAAAGGGATGGCGCGCAGGTCGGCCAGCGACTTCACTTGCCCCTCGGTGTACTGCACCGTGAGCATATAATCCTGGCCCGACTTAGGATCGATCCAGTAACTGGGGGCGATCATCTGGTTGCTGGTGAGCGCGGTGATGACGTTGCCCACCACCTCCTGCTGATCGAGCCCCAGCTCGCTCGCGCGCGTGCGGTCCACATCCAGCTTCAACGCCGGATAATCGATGTCCTGCGGGATGTAGACGTCGGCCACGCCGGGAATGTCCTGGATTTGGGAGGCGAGCCGCAGCGCGGTGGCGTGAGACCGCTCCAGATTGGAGCCGGCCACCTGCACGTCGATGGGCGCGGGCAGGCCCAGATTGAGCACCGCATCCACCATGCCGCCCGACTGAAAGTACGTGCTCAATTCCGGCAGCTCATCGGCGATGCGCTGTTTCACCCGCGCCATATATTCGTAGCTGCCCACCTTGTGGCCGTCTTTCAGACCCACCTGGACGAAAGCCGTGTGCTGTGCCGAATTGCTGGTGTAAATGGACGAGAAGCCGGGCGTGACGCCGATGTTCGAAAGAATCGTACCCAACTCGCTCTCCGGGATGATCTGCCGGATCACCGCCTCCACCCTGGCAACCTCGCTTTCGGTGACGGAGATCCGCGAGCCCGACGGCGCCTTCACGTTAATGACGAACATGCCCGCATCGGTGCGCGGGAAGAAGGACAAGCCAAGACGGGGGTACAAAGCCAGGCTTGCGGCAAAAGCCAGCCCGCAGGCCGCCACCGTGAACCAGGGCTGCCGCAACGCGGCTCCCGCCACGCGGTCGTAGCGCCGCAGGAAGGCCTCAAAGAGGTCGTTGAACCAGATGTTGAACCAGTGTCCGAACGATCTCCGCTCCGGTTGGAATACGGTAACCGAAACCTCTTCGGAGGGCGTGTGCTGGTGCGCGGCCTTTAGGAAGCGCGCGCAAAACAGCGGCACCACGGTCATCGCCACCGCATACGAGGCGAACAGGGCCAGCACCACCGCCAGCGCCAGCGCCGTGAACAGAAACTGGCTCACGCCGTACAGAAACGTCACCGGGAAAAACACGACGGCGGTGGTGAGCGTGGCTGCGAGCACGGGCAGAGCCACCTCGCGGCCGCCATTTTCGGCGGCCACGGCCGGCTTTTCCCCGAGCTCCAGATGCCGGTATATGTTTTCGAGCACCACGACGGAGTTGTCGATCAGGCGCGATAGCGCCAGCGCCAGCCCGCCCAGCACCATGCTATTGACCGTGCCGCCGCCGAGCGAGAGCGCCAGGAAGGTCGCCAGCACCGAAAGCGGAATGGAGAAGAACACGGCCACCGTGGCGCGCATGCTTCCCAGAAAGACCAGGATCATGATCGAGGTCAGGAGCAGGCCGATGCCCCCCTCGTGAAGCAGCGTCTCAATGGCGGTCTTCACGAAGCGCGACTGGTCGAACAGCACGTGCGTCACCAGGCCTTTGGGCACGTCCACGAGATGGTGCACCAGGTCCCGCACCCCATCGACCACCGCGATCGTGTTGGTGTCGCCGCCCTGCTTGAGGACCGGAGTGTAGACCGCGCGCTTGCCGTCCACGCGCACCACGCTGGTCAGGATCTGGCGCGCGTCTTTGGCATAGCCCACGTCTCCCACGCGTACGATCGATCCGCCCACCGTCTTCAGGGGCAACTGGTCGATTTCCTCAATGCTGGGAAGCTGGCTGTTGGTGTAGATGTTGTAATCGAGCGATCCGATCGGCACATCCCCGGCCGGCAGAATCAGGTTGGAGCGGTTAACCGTGCGCACTACGTCCATCAGGCTGAGCCGGCGCGCCTCCAGCTTGTACGGGTCCGCGTACACCATAATCTGGCGGTACCCGCCCCCGAACGGCTGGGGGACGCTCGCCCCGGCGACACTGGCCATCTGGTTGCGAACCGAAAACTGCGCCACGTCGCGCAACTGCGTTTCCGTGAACCCCTGCCCCCCGACCGTGACCAGGCACACCGGCAGGCTGGAAGCGTCGAACTTCAGCACCACCGGCGGCAGTGTGCCGGGAGGCAGGCGCCGCAGCTGCGCCATGGCGAGATTCGATATCGTGGCCACGGCCGAATCCGAGTTGGTGCCCGGCTGGAAGAAGACGCGGATCACGCTCGCGCCCGGGAGCGAGCGCGATTCGATATGTTCGATTCCGCTGGCCAGCGTGAACTGTCGTTCAAAGCGGCTGGTGATGTCGGTCTCAATCTGCTCCGGCGGCATCCCGTTGTAAAATGTGGCCACCACCACCATGGGGATGTTGATGTTCGGAAACATGTCCACCGGCATGCGCGCCAGGGCCGTGCAGCCGACTACGGCGATGACCAGCGCGACTACCACGATGAAATACGGGGTCTGAATGGCAAAGCGGGACATAACTCTAGCGCCCGGCCTCCGCGGCGTTGTCCACCTGCTTGGGACGAACCTGTTCGCCCGCCCGCAGGCTGGAGCGGTTGCCCATCACCACCATCTCTCCGCCGCGCAGGCCCGAGCGGATCTCCACGCCGGTGGCGGTCTGCATGCCCAGCTGCACTTTGCGCATCTCGATCCGATTCTCCGGCGTCACCACCACGACCTGGCCCGAGGCGTCGTCGGCGCTGCCCAGGTCCACCGCGGGAATGGGCACGGTCAATATGTTCTTGCGGTGGTCCAGCGTGAGATTCACTTCCGCGTACATCCCGGGGATCAGCACCAGGCTGGGATTCGGAACATCCACTTCGGTGTCCATGGTGCGCGTGGCCGACATTACCTTTTCGGCAAAGCGCGCCACCCGTCCGGGGAATGCGCGGCCCAGGGTGGGCACGTGAACCTCGACCTGCTGCCCCACGTGGACCGTGGGCACCGCGGACTCGGGCACCGGCAGAATCAGCCGCAGCAGGCTATTCTCAGAAAGCTTCACCAGCGGCATGGCCTGCGTGTTCGACGCGGTTCCCGCCTGGATCATGGAGCCGGTATCGGCGAAGCGCCTGGTGATCACGCCCGCGAACGGCGCCGTGACGCGCGTGTAGTCCAGCAGCGTCTTGACCTTCTGCAACTCCGCCGTGCTGACTTGCACCTGCTGTTCCGCCGCCGACAGGTTGGATCGGGCCGCGCTCACCTGCGCTTCCGTCACCAAGTCTTTGCTCTCGGCATCGTCGATCTCCTGCTGCGCGACCAGGCCCGCCCTCTGTTTGGCCACGTCCGCCAGGCGCGTATAGGACAGGTGCGCGATCGCGTGCGAGGATTCGGCCCGTTGTAGTTCGTCGCGCGCCCGCGCCACCTCCGCCTGGCTGCGCTTCAACATCGATTGCGCCCGCGCCTGGTCGTCGGCCATCTCCGGAATTTCCAATACCGCCAGCAACTGTCCCTGCTTCACCCGGTCGCCGGCATCGACGTCGATGCGCTTCACGTAGCCGGCCACTTTGGCCATCACATCGATCTCCTGGTACGGCTTGAACTCGGCGGTGAGGACCATGCCGTGCGACATGTCCTCCATGCGGGCCGTGGCCACGGCAACCGCCGGCGCGTCGGGTACGGTCCGCTCCTGGGCCTCCGCGCTTTGGCTTCTCGAACAGGAACTGACGATTAGGGCGCCTATTCCCACCATCGCGGCGGAAATCGCCAGCACGGCGGCTGTTCGCATGGGTCTCCTCACCGTTGGTCGCTCCGGATGGCGTTCAAGAGTCGTTCCGTGGAAAAGTCGGACGAAAGGCAAATCTGCACGATGCGCTGCTCCTTGGCGCGGATCCGCGCCGCCACATCCGGAATTTCGGCGGCGATCTCCCGTGGAATCGAAATCGCACCGTGGCAGTCGGCGTAAATCAGATCGCCCGAGCGAACCGCCAAGCCGAGAATCTCGACGGGCTGGCCAAAATCGACCAGATGCATGTACGAGTGCGATACCGCCACGAAAGGCGCGAACAGGGGGAACTCCAGCCTGCCCACCTCCGGCACATCGCGCACCGCTCCGTTGGTGATCGCGCCGGCGCAGCGGAGCGCCTTCAAGATGGCGGCGTGCACCTCGCCCACCGAGGACCCGGTGCCGGGCTCGGGGTCCATGTCCTGGATTACCGCCACCCGCGGCAGCGGCAGCCGGTCGATCGCCGCCCACCAGTCGGTCCGATCCAGGTAATTCCCGCCGGTCACCGGAGGATCCGAAGAACGAACCTTGCAGGTGGCCGCATAGCCCAACAAGCGGCTGCCGTCGCCCGTTACGCAACGCAGGCCCGGACGGGTGAATCCCTCGTTGCGCAGCCGCACGCCGAACTGTTCGATGGCGTTGGCGATGGTGCAGGTGTCGAATTGCCGGATGCGCTCGAGTTGTTCGGCGGACAGCATCGTGTTTGCGGGCGCTCGCGGCGCTTGCTCAAAATCAATGTACGTCACCGCGTTTCCATGCCCCATACCATGCGGTTGGTATTTCCTGAAGAAATCGCATAGTACGTAGCCGGGCCCGGAGGGCGCCTGGTAGGAAAGCGGTGGTGCGCATGACATAGCTCTACCCATAGTTCCTCAGCGGCGGCATCTTCGCGGAGCTGTTCCAGAACGACCAGGCGAGCTTCACCGAACGGATTAGTTCGTCCGCCCGAAGCGGTTTGGCCAGCACGTCGTACCCGCCCTTCCCGATGACCTCGTTCCACAGGTAGTCGTCCACCACGCGCGAGACCAGAATCGCGCAGGCGCGGTGCGCCGACGAGGCCATCCTTTGCACGACCTCACGCCACTCGGCGTCCGGCAGGTCCCGGTCGCACAGGATCACCGGGGCCTTCAGCCGGTTCAACTCCGTCCAGGCTTCCTCGCAGGTGTCGGCGAAATGCACGCTCCAGCGGCTGCGGTCCGCGATTTCCGACAGCAGCTTCCGGTCCTGGTCGCCAGCCACCAGCGCCACCAGGGTAATCTGTGCCCCCTCCGCCCGGGCGACAGGCTTTCCCCCGCGCCACCGGCCGCGAACATTCGAGAGGAATGAGTGTAGCGCTCCCCACATGGCTGCGCACCGCACCGCTGGTACTCTTCTGTGCTTGAGCTTAATCGGGAATTCGCGGCACGGAAATACCAGGCCGCCGGTATTCTGCGAGGAAAAACGCTGGTAGACGTCCCGTTACCGGCGCGCCGCCGCGCGGTCCACGGAAAAATCGCCTCCGCCCCCGATCACCACGGCCACAGACAGGGCGATCGCCAGCACGTGGTATTCGAACCCCTCGCCCTTCTGCGTTCCGGCCCAGTTCATGAAGAAGCCGTTGGCCCCGTGAACCAGCCCGACGGCCACCACCATGGTGCACAGAACGCCGAAGGCCGCGATGCGGCTCAGGAAGCCCAGGATCAGTCCCAGGGCGCCGAAGAATTCCGCCGCGATGGCCAGGAAGGCGAACACCGCCGGAATGCCCTCGTGCTCGAAGGAGCCCATGGTGGCGCCGAAGCCCTGGCCGCCGAACCAGCCCATCATTTTCTGCGCGCCGTGCGGAAACATCGTGATGCCGAGGCCGAGTCTCACGACGGTTAGGGGCAGGCTGTCGGCGGTAGCGAGCAATCTTTTCAGCATAGGCCTCTGGCGAGGCTGGGCCTCGCACCTCCTTCAACGATACCAGCCGCAGATCACCGGAGTATGGCCTTGTTCGGACCGGCTTCTGTTCGGCTTCTGCGCTCAAAACTCGCCGGGATCGTGTCCGCAGCTCCACCGGGAGATTCCCGTCTCAGAGCCGCCTGGCATCTGCCGCATCTGCCCGCGCGGCTTTGCCCGGCTTCCGCCGCATGATAAGATTGCCATAAGTCCACCCGGGCCGCAGCCTATGTACAACGCTTTCTTCGGCTTCACCGAAAACCCGTTCAACATGAGCCCGGACCCTTCGTTTCTGTTCCGCAGCCCTCAGCATGAAGAAGCTTTGGCCAACCTGATCTACGGAGTGCAAAGCCGGAAAGGGTTTATTGTGCTCACCGGCGAGGTGGGCACGGGCAAGACCACCATGCTGGAGTGCCTCCGCGACTTTCTGTATTCCCAGCAGATCGCCTTCGCTTCGTTGTTCAATTCCCGCCTCAGCGTGGAACAGTTTTTCGAGTTGCTGGCCTACGATCTGGATCTGCGCTGCAATCGCCTCTCCAAGACCGAGGTGCTGCTCTCCCTGAACAACCTGTTGCTCGAAAGGGCGGCAGCGGGGCGCAACACGGTCCTGATCGTGGACGAGGCGCATAATCTCGAATGGGACGTGCTGGAAGAAATCCGCCTGTTGGGAAACCTGGAAAACCGCCGTGGCAAGCTGCTCCAGATCATTCTCGCGGGCCAGCAGGAATTAGACCGTAAGCTGGAGGCTCCCGAGTATCGCCAACTCAAGCAGCGTATCGCTTTGCGTTGCACCTTGCGCGGCTTCGACCCGTCGGAGGGGGCGGCCTACGTCGAATCGCGCATGACCCGCGCCGGCCTCAAGAACCAAGCCATCATCTCACCCGAGCTCATGGAAGAGATTCAATTCCGATCACAGGGAATCCCCCGCGTCATCAATGCTATTTGCGACAACCTGCTGTTGACCGCGTTCGCCATGGAGACGAAGACGGCCACGCTCGCCATGCTCGATGAGGTCGCTGCCGACATGCGCCTGGACTACCTCGGCCACCATTCCTTCCGCGCCGAAACTGCGTACCCGGAGCGCGGTTTGCGGCAGAGCCAGGTCCCTTTTCGAGCGGATTAGGTGTTTAAGTAGTCCACATCTAAGGGTTTTACCCGATACCCACATTAACCAATAGGCACTAAAAGTACTAGATGTCATCCAACTATCGTTCTTCTCGGCCGGCATCATGCTCTGACCGCGGAGCGCCGTCACGCCGTCACCCGACCCCGATCTGGGCGAGCGCGGCGCGGCCCAGCAGCCCGAACGGATTGCCCAGCGTCTCCGGCGCCTCGAAGTGGTTGTAGCCGCGCGCGACGAGGAGGTCGACGGGCTTGCCGGCGGCCTTCACGGCCG
>JAIQEX010000015.1 GCA_020073615.1 Terriglobia bacterium
ACCGGGCTTGCTGCATTTGATCCTACGTTCGGACAGGGAGCCGCGGCGCATGGGCTTGGCATCGGCCAAATCAGTGGCGAGTTGGTGGACGCGGGGCGGAACAGCGGGTGGGGCAGAAATGGCCATGGTTCTATCTTACGGCATATGCTGCCGTAAGAACAGGCAAAAAAACTAACGCACCCACAAAGGCCCCATTCTGCTGACGTACGCCCAATTCCAAACGCGAATTTGACTTTCCCGGCGCGTCTGGTTATACTCTTCACTCCGCCGCATTGATCCCTCCCCCCCGGAGCCTGCAACCTTTGGCGTAGGATTTGCGTCCTATCAATCTGGCCGGTGCGGCCGGCAGTCTTCGAGAAACGGCGAATTTTATGAAAAACGGACCCAAGCCCAAACTCGCTTCGTACCGCAAGATGCTCGAGAGCAAGGCGGAGGAAGTCCGGCGCAGCATGTCCGCCCAGAAGGCGGCGCAGGTGGTGGCCCGGCTGGATGTCCCTTCCGACGAAGGCGACCTCAGCCAGCAGCATCACGAAGAGTGGATCTTTTTGAACCGCAACACCCTCGACATGAAGTTGCTGCGCCAGATTTCCGATGCGCTGCATCGCATGGATCAGGACACCTACGGGATCTGCATGGAGTGCGAAGAGCCGATCTCGGCCAAGCGCCTGGAGGCGGTGCCGTGGGCCCGCTACTGCATAAGCTGCCAGGAACGGATTGCGGCGCGCATCGCCGACGGCGAGATGGTGGAGTACCAGGAAGCCGATCGATGACGCTGGCGGACTTACGCAAGCTGGCGATCCGCAAACAACTCAAAATCCACTTTCGGCTGGCCAACGGCATGGAGTGCGTGGTGAATGAGCACGGGGTGGCGCAGGTGCCGGAGTGGCGGGGCATTCCCGATTTCAACCTGGAAGAGGAACTGGCTTCGGCCGCGGAGTTTCTGCTGGAACCGGCAGGCGCGACCGATCCGAAACACCCGGTGAAGCCGCGGACCGTGGCGCGCGGGGAACTGGCCGCGCTCACCACGGTTGGTGCGGCGGCGGCGGGCGCCGAGCACGAGGAAGAGTAGCGCGGGCTGCGGTAGTCAAAGCTCGCTGAATGGCAGAGCCGCGACCTGCGGCGCCAAAGGCAGCCGGACTTCTCCCGGATGGATGACAAACCCCTGTCCGGCCTTCTCGCCGAATCCGCGCCGCCCTTCACCCCCGCAGCGAACCGCGCAGCTCCTCCGCCACCGTATGCCGTGGCGGGATTCGGTAAAGGCTCAAGATCAGGTCGAACACCGTATCGAAATACGTCTCAACCTTCCGGAAGTCCGCATACACGCGCCCTTGCAGCAGGGTCGGCAAGGCCGTCTCCTCCGTACCTTCCAGCAGTACGGGTAACACCGTTTCTTTGCCTGCCTCCGTTCCAATCATCCGCTTACCGATCAGGTCGCCTTCGGCAGCCACAACGTAGCCACTCATCGGATCGTTATTCTCATACTTCGTCCGATAGAGAGGCGTCCCTACCACGATGACACGGTCGCATTTCCCAACCCGCTCAACGAACCTGGGAATGCTGGCGCCGATGCGCCGGTTCTCCCATCGATCCAGCACAACGGTGATTCCCGCCTTGAGCAAATCCGCCGCCAGGCTGTGCTCCACCCAGCGTTCCTGCTCCGCGCTGCCCGACGCATAGCTGATGAAGCACTCGGGTGCAGCGATCTTCTGTTCCGTAATATAAGAATTCCAGCGGAAGACCGCCTGCTCGAAACGCGAACGCTGATCCGCCGCCCGCCGCTGAGCTTCCACATCGGCGGCTTGTTTCCGGGTGAGTTGAATCGGCCGATCTGCCTTGGGCAGCGTGACCTTTTCGCCGCACCTCGCACAGAAGGCGAAGTCGGCCCCTGCCGCCACCTGTTCGCGCACCACCGCGCGATTTAACTGGTGGCCCTTGGAACAGACCACCGGTTCGTAGCGCTCGACGGTCAGGTTCCGGCGGGCCAGGAAGCTCTCAAACAGGCTCTGGAAAAGCGTCCGAATCGGCGCGCCGACATCCGTGCCGTAATTAAGGACGAACTGAAGTTCTCCCTCCCGCTCCCCTTCCTGCCGGAACCCGCACACCAATCGATTTCCCACCTCGTAGCGGGCCTGGTTCTTCCACTGACTGGTGCGCGTGAACGTGTGCGTGTAACCCAGAAGCACCACCAGCGACGCATATACGTTTTCTACCGGCCCGGTCACCGTGTAGGCCACTCCATCTTCGAGCGGCTTCCCCTCGTCAATTGCGGGCCTCTTCAGATTGATGAGCTCGGGAAACACCAGGTAGGTCTGCGAAGTCAGCGGGTCGGTCTCACGAAAGCACACATTGTGTTCCAGGAACAGGGCTGCGGCCGAGTCCAGCAGGACGTCCCGCTCATCGGGAAACAGCTTTGCCAGTTCCGGAAACTGATATTCGCCGGCCAGAAGCCGCTGCTCCTCAAGCGAGCCGAGCCCCTTCTGCTGTCGCCGCGCTTCCAGCACGAAAGACGCCGCCAGGTTGTTCAGCAGTTCAGGAGCGAGCAGAACGCGCACTTCCCCTTGTGACGTCTTCAATTTCGTTGCATAGCCGTGATTGGCAAGGTGTCCGACGGCCGTCAGCATCTCGGCGTCGCTGAATTTCCATTTGCGGTCCGTTTTCTGGAGACGCGCGCGCAATTCCGCGGGAGTGAGAATCACCTTCCTGCGCCGGCGGCTTTCTTTCAACTCGAGAACGTGGTCCTTGACCCGCTTGAACGTTTCCGTCGTGACCGTCGCCGGCTTCCGGTCCCAGGGAATCAGTGCTTGCGTCCGCCGCATCAGTTCTTCCACGCCGTCCCCGCTGAGAGCGCTGGTGCGGACGTAGCCGCTCACACCGCGCTGCCGGCAGAATGCCTCGATCTCCTCGGTTGTTAGTCGAGCGGTGCCCCGGTCCGCCCGTGCCGCCACCAGGACCTTGGGGCAGGCCTGTTGGCTGTCCTGAGGAGCCAATCCTCCTCTCAGTTGCTTCAGCCAGAACTCCACTCCATGCAGCGGATCGTCGTCCCGGGTGGCATCGAACAGCACCAGTGCCAGGTCCGCATCGTCCAGAAACAGCGCGTGGATCAGTCGATAATCGGGCTGCCCTGCCAAGTCCCACAAAATGGCCTCGCATTGCGCGCCGTCGGCTCTTGTCTTGCGTAACTGGTCGAGCAGCCAGAATTGCTGGCCATGCGAAGAGGCGTGTTCCTTAAACGCGCCGTGGGCCAGCCGCCAGCCGAGCCCGGTCTTGCCGACGCCCGAATCACCCACCAGCACGATCTTGGCGCTCGTGTAGGTGACCGGCGGCGCGACACTTTCACCGAGCAGGATCGCGGGGTCGAGCTCCCAGATGTGGATGATGCGATCCCGGGGGCCTTCTCTTGGCGTCCCTGGATCGGAACCAACCGTAGCGAGTAAGGGCAAATGAGGATGAAATGCGAGCCCGGCAGTCACCCATCGTCCAGCGGGCTCCGAAATCACCGCCACGCAGGCTCCGCCATCCGCAGTCCAGATGCGAATCGTATCATCAACGCTTTTCGTTGCAAGGAATCGGTATACCAATGAGTACCCGACGCAAATCACTGTGCCTGTGTGGCCTTCGAGCGCTTGCCTGAGTTGACCCGAGTCGGCGTCCCACATGTAAACCGTCCCGTTTATATTCGCCCCGGAGAGAATGTGGCTACACGGATCGAACGCGACGCTAAAGACAAAGCCGGTCGTACGCAGGGTGTGCAGCAATCGGCCGTCGGTCGGGTCCCACAGGTTGATCGTGCGGTCCTGACTCGCACTTGCGAGTGTGCGGCCCGCGGGATCAAAAGCAACGCTGAAAACTGCGCCGTTGTGCCCTTCCAGAGCGCGGATTAGTCGTCCGCTGCTTACGTCCCACAGCTTCACTGTGCCGTCGTAACTCCCAATGGCAAGCGTGCCGCCTGTCGGTTCAAAGGCGACACTCGAAACTTTACCTTTGTGATCTAGGGTGCGAAGCAACCGACCGTCGTTGGTCTCCCAAAGCTGGACGGCACCAGGACTCCCGCTGGCCAGCATGCGGCCTCCCGGATCAAATGCGACAGCCCAGAAATGGTTCTTGTCCTTATCAGTCGCAAGCGTGCGCAGACACTCGCCAGCCTCGGCATCCCATAGGCGGATCGTGCCGTCTTGCGACGGAGACGCCAGAACATGCCCGTCTGGCGACCACGCAATCCCGCCGATCGCGGCCGTGTGCCCCCTCAAAGTGCGGACGAGCTTGACGCCGGCCGGGAGTTTCAACGGAGCGGGTGAACGCGGCTCACCCCTACCTTTACTCTTTTGCCTGGACACTGAATTATTTCTTCATATATAGCCAGACGCACGCGCGCCCTGCCTTCGGTGGCATCACGTTCGCGAGAAGCCCCTGCGCTTCGAAAGATCTGCCGGCCCCGCCACGGCGCCCGCCAGCCGGAGAAAGGAACGCTTATCCGTCCGCCGGGCCCTTTCCAACTGCTCTCGAACAATCCGGCCCTGCGGCACACCCGTTCTCTTGGATGTCGCATCCAGCCAAGCGGCGAGGTCCTCCGGCAAGCGAACTGTGAGTGTACGATGCAACTGGTGGGAGTCTAACACAATCAAACTTGAAGCTACAGCAGACTGCTGTCGGAGCAGCATCAGAAACCTCTGCACCCATTCCGGTGTCAAAAATGGTGAAAGGTTCAGATATGGCAATTCCGCTCGGTGGCGCCGGTGGATCAAGAGCAGAGATCAACATGACGCCGATGATCGATATTCTGTTGGTGCTGATTATCATCTTCATGGTCATCACGCCCCTTACACCCAGGGGGCTCGGCGCCTTGCTGCCTCAAACGCCGGCACCGGATGCGCATCCGCCGTCGACTCCAGGGGACGTCGTCATCACCGTGGAGGGTGACGGAACCGTCCACCTCAACGCCGAGCGGGTCGATCTGGCGCGGCTCCACGAACGGCTGGTGCGCCTTTTCGAAACACGCGGCAATAGCGTGGTCTTCGTACTCGGGGGAAAGGATCTCTACTTTCGTCAAATCGCCGAGGTGATCGACATCGCCAAGGGTGCGGGTATCGACCGGATCGGCTTGATGACGCAACAGCCGCCCCGGCCTCTCTAAGCCGCGCCCGTTTCATCTTCGGACAGCCCGTCTCGCCAGCGGACACCCGCATCCGGAATGGCGCCCGAAAACACGCGCTTTGCGGGCGGCATAGCGCGGGATGAGTCAAATTCCAATCTCAACGCAGAGACGCGCGGAGGAACGGAGGCCGCGCGGAGCAAAGAGAATTCGCTCGGCGCTCTCCTCTCCGCCTCAGCGTCCAATCTCGAATTCCAGGAATGCACTTGCCCGGCATGAGCGCGCGAAGCGAGCGGAGGTCACGGAGAAGGCGGCTCTTTTCCGGTCTTCTCCGCGTGATCTCCGCGCCCTCCGCGGCTCCGCGTCGAGTGGAGTGCCCGGAGTGCTGGTCGGTCTGAGGTACAGCCTCGTTAGTCCTTGGGCTTTTTGACCTTCTGCGCGGGCTCCGGTCCCACGCGCTCGATGGTGACGCCGATCAGCTTGACGGGCTCCACCGGCCGGTCGCCGTGCACCGGAGCGCGGCCGATTTTAGTGGCCACATCCTGCCCCAGCACCACTTGGCCGAAGATCGTGTACTTCCCGTCCCACGAGGGCATGGGAATCTCCGTGATGAAGAACTGGCAGCCGCCGGAATCTGGTGCGCCGGTGTTGGCCATGGCCAGCTTTCCCGAGCGGTCGAACTTCAGCCCGGGGAGGAACTCGTCGCGGATGGTGACGCCGCAAGGGTACGAGCCGGTGCCGGAGGGGTCGCCGCTCTGAATCATGATATCGGGCAACACGCGGTGAAAGGTGATGTCGTCGAAGCGCGGCCGGCTCACCATGGTGCCGGTCTTGGGATCTCGCCACGCTTTCGTACCCTTGGCCAGCGCCGCGAAATTGTCCACCGTGGTGCGCACGTCCTTCTCGAGCAGGCGGGCGATGATCGTGCCCATGGAAGTGTGGAAGATGGCGTAGAGGCCGTTGGGCACTTTGGCGGCCGCGGCCTCACCGCCCTCGCCGGGAGCTTGTCCCCAGGCACAGGCCGCGAGCGAAATCAGCAGGGATAGCGTTTTCATTTCCGTCCTATTCTATCCGGATTCGCCCTCGCGCCGTGCCGCAGCGAGCCGGGGCGTGCCGCAAGGAGTACCTGTGATTCCAGCCTGCCCGGGCGGTGGCTGCGGCCGTCACGCGCGCTGGCGGTAACCGGAGGATCGGCGTTAGAATCGGTGGAATACGCGTCAACGGCAAGAGGTGGAGTGACTTGCATCTGCGAACCTGTATTTCCATAGCTCTGGCGTGTGCGTTCGGTCAGTATGGCGTCCGCGGCGCCGATTCGACGCCGGTGGCAACCGCGCCGCACCTGGAGAAGCGCGGCCATGCAGAACAACTGATGGTCGACGGGAAACCGTTCTTGATTCTCGGCGGCGAGGTCTACAACAACTCCGCCAGCAGTCTGGAGTATATGAAACCGATATGGCCCCGCCTGGCGGCCATGCATCTGAATACCGTCCTGGTGCCCATCTCCTGGGCGCAGCTTGAACCGGTGGAAGGCCGATTTGACTATACCCTGGTGGACGGCCTCATCCGGGAAGCGCGCGGTCAAAACCTGCGGCTGGTGCCGCTGTGGTTCGGGAGTTGGAAGAACACGTGGTCGAGTTACGCGCCGGATTGGGTGAAGCGCGATTTCGACCGCTTCCCTCGCGTACAGCTTCGTAACGGTTCAGGGACGGAGCGGCTCTCCCCGCTCAGCCATGTGAACTGCGAAGCGGACGCGCGCGCGTTTGCGGCGCTGATGCGGCACCTCAGGGAGATAGACTCCGCGGTGCACACTGTAATCATGATGCAGGTCGAGAACGAAGTGGGCGTCATACCCGATGCCCGGGATCACTCGCCAGAGGCGAACATCGCGTACGATCGCCCGGTTCCCAGGGAGCTGATGGAGTATCTCCAGCAACACAGGGATTCGCTCGATGCTGAGTTTCACGAGAAGTGGCGGACTGCGGGGTTCAAAATATCCGGCAATTGGGAGGCCGTGTTCGGACCAGGCCTGGAGACTGAAGACCTGTTTATGGCCTGGCAGTACGCCCGGTATATCGGCAAGGTCGCCGCGGCCGGCAAGGCCGAGTACAACTTGCCCATGTTTGCCAACGCGGCGCTCATTCGTCCGGACTACGCCCCTGGACAATACAACAGTGGCGGCCCCCTGCCCCACTCGTTCGATTTCTGGAAGGCAGGCGGCCCACAACTCGACTTCCTGGCGCCTGACATTTACTTCGAGTTCAAGAAATGGTCTTCCCGGTACGATCGCCCGCGGAACCCGTTGTTTATACCCGAGGCGGCCGGCGACGCTCAGGGAGCCGCCAACGTTTTCTATGCCGTCGGGCAACATCGGTCCCTCGGTTTTTCGGTGTTTGCGATCGACGGGATGGGAAGTTCCGGTGACGGTGGCAAGGAGCTGGCAGGAAGTTATGACGTTCTGTCGCAACTTTCGGCGCTGATCCTGGAGAACCAGCCGAAAGGCCGCGTCGCCGGAGTTCTTCTGGAGGACCTGACGCCCTCTCAGAACGTGCAACTCGGCGACTACACATTGCACGTGTCCGGAGGCGGTCCGCGGCGCACCTTCCCCGGCGAACCCGTTTCGCCCGACCCGCCGGGGCGACAGACCCCGCACGGCATCTTCATCGCGGCGGCAACGGATGAGTTCTACATGGCGGGCAGCGGCCTGACCATCACGGTTTCGGCGGACAAACCCGGACCGCCCATGGTCGGACTCGCGACCGTCGAAGAAGGCCGTTTCGTGGATGGCCGCTGGGTTCGCGGGCGAACGCTCGCGGGCGACGACACCGGCCAGGGCAACAGCGTTTCGCTTCGCGGCGCCGCGTCCGGGATTCTACGGGTGACCGTATACCGGTATCGCTGAGTCCGATGACCGCGCGCGAGGATGCATTCCGCCCGGCGCTGCTAGTATAATCAGGCCTGATGAAAGCTCTACTTGCAATGCTCACTCTGGGAACCGTGATGCTGGCCCAGGCTCCGGCTCCCCCTCCCGCCAAACCGGCTCCGCAGAAGGAGGCCGCCAGCGGCGCATCCCGGCTCATGAACCCGGCCGCGCTCACCGCCAAGGCGCCCGATCTGTATAAAGTGAAGTTCACCACCACGCACGGCGATTTCGTGATCGAGGTGCATCGCGATTGGGCGCCGCTGGGCGCCGACCGGTTCTACAACCTGGTGAGGAACCACTTTTTCACCGACGCCAGTTTCTTCCGGTATTCTCCGAATTTCGTGGTGCAGTTCGGCATTCCGGCAAATCCGGCGGTGGCTAAGGTGTGGTCCGAGGCCACCATCAAGGACGACCCGGTGAAAGGCAGCAATAAGAAGGGCATGATCGTCTTCGCCACGGCCGGGCCGAACACGCGCACTACCCAGCTCTTCATCAACCTGAAGGACAACGCCATGCTCGACAGCCAGGGTTTCGCGCCGTTTGGCACCGTGACCGAGGGGATGGACATCGTCGCGGGACTGTACAGCGGTTACGGCGACGATCCGGGCATGGGGGGCCATGGACCGCGGCAGGATCTCATCCAAAGCCAGGGCAAGGCGTACCTGGACAAGAATTTCCCCAAGCTGGACAGCATCAAGTCGGCGACCGTCATGCCGGAAGGCGGCGCCCCGGCCCCGCCGCCGAAAAAGCCCGCGCCGGCCGACACCAAGAAGTAAGCCCGCTCAGCCATGCCGGTGGGCTGCGGGCATGCCCAGGCGGCCGGCGGTCTCGCCCTCGAAATCGAATTCGATCACGATGGCGGGCTCGGTGCCCACCACCCAGCCATCGTGCCCGGGCTCGATGGCGAGCACTTGCGGCGCCCGAAACTCCAGGACGCAGCCGTCGGCGTATTGAATATGAATTTGCCCGCGGGCGAGGAAACCCACGTGGCAATGCATGCACAGATCCGTGCCCACGATGGGCTTCATGTGCGTGGACCAGCGGAAGCCGGGCGGGTAGACCTCACGCTTGACGCGGCCCGCGCCGGCGCGCACGATATCGAGCTCGACGCCGCCGATTGCGCGGTGCTGGGCTGATGGCATAGGGGCGAGCAGCGGATCGGTGGCGCTCATGGGCAAACCTCCAGAGGGGAGCGGTTGCATTCTACCAGATCCGTGCGCGATCGCCGCGGCGCGGCTCCTCATGTTCTAATGTTCCCCATGGCGCCGCTTTTTCTGCTGGCCGCGATGGTGGCCTTCGCGGGCGAAATCCCGTCCGGCCGCATTGTCGATGAGGTGCCCTGCGCGGCCGAGCCCGCGCAAAGCTACGCCCTCTACGTGCCTTCCTCCTACACGCCGGAACGGGCTTGGCCGGTCATTTTCGCGTTCGATCCCGGCGCGCGCGGGCGCATTCCCGTGGAGCGCTATCAGGCCGCGGCGGAAAAGTTCGGATACATCGTGGCGGGTTCCAGGAACTCGCGCAATGGATCGTGGGAGGTGAGCCTGGCCGCGGCCCGGGCCATGGCGACCGACATGACCACGCGCTTCCGGGTGGACACCCACCGCCTTTATACCGCGGGGATGTCGGGCGGTGCGCGCGTCGCTCTGGGCGTGGCCCTGGGCTCCGGCAACGTCGCCGGCGTCATCGCCTCCAGCGCCGGCTATCCCGACGCCAAACCTCGCAAGACGGTGCCGTTTGCGGTCTTCGGCACCGCCGGGAACGAAGACTTCAACTACCGGGAAATGCGCCGGCTCGACCGCGAGCTCACCTCTCCCCACCGTCTCGCCGTGTTCGCCGGCGGCCACGTATGGCTGTCGAGCGAGCTGGCCCTGGAGGCGGTGGAGTGGATGGAGCTGCAGGCCATGAAGTCGGGCCTCAAGCCGCGCGACCAGCGGCAGATCGACGCCATGTTCGATCGGCGCACCGCCGCCGCAGCCGCTCAGCCGCCCGGCCAGGATGCTTACCAGGCTCTCCAGGCCGTGGTGGCGGACTTTGCAGGTCTGAAGGACGTATCAGCGTATGCGGCCCGCGCGGCGGAGTTGGGCCGCAGCAAGCCGGTGCGGGACGCCATCAAGAAGGACCGCGAGGAGGAAGACCGGGAGCAGCGCGAGATCGACCAGATGCTCTCCTGGGAGAGCCAGTTGTCCTCCCTCGACCAGCGCCCCTCGGCGCTCGCCAGCCTGCGCGACCGCTGGGCGAGACTCTCCCGAGTGGCCCAGGGCGAAGCCGATTCCGGGGAGCGGCGCATGGCCCGCCGGGTCCTCCGTGGTCTGGCCATGGGCGTCGCCGAGCGGACCAAAGACCCCGAGTACCGGCGGATCGTCGAGGAGTTCCGGCCGGCTGGGACGTTTGCGCGATAGCCCAAGCCGCCGCCCGGCGCCCCCGATTAATCCTTTAGCCGCGAACCGCCGATAGGTGGTTTATGATGGCCGCGGACGATCTCGTGCAACTGGAGCTGATGCTCAACCGGTTCAAACGGCTGGTGGGCGAACTGATACGCGGGTCGATTGCGCGCAATGCGTTTCAACCCTGGGAGGTGGAGCTCCTGCTGGACATGGAGACCTGCCAGGTAGAACGAAGGGAGCGCCTGGAGGTCCTGCGGCAGTATCAAAGGGCCGTCGAGCGGCAGATGGAAACCGGACCGGGACCGCCCATGAAGCTCTCCGAATTCCTTCAAATCAGGACGACCCGCCGGCCTGCGATGCGGTAACGGCCGCTGAGCACGATGCGGATCGCCTCGCTATAGATGCGGTGCTCCTCTTTGAGGATGCGCGCGGACAGAGATTCGACGGTATCGCCGGCCTCGACCGGGACGGCCGCCTGTATGACGATCGGCCCGGCATCCAACTCCTCGTCGACGAAATGCACCGTGCAGCCGGTGATTTTGACGCCGTGCTCGAGCGCCTGGTGCTGCGCGTCGAGACCGGAGAATGCCGGCAATAGCGACGGATGAATGTTCAGAATGCGGTTGGGGAACTGGCGGATGAATGACGCGCTGAGCAGCCGCATGAAGCCCGCCAGACATACCAGGTCGACTGCGTGCTTGCGCAGTTCGTCGAGGAGCATGCGGTCGTAGACCTCGCGGTCCAGGCCTTTCGAGGGAATCGCGACGGCGGGCAGTCCGCGCAACCGGGCGGCCTCGAGGCCGCGCGCCTCGGTGCGGCTGGCGATCACGATGGCGATCTCCGCGTCGATGGTCCCGCGCGCGACATTGTCCGCGATGGCCTCGAGATTGGAACCGCGGCCGGAGATCAGGATGCCGAGGCGCTTCACCGGTACTCCACGCGGGGGCCGCCGCGCCGGTGGGAGATCACCTGGCCGATGCGAAATGGCGATTCGCCCAGTTTGCCCAGCACCGCTTCGGCACGCCCGGCGGCGCGGGCGCGGACGGCCAGGATCATGCCCGCGCCGAGGTTGAAGGTGCGCCGGTAGTCGTCGCCGGGGATGTTGCCGATGCGGCGCAGCACCTCGAAGATGGGCGGGATGCGCCAGGACGCGGTGTCGATGGCGGCGGCCACTCCGCGCGGCAGCATGCGGGGCGTATTCCCGGTGATGCCTCCGCCGGTGATGTGGGCGGCGCCACGCAACAGGCCCGCCGCCATCAGCGCGCGGATGGGCCGCAGGTAACTGCGGTGCACGGCCAGCAACGCGTCGCCGATGGTGACGCCGATTTCCGGGAGCAGCGTCTTCGGTCCATAGCCCGCGATATCGAACAGCAGTCTGCGCGCCAGCGAATAGCCGTTGGTGTGCAGGCCGGTGGAGGGAAGCGCCAGCAGAATGTCGCCGGCGCGGATGTCTCCGGCGGTCAGAAGCTCGGAGCGCTCCGCGGCGCCCACGATGAAGCCCGCCAGGTCGTATTCCGACTCCGCGTACATGCCCGGCATCTCCGCGGTTTCGCCGCCGATGAGCGCGCAGCGGTTCTGGCGGCAGCCGCGGGCGATCCCGGAAACCACCGACGAGGCCACGGCGGCGGCCAGCTTGCCGCACGCGAAGTAATCCAGAAAAAACAGCGGCACCGCCCCCTGCACGGCGATATCGTTGACGCAGTGATTCACCAGGTCTTCGCCCACGGTATCGTGGCGGCCGGTGAGGAACGCGATCTTCAGCTTGGTGCCCACGCCGTCGGCCGAGCTCACCAGAACCGGCCGGCGGAATCCGGTCAGCCGGTAAGCGGCGCCGAACGAGCCGATGTCGCTGACGACGCCCGGCGTGAACGTGTGGCGAGCGAGCTTCTTGATGGAAGCCAGCGCGCGATCGGCTTCGTCGATATTCACGCCGGCATCGCGGTAGCGGACCGTGTGGGGCATGCTTTAGCTTGCCATAGCTTGCACTGGCCATCGCGGGGGTCATATATAATACGCAGTACCCTTATGAAGAAACTGGCAGCAGCACTGCTCCTGTTCTGCGCGTACGCGGTCGCCGAGGCGCCCCAGGCCGTCGCCATCCGCAACGCCAGGATTGTGACGGTTAGCGGTCCGGCGATCGCCAAAGGTACGGTGGTCGTTCGCAATGGGCTGATCGAGGCCGTCGGGGACAATGTACCGGTTCCGGCCGATGCCTGGGTGGTGGATGGCGAAGGACTCACGGTCTACCCCGGGTTGATTGATGCGCTCAGCACGGTCGGCATTCCCGGCGCCGCGCCGGCGGCGGCCGCCGGAGGCCGCGGCGCGGGCCGGGGCGCCGCGCCCGCCACACCAACCGTCACTGCACCGGCGCCCGCCGCGCAAACCGAGCCGCGCGCGTGGGGCCCGGAGGACCGCCCTGCCACCACCAGCTGGCTGCTGGCGGCCGACGAAATCCAGGCCACCGACCACCGAATTGAAACCGTGCGCAGCGCCGGGGTGACCACGGCAGCCACCTTTCCGACGCGCGGAATCTTCGCCGGGCAGGGATCGCTGGTCGATCTGATCTCCGGCGAAAAAGCGGGCGAGATGGTGCTGGTCCCGTCGGTGGGCCAGTACATTTCGCTGTCGCGCGGCGGATTTGGCGGCGGGGGAGGCGGAGGAGGAGGTGGCTTTCCCAGCTCGCTCATGGGCACCATCGCTTACATCCGCCAGATCTATCTCGATGCCGCGCACTACCAGTTGGTCAAGGACGCCTATGCCCACGACCCGCGCGGCATGCGGCGGCCGGAGTACGACCGCGCGCTCGAAGGCGTGCTGGAATCGAAGCGCATCCTGCTGCCCGCCAACCGCCTGGTGGAAATCGACCGCATGCTACGCTTCGCCGCGGAACTGAAGCAGCCGGCCATTCTCTACGGCGCGCGCGAGGCCTATCGCCCGGAAGCGGCCGAGCTGTTGAAGAAGGGCGGCGCGTCCGTGCTGGTCAGCCTGAAGTGGCCGGAGCCGCCCGCGCGTACCGCGGATTCCGAGGACACGGACACCTTGCGGACGCTCGAGACGCGCGACAAAGCTCCCGCGGCGCCGGCGGCGCTGCAAAAAGCGGGCGTAAAATTCGCGCTCTACTCCGATGGTATCGACCAGCCGCGCGATTTCCAGAGGGCGGTGAAGAAGGCGCTCGATAACGGGCTTTCGCGCGAAGACGCCGTGCGCGCCCTCACGTTATCACCCGCCGAAATCTACGGCGTGGCGGACCGCCTGGGCAGCATTGAGAAGGGCAAGATCGCCAACCTGGTGGTCACGCGGGGGGAGATCTTCGACGATCGCACCAAGGTGGAGATGATCTTCGTCGACGGCAGGAAGTACACGCCGGCGGCCGATACCACGGCGCCGGGAGGCCGGGGACAGACGACGGACAATCCGGGAGGCAACCGATGAGGCGGATACTGCTGGGGGCACTGGTTGCGCTGGCGCCTCTGAGCGCGGCGACCATCGTCATTCAGAACGGCACCATCATGACCGTGAGCAAGGGCACGGTCAAGGGCTCGGTGGTGGTGAAGGACGGCAAGATCGCCGAAGTGGGCGAAAAGGTGATGATGCCGCAGGGCGCGACGGTCATCGACGCCGCCGGACAGTATGTGATACCCGGCATCATCGATTGCCACTCGCACATCGCCGCCGATGGCGGCATTAACGAGGGCAGCGTCTCGGTCTCCTCGATGGTGGATATCCGCGACGTGCTGAACCCGGAGGACATCGCCATCTACCGCGCGCTCGCCGGCGGCGTGACCACGGCCAACATTCTTCACGGCTCCGCCAACGCCATCGGCGGTTGCACGCTGCCCATCAAGATGCGCTGGGGCAAGGACGCGCAGGGCCTCATCTTCGAGGGCGCCACGCCGGGCATCAAGTTCGCCCTCGGCGAAAATCCCAAGCGGGCCGGCAACCCGCAGGGGCGCGGCATCAACGGACAGGTGCAGGTGGCGCGCTATCCGGCCACGCGCATGGGGATCGACGACACCATCCGCGAAGCGTTCAATGAAGCCAAAGCATACAAGGCGGAATGGGACGAGTACCAGGCCAAGACGGCCCGCGGCGAGCACCCCATCCCGCCGCGCAAGGATCTGAAGCTCGAGGCGCTCAAGGAAGTGCTCGAAGGCAAACGGTACGTGCACGCGCACTGCTACCGCGCCGACGAGATTCTGATGCTGCTGCGCGTGGCCGACGATTACGGCTTCAAGATCCGCACCTTCCAGCACGTGCTCGAAGGCTACAAAGTGGCCAAGGAGATTGCGGCGCACGGCGCGGGCGGCTCCACCTTCAGCGACTGGTGGTCGTACAAAGTCGAAGCCTTCGATGCCATTCCTTATAACGCCGCCATCATGCAGAAGTACGGCGTGGTGGTGAGCCTGAACAGCGACGATGCGGAGCTGATGCGCCATCTCAACAGCGAGGCCGGCAAGGTGATGAAGTACGGCGGGCTGAGCGAGACCGAGGCACTGGCCATGGTGACGCTGAACCCGGCGAAACAACTGGGCATCGACAACCGCGTAGGTTCCATCGAGCCGGGCAAGGACGCCGACCTGGTGATCTACGATAAGTTCCCGCTTTCCGACTACGCCAAGGTGCAGAAGGTGCTGATCGACGGAACGGTGTACTTCGATCGCGATAAGGAAGTGAGTGGGCGCGCCGCGAAACAGGCCGAGAAGCAGAAGCTCATCGACAAGGAAAAGCAGAATCAGCAGCGGCAGCAGCCCACCAGGAGGCCGGGACAATGAGACTCCTTGCAGTGATGATGGGCTGCGCCATGGCCGCGGGCGCGGCGTCGAGCGACACGGTGCTGATCCGCGACGTGGATGTGTACCCGGTCTCCGGCGCGGCCATGAAGGGCGTCTCGGTGTTGATCCAGGACGGGAAGATCGCCGATATCGCCGCCAGGATCGTGGCGCCGAAGGGGGCCCGCGTGGTGGAAGCCAAGGGCCTGCGCGTGTATCCCGGCATGATCGATTCCGGCACCGAGCTGGGCCTCTCCGAGATTTCGGCGGTGCGCGAGTCAGTGGACACGGGCGAGCTGGGTGAATTCATGCCGCAGTTGCGCGCCCTGGTGGCGGTCAACCCGGAGAGCGAGCACTTCCCCGTGGTGCGCGTGAACGGCATCACCAGCGTGATGACGTTTCCTGCTTCGGGCGGGCGCGGCGGCGGGCGGTTCGGTGGCGGTGAGCAGCAGTTCATCTCCGGGCAGGCGGCGCTGATTCACACCGACGGCTGGACCTGGGAAGAGATGGAGATCAACCGGTCCGCGGCAATGCACCTGATTTTCCCGAGCAGGGGAGGCCGCGGCGGGCGCGGTGGTGGGGCGCCGCCCGACGCCGTTCCGGAAATCATCCCCGGAGCCGCCGGGGCCGCGGGCGGGGCCAACGCGCAGCGGACTTACCTCGACCAGATCGCGAAGATCTCCGCGTTTTTCGACGACGCTCGGAAGTATCAGAAGGCGCGCACCGCCAACGCTCCCGGTTTCCATCGCGATCTGAAATTCGAAGCCATGATCCCGGTGCTCGAAGGCAAGATGCCGGTGGGCGTATCGGCCAGTCGCGCGAGCGCCATCCACGATGCCATCGCCTTCGCCGAGAAACAGAACATCAAGATCGTGATTCTGCAGCCGCGCGAGATCGGCAAGGCAGGCGCGGAGCTGAAAGCGAAAAACATTCCAGTGATTCTGGGGCGCGTGCTGGCACTGCCGGAGAGCGAGGACGACGCTTACGACCAGTCGTTCACCCTGCCGCGCGAGGCCTACCAGGCGGGAGTGAAGTTCGCCTTCGGCACCTTCAACAACGAGTTCGTGCGCAACCTGCCCTACCAGGCCGCGACGGCGGTGGCCTTCGGGCTGCCTTACGACGAGGCGCTGCGGGCGGTGACTCTGTCGCCGGCCGAGATCTGGGGCGTTTCCGACCGGTTAGGATCGGTGGAGAAGGGAAAGGTGGCCGACCTGTTAGTCACCGACGGCGATCCACTGGAGATCCAGACCCAGGTCAAGCACCTTTACATCAAGGGCAAGGAGATCGCTCTCACCAACAAACAGACCCGGCTATACGAAAAGTACATGAACCGCTGAAAGCTGGTGGCTTGCTCAGCGCACGATCTTCGGTTTGATCACGGTGACGCCGAGCGGCCTCATATACTCGGTGAGGCGGGCGAACATATCCTCGTCCGCATAAGTGCCGACGATGGCGCCGCCCGATCCCGCAAAGTTGGAAGTGGCGCCCGCCCGGCGGGAGGCCTCGATCATTTCCAGGTTGCCCTTGGCGATTCTATAGATGCGTGCGCGAAGATCGAAGTTGGCGTTAATCAGTTCGCCGAGCCGCGCATAGTCGCGTTGCAGCAGACAGGCGCGGCCCTGCTCGGCGTAGCCGGCCCAGGTCTTCATGGCATCCACTACTTCGGGATCGCCCCGCCGCCATCGTTCCCGCAGGTCACTGTGGAAGACCTCGGTGCCCTCGCTCAGCGTGGTCCGGCAGGCGACGTAGAGGTTCGGCAGCAGAGCCGGATCCAGGCGCTCATATTCGCCGTATCCGCGGGACTCCATCAGGTGGCGCGAGAAATCCATATAGACCAGACCTTGATAAGCCTGAATGACGCGATCCTGAAGGCCGGCCGGGACGTTGAGCTCGCGGGTCTCCGTCTCCAGCACCAGGTTGGCCTGAACGGGCAGCGGCAGGTCGAGACGGTAATAGTGACACAGCGCGCGCAGCGACGCCGTGATAATCGCGCTCGATCCTCCCAGGCCCAGCCGCTGCGGGATGTTGGATTCGTACTCCAGGGTGAAGTTGCGGTCCTCCAGCTCCAGGCCGTTCTCGCGGCAGTAGTCCACGAACCGCACGATCAGCGCCTGAATAATGCGGATGCCGCCGTAGTAGCCGCGCCATCGCGTGATGCGATAGAGATCCTCCAGGTTTTCAAAAACCGGCAGGTCCGTCTTGGAAGGTTTGATCTCCAGCCGTCCGCTCGGGAAAAGCAGGACGCGGGCGCGGAAGTTAGACATGGCGAACGAAATCGTCTTGCCGAAGTAGCCGTCGCTCGGATTTCCCAGCAGGCCGGCGCGGGCATAACCATAAGTCTCGATCATCGCCTGGCTCTGTCCGCCGAATCGAGAAGGATGGTAACCGGGCCGTCGTTGACCAGTTGCACCTGCATCAGCGCCTGAAAAACGCCGGTTTCCACGGGCACGGGGCCTCGCTTGGCGGTTTCCACAAAGTAATTATAGAGAGCCTGTGCCTGTTCCGGCGGCGCGGCCTGGTCGAAGCTCGGGCGCCTTCCCTTGCGGCAGTCTCCGTAAAGAGTAAATTGCGAAACGATAAGCAGTGCGCCCTTCGCTTCCCGCACGTCGCGATTCATTTTGCCTTGCTCATCGGGAAAGATTCTCAGGCCGAGAAGCTTGTCCAAAAGATAGTCGGCTTGGTCCGCAGTGTCGGACCGGGAGACGCCAAGCAACACAACCAGCCCCGTTCCTATAGAGCCCACGGTACTTTCGCTCACAGTTACGCTGGCTTCTCTTACACGTTGTATAACCAATCGCATGGATTCTCGAAAAATCGGGTTATAAACTCTATTCATCTTGACACAGTTCGGGCCGGCATATGTTATATTGTGCGGGGAGAATCTATGCCACGAGGCAGAAGCACACAGGATGCAAGCACGTTACAGATGGCGCTTGTCGGATACCAGATCGAGAAGCAGAAGATTGAAGACAAGATTAGCGAGCTTCAATCGCGCCTGAAAGGGAAGCGCGCCGCGATGGCATCGGGCACGGGGGGAGAGGGCGGCGCCCGTCCGAAGCGAGTGTTGAGCGCGGCGGCGCGCAACCGCATCGCCAAGGCGCAAAGGAAGCGCTGGGCCGAACATCGCAGGCGGATGGCCCAGGGCAAGTAGTCTTAATCAGGCCGGTTGCCGGCGATTCCACTTACTGGGGTCCGGAGCAAAGTCCCACGCAAAGCGGCTCACTATCTCCTCCACCGGGCCCTCCGCCGCAATTACTCCGCCCTGGAAGAAAACGGCGCGGTTACAGGTGGCCAGCGCAAAGGGGATATTGTGGGTCACCAGGACTTTCGCTTGCGGTAAGCCGGCCAACAATCCCGCCAGCGCGCGCTGCGCCGGAGGGTCGAGAAACGTGGTGGGCTCATCGAGCACCAGGATTTCGGGATCCATCGCCAGGATGCCGGCAATGGCGACCCTTTTTTTCTCCCCCGCGCTCAGATGATAGGGCGCCCTGGAAGCGGCCGCGTCCATACCCACGGTGGCCAGTGCGGCGTGGGCGCGCGCCACGGCCTGCTCGGGGCTCATGCCCAGGTTGAGCGGCCCGAAAGCCACGTCTTCGAGGACCGTGGGCATGAAAAGCTGGCTTTCGGAATCCTGAAATACCAGGCCGATCTTGCGGCGGACGGCGGGAATGTTATGGCGGTCCACGGCCAGGCCGCAGACTTCCACGCTGCCGTCTCCCGCAAGCAGCCCGTTCAGGTGCATGACGAACGTGGTCTTGCCGCTTCCGTTGGCGCCGAATAACGCCACCGTTTCCCCTTCCTCGAGGCGGAAATCGACGCCGTTGAGCGCGGGCGCGCCGTCTTCATAACGGAACCGCAGGTTGCGCACTTCGATCAGGCGGGCCATCGGGCAAACCTCTCGACGGCGGCGCGGGCGGCGACGGGCGCGAGCGACGCCAGAACCAGAAAGACTGCATCGCCGCGTCGGAAGCGAAGCGCGTCGAGCGTTAGAAAGTGTCCCGGAAAGCTGCGCGCCAGCATGGCGCGGTGAATGTCTCCGGCTCGTCCATAGGAGCGCGCGAACAGCACGGCGAGCGCCCCGGCGGCGGCGCGGAAGCGGGCGCGGGCCGCCAGACCGCGGAGCGTGGCGCCGCGCGAGGCGGCGGCCTTGCTCATGTGCTGGGCCTCTTCGGAGATCACAAACAGGTAGCGGTAGAGAAACTGCGCAACCATCAGGAGATAGCGCGGAGCGCCGGCCGTTTCCAGCCCGCGCAGCAGCACGGGAAGTGAGGTAGTGGATACCACCAGGAGGACGGCCAGCGCGGAAAGGTAGCTCTTCAGCACCAGTGCGAGGCCGCGCGCGGGATCGCCCGCCAGCCAGCAGGCGGCGCCGAAGACCGCGGTGAACGGCAGCACCAGCGCCGCGCGCCCCAACGCGCCCGCGAGCGGAATGCCCGCGCCCACAACGGCGGCGGAGAGCAGCACCAGCAGAGCCGCGGCAAGTGCCGGAAGCGCGCGGTGCGCGGTGGCCACCACCACCAGGAAAACCAACAGCGCGGCGAGTTTGGCGCGCGGGTCGCGGCGATGGAGGGCGCTCGCGCCGCGGCTCCATCGCTCCAGAACGACGTGGTGCAACTCAGACGCTCCTAGTGCGCGCGGCCCGTCCGATCAACAGGCACACGCCATAAATCAGCGCCACGCCGGCCAGTCCGGCGATGGCTTTGCGGAGCCATGGCGATCCGGCGAAGGCTACCTGGTAGCCCGCCAACGGCGTCGAGAAAAGCGCTGCCGCCTGGGAGATTCCCGACCTCTCCGCCAGCTTTTGCACGCCATCGGGCGCCGTGGAGGCGAACCACACGCCGACGGCGGCCAGGAGCACAGCGGCCAGGCCCGCGGCGCGCAGCGCGAACGGGCGTCCTGCCGCGGGTTTGCCGATGAACCCCGGCTGGATCGCTTCCAGCGCTTCGATCACCGCCAGGGTAATAGCGCCTTCCAGAAGAGCGGAGACCAGGAACAGAGCCAGCGACATGCCGAGCACGGCCGATGGCATTTTGACGCCCGAGATCAGCAGCTCGGCGAGCGCGGCCAGCGCGCTCACCAGCACCGAGAGCGTCCCCGCGGCGAAGATGGCGAACCGCCGCCACCGGCCGCCCCCCCAAAGTTGGAAAGGAAGATAGCCGGCGAAGACGCCCAGGATCGCCATGTTGACGATATTGGCGCCCAGCGCCAGAACGCCGCCATCCTGAAACACCAGCGCCTGGATGGCGAGGATGGCACACATGGTCACGCCGGCCGCGGCCGGACCCAGCGCGCAGGCCAGCAAAGCGCCGCCCACCAGGTGGCCGCTGGTGCCGACGCCCACCGGGAAGTTGATCATCTGGGCGGCGAACACGAACGCCCCCATGACCCCCAACAGGGGCACCCGGGCTTCGTCGAAGCCGCGCTGCGCGCGGCGCGCGAGGTAGCCGGCAGCCGGCGCCGCGGCCACATCCAGCGCGGCCCAAACCGGCGTTGCAAGAAAGCCATCGGGTATGTGCACGGTCAAACACAAAGTAGCACGATTGGCAGAATCGTGCCACCGGATGCAAGTGCTAAGATGTGAACGCATGAGCGGGCTCAGCCGGATTGGCGTGGCCATCGACACAGGCTTGCTGGACAAGTTCGACCGGCTCATTGCGCAGCGCGGTTACGCCAACCGGTCGGAGGCGTTTCGCGACCTGATTCGCGACGAGCTGGTGGAGAAGACCTGGGAATCGCCCGACAGCCACGTAGTGGGGACCGTCACCCTGGTCTACGACCACCACGTGCGCCTGCTGAACGAAAAGCTGACCGGCATCCAGCACGAGTTCCACCATGCCATCCTTTCCACGCTGCACGTCCACCTGGACCACGATAATTGCCTGGAGGTGCTGGTAGTGCGGGGCAAGTCCGCGGTGGTGCGCAAGGTCGCCGACATCCTCATCAGCACCAAGGGCGTGAAACACGGGCGGCTCACCATCACGACCTCGGGAGCGGAGCTGAAATGATCGTGGGCACGGGGGTCGACCTTGCCGAAGTTCCCCGCATCCGGGCGTCCATCGAGCGCTTCGGCGCGCGCTTCGTCAACCGCATCTTCACGCCGGCGGAGATCGCCTACGTGGAGCGCAAAGCCAACCGCTACGAGCGCTACGCCGCCCGGTTCGCGGCCAAAGAGGCCGGCATGAAGTCCATCGGAACGGGCTGGAAGCGCGGCGTGACCTGGCAGGATTTCGAAGTGGCGAACCTGCCCTCGGGCAAGCCCACGCTGCGGCTGCGCGGGGTCGCGGCGCGGGTCGCGGAGAGCCTGGGCGTGCGCCACATATCGCTCTCGATCACGCACACCGCAGAGCTGGGCATGGCGCACGTGATCTTGGAAGACTAATCGATCAGCCCGTTGCGTACCGCAAACCGCACCAGCTCATTGATGCTGTGCAGGTTCAGCTTTTCCATGATGTGGCCGCGGTGCGCATCCACGGTATAGACGCTGAGATCCAGCACGGCCGCGATCTCCTTGTTGGTCTTGCCCTCGGCGAGCATCTGCAGCACCTCGCGCTCCCGGCTGGTAAGCGCGTCGATGGGGTTGGTGACGTGGCGGCGGTAATCGTCGAGCACCGCGTTGGAAACGGCGGGGCTGAGGTAGCCCTCGCCCGAGGCCACTGCGCGCACGGCCGAAACCAGGTCGCCGGCCACGGAGTCCTTGAGCAGGTAACCGCGTGCGCCGGCGCGCAGGATCTCGCGCACGTAGACCGAATCCTTGTGCATGCTGAGCGCCACCACGCGCGTATGCGGGACCGATGCCGCCAGCCGCCGCGTGGCCTCGATGCCGTTCAGCTCGGGCATGGCCACGTCCATCACCACCACGTCGGGCTTCAGTTCTTCGGCCAGCGCCACCGCCTCGCGGCCGTTGCCGGCCTCGCCGACGATCTCCATGTCGGCCTGCGCGCTGAGGATCATCTTGAAGCCCTGGCGCACCACGGCATGGTCGTCGGCCAGCAGGATGCGAATGCGTTTCATGCCGAAAGCGGGACCCGCACTTCAATTAGAACACCCTCCCGCGGGCGGGAACGTACGGTCACGTCGCCTCCCGCGCTGCGGGCGCGCGCGCGCATGCCGATCATGCCCAGCGGTGCCGGGCGCCCGGCCGGACGGGCTTCGCCTTCCCCCAGGCCGCGGCCGTCGTCGCGAATGGCGAGCCGGATCTGCTTTCCGTCGGGTTCCAGTTGCACGTCGACGCGCTTCGCTCCGGAATGGCGCGCCACGTTGGTGAGCGCCTCCTGCGCGATGCGGAACAGGTGCGTCTCGGTCTCGTCGGGCAATCGTCCCGCATAGGTGGAAGCGAAATTCACTTCGATTCCGGTGCGCGCGGCGAATCCTTCGCACAGCCAGCGCAGCCCGGCTTCCAGGCCGAAATCGTCGAGGATGGTGGGGCGCAGGAGCTGCGACATCTGGCGCACGTTGCCGATGGCTTCGTCCACCAGGCGCAGGCCGTCTTCCAGGCGGGCGCGGTCCAACTGCCCGTGGGAATCGAGGGCCGACAGGTTGGTCTTGATGGCGGTAAGCGATTGGCCCAGCTCGTCGTGCAGCTCGTGCGAGAAGCGGCGGGCGGTGGCCTCCTGGTCTTCCAGCATGTGCCAGGAGACGCGGCCCAGCTCGGCCGCCTGCCATTCCATGCCGCGCGTGAGCTGCGACACCATGCGCACCGTGGCCACCGCGAAAAGGACGGCCAGCAGGATGCTGGCGGCGGCGAACAGGGAAGAGACTCCGAAGAGGCGCGACGAGCGGCGGTCGATCTGGGCTTGGGCGGCGTGCACTTTGCGGTATTCGGCTTCGATGAGGCGCGCCACCACGGAGATGAAAGCTTCGTGGTGGCGGAACAGGTCCATGGAGGAGTAGGTCTCCGGATTCTCCACGCTGAGCAGGCGGCGGGCCTCCTGCGAGAACTCCATCGACGATTGCTTCAGGCGCTGCCACAGGCGTGTCTCGGCGGTATAGGCGCCTTCCGCCGAGATGCGGTCGATGTCGCGGTCGGCTTCGTCGAGCTGGCCCATGATGCGGTTGTAGTCCACCGTATCGGGATCGCTGCCCAGCACGGAAAAAACCTCGCTGAGACTGGTCTGCTGGCTCTGGAGCTCGTCGATCAGCCGGTTGGTGAGGGATTGCTCGCGGAGCAGGCTGGCGGCGTTCTGCTGAATGGACTGGATGTTGCGAACGCCCACGATGGCGGCCCCCAGAAGGAACAGGATCACCAGGCTGAATCCGGCGATCAGGACGCGGAAGATATTCTGGTGGGTGATCTGCCGCGGGAGCATGCCGTTATCAGTATGGCGCGTCCCTGGGCCGGCTCCTATCCCCGATATGGGCTACATCCCAAGACTAATAAACATTAACCGCCCGCGACCCGAATTCGTCAGGCGCAGTAGCCTGCGCGGGCTATCGTGTTTCCCGCGCGTTGGGCGCACCATTGGAATTGTAAGCGGGCACGACAGCCCGCGGGAGAAAAGGAACCATGAAAACGAGTTTACTTGCCATCGCGCTGGCCGTTGCCACGCTGCCCCTGACATTCGCCGCGCAGGCCCCTGCGCCCTCCAAGAGCGCCACGGCCAACACCACCCAGAAGACCGCCACCACCACGGCCAAGCACAAGAAGCACCACAAAAAGGCCGTCAAGAAGAGCACGAAGACCACGGCGAAGAGCGCCGCTCCGGGTTCGAGCAGCACCGTCGCCGCCAAACCGGCCAAGTAGCAATGAGCCCGGGCGAAGCCCCGCTGCGCCGTGCAACCGGCCGGCGGGGCTTTTCGTTTGCTCCCAGACCCATGCCTGTCGCTCTGACGGGGAGAGGCCAGTCTGATGCTGTGACATCGGACGTGGCGCAACAGATCCGCCGGCGTATGGCTGAGAAGAAATTGCCGTTGAAACGCCTGTTGAACGATGCCTTGCGCGGGCCTCGTTCTTCAGCCCGTCCATCGTCCGCCGATAGCGCCTTCATTGGTATTGAAATACGCCGTGAGCGGCGTCTCCGTGCCTACCCGCCAGATTAGGGTTTGGCGTCCACCATGATCTTGATCACACGCGCGCCGTACCGGACGTTCTTGCGTACCGCTTTGACGATCTCATCGGGCGTTCCGGCGTCCAGATATTCGGGGTAGACCAGGCGGCCCGTTGGGAAACCGGCGTAAACTGCCCGCCCATGCCGCCGATGATGATTCCCGAGTTGATGACCGTCGGCCCGGGAATCCAGCCCTGCTCGATGGCGATGCGCAGCGCGCTGGCGGCGTAGTTGGCGGCGTTGCCCAGGTCGCGCTATGGTGAAGCCGGCCGACATCATGGTGATGCCGTTGGAGACGGCTTGAATGGCGCGGATCGCCGTCGAATCGAGCACGCTGGTCAGGTAGTAGCTGTTATTCTCGGGATCGCGCTTGTAAGTCAGCGCCAGGTGATTGTGCGCGTCCACCAGGCCGGGCAGGACCGTGAGCTGCGAGAGATCGACGACCTCGGCGCCCGCGGGAACGGGCAGGCCGGCGCCGATGGCGCGGAACCTGCCGGCCTCGACCAGGATGAGTTGATTGGTGGAAACCTCGCCCGTCGCGGGATCGATCAGCCGGCCGGCGCGGATGGCGGTCACTTGGCCGGGAAGCGCGGCCGGAACGGCCAAAGCGACAAAAAAGACAAGGGCCGGATTCATCACCCGGCCCCTGCGAACGGACGTCATGCCCTAGAAGAAGTACTTCAAGGCGAACTGCATCTGGCGCGGTCCGGCGTCGGCGGAGTACTTGCCGAAGGTTCCGGAATTGCCCAGGCTGAGCGAAGTGGTGGTGAAGCGGGCGCTATTGGTCAGGTTGAACGACTCCCACCGGAACTGCAACTGGTGCGGGTTGTCGCCCTTGGTGAACAGGCGGAAGTTCTTGGAGACGCCCAGGTTGATGGCGAACGGTCCCATGCTGCGCAGCACATTGCGCGTGCCGCTGGTATCGGGCAGATCGAAGGTGTAAAGCGCCAGGGCCACGTTGGGATCGGGGAAGAGGTTGGGGCCGCCCGTACCGGCCACCGCGGTTGCGTTCTTAGTCGGCGCGGTGTGAATCGGCCCGAGCTGCTGGGCGTTCGGCGAGAGGTTCCAGTCCGTCGGCCAGTTGCGGCCGTTGTTGACGCTCACCGGCGTGCCGCTGGTCTGCTGGTAAGTCGGCGCGATCTGCCAGCCGCCCAGCAGGGCATCAACCACGCGGCTGGAGCCGCTCAGGAAATGCCTGCCGTGTCCCACCGGAACCTCCCATACCGCGAAGAAGTTGCCGATGAAGGTGGCGTCGTAATCCGATACCGCCCACTGCTGATTGCGCGCCCAGGCATTCTGGATCAGGCCGGCGTACGCGCCGCCGTTTTCGGGCGACGAGCCGTAATCCATGCTCTTGCCGTAGGTGAAGTTGAAGTCCAGCGTCAGGCCCCCGGTGAAGCGCTTGCGCACCGTCCACTGCATGGAGTGGTAGTTGCCCTTGCCCACCGAGCTCCAGGTGGAGACGGCCGAGTACTGCGAGTTGAACAGTGCGTCCGGACCGTAAATGCTGCAGGAGGGAACGCACTCGTTGTCGATCAATTCGAGCGCCGAGGTGTAATCCGGGGCGAAGTCGCCATAGGTCTGGGTGGCTTTCTGCGACGCGGTGAGACCCTTGCCAGCCAGGCCCGGCCACAGGTTCTCAAAGAACGGAATGTTGGGAACCTGGGAAATCGACAGGGTCTTGTTGGCGACGGCATTGGCGTAGGTCGCCGCCAGCCCCGCCGCCTGTTGGTAGGTCTGGTGCGACTTCGGATCCACCAGGTTGGTGGGCTCGGCGAGATCCTGGTTCACCAGGGAGCGCCGCGAGAGACGCCCGACATACGCGCCCTGAATGAAGAACCCGTGGCTGAACTCGCGTCCGATGCTGAAATTCAGGTTGATGGTGTAGGGCGCCTTCAGTTGATCGTCGATGCTGTTGGTGATGGCGAACAACTCGGGCACGGTCTGCGGGAAGCCGCCCTTGGGCGCCGGCGGCAGCAGGCTCGAAGGAACGTTGAAGAAGCCCGTAAAGCGCGGCGCGGTCACCGTGGTCAGGGAACTGGGCGGGTTGTTGAGCTGCGTGGAAAAGCCCAGGGCGTCGGAAGCGTAGGTCTGCGCCAGCGGCTGGCCGACCAGGTCGTAGAACATGCCGGCGCCGGCGCGGATGGCGGTCTTGCCCGGGCCGCCGAAGAGGAACTTGGAAAGGCCGCCGGTGCCCTGCGGGGAATAGGCCAGCGCCAGGCGCGGAGCGAAGTTCTTCAGGTGGTTGGGATACAGGTCCTTGCCGCCCGGCCCGTTGGCCAGCACGTAGCTCAGCGATCCGGCCATGGTCTGCGGCAAGCCCACAGCGGCCAGGTTGGCACGGTCGTAGAACCACGAGTTCAGCGAGGGCGTGGCCGTGGTCTGGTTGCCGTTGGCTTCGTAGATGGGCGGCATCAGAGAATGGCGCAGGCCGGCGGTGACGGTGAGAGCCCGCGATACGCGCCAGGTGTCCTGCACGTACCACTCATACTCCTGGTTGTTGAAGGTGCGAACCACCGGCGCGCCCTGCGGCAGCACCGAGCCGTCGATGTTGTAGTTGTAATTGGCGGTGCCAAACGGCAGGATGCCCAGCGTGGCCGCAGCCGCGTCGCCGTACGCGGTACGGAAGCTCGCGGCCAGGTTGGCGGGCTGCAGATCCTTGCCCGTTCCCAACAGCCACGACACGTTGGAGGAAACGCTCGAGAACGAATTGGCCGTGCTCGACGAGCCGTTGGAAATGAAGCGCGCGATGGCGCCTACGCGGACGTCGTGCGAGCCGTGCGTCCAGGCGAAGTCCTGGCTGAGGGTGTGTACCGGAATGATGCGCGCGGTGCCGGTGCTGGTCGGGAAGATGGTGCTCAGGCTGCGGAAGCCGGCGAAGGCCGAATTCAACACGCCAGTGGTCTCCGTGCCGGCGCGGGTGAACCCATAGCGCGTGGTGGCGATCAGGTTGGGCTTCAGCGTGGCCGTGTAGCCGGTGGCCAGCCCCTTGCTGTTGTTCAAGCTCACCGACGCCGGGTCCTGGCCCGGAAACTGCGGCAGCCCGTTGGACCAGTCGTTCTGCAACTGTCCGCGGAAGAACACCATGTGCTTGCCGGCGTTGTCCACGCGCCAGTCGAAGCGCGAGATGTAGGTGTTCTGCACGCTGTGCTGCGGCGCGCTGAAGCGGTACCCCACGAAGTTCAGGCCGTCGCCCAGGGTGTTGTCGTTGGAGTGCGGGTACTGATTGAACAGCGCCAGCGATGCCGGGTTGATCCCGATTCCGGCCGGATCCACCGCCTTGATTCCGGCGGCGTCCAGTTGCGTGATGCCGCCCGTGTTGTCCTTGTATTGCAGGATGCCCTGCCGCAGCAGGTCTGAGGGCACCGTGCGCGTGGTCGCCGAAGCGCTGGCGTCGCGCCGCCCCTCGTAATTGATGAAGTAGAAAATCCGGTCCTTCTTGATGGGCCCGCCCGCCGTGCCGCCGAAGATGTTGATGAGCAGCGCTGGCTTGGGCAGCCCGGAGAGGTTGTTGAAGTAGTCGTTGGCGGCGGTTTCGGTGCCGCGGCGGTACTCGTAGAGCGAGCCGTGCAGAGCGTTGGTGCCGCTCTTAGTGACGAAGTTGATCTGCGCGCCCGAGACGCGCCCTTCGTCGGCGTTGGCGTTGGTGGTGGTGACGCGGAACTCCTGCACCGAATCGAGCGTCACGCGCAACACGCTTTGCATGGCGGCGCGGTTGTTCTGGTTGTTCACGTCGGCGCCATCGAGCGTGATATTTCCCTGGTCGCTCTTGCCGCCGTTCACCTGGCCGCCCGGCAGCACGCCCGGCTCGAAGGTGAGCAGCGCGGCCACGTTGCGCGCAAACGACGGCAGGTTGACGATCTGCTGCGTGTTGAGCGCGTTGCCGAGCGAGGCGTCCACCGTGTTGATCTGCGTGGCCGCGGCTTCCACCGAGACCGTGGTCGAGGTCGAGCCCAGCTTCTGGAACAGCACCGGCAGGGTCGCCGGCTGACTGACCAGTAACTCGATGTTGGCGATCTCCACTTCGGCGAAGCCCGGCGACTTGCCCGTCAGTTTATACATCCCCGGGGGCAGTTCGTTCATGCTGTAACGGCCCTGCGCGTCCGAGGTGGTTGCGCGCTGCAGCCCCGTCTGCGTGTTGACAATAGTGATAACCGCGTTGGGAATCACGGCGCCGGTCGGGTCCGTGACCGTCCCGCTTAGGGCCGTCAATTGACCGAACAGACTCGTCGCCAGAAACAAACCGAGAACCAGTATCCCGAATACCTTCTGCATATGTGTATCCCCTCTACCTCTTGCTGGTGAAGCATGAGACCTAGATGTTTGATCTTTTTTAGTACATTCCCGATGGCAAGTCAATGGATTTCGCGTTAATTCCGTACGCGGTAAAGCGTCGGAGCGCCAGCGGGAACTGTCTTTTGCAGGTGTTAATGGATGAACGGCGAACCGGAATGACCGTGCTTTTTAGTACATAGGGCGAGATCGGCGGGTCAGGAAACCGCGGTGGGGTCAGTTGCAGACGCGGTATGGGGCACTTGCCGGATCGTGCTCGCCCTCGATTTGGGGCAGAGCCACGGGTGCACCCTGGCGCTCCGCGGCTATTGGGCCCGGCGCCGTACAGGCGGACGCGCCGGTGAGCAGCTCGCAAATCGCCGGGTTAACGGAGGAGTGCGACTCCAGATAGTCGACGCCCTCGGCGGTCAATCCATAATCCGAATTGTCTTCCACCTCGACGTATCCCTTGGCCTTGAGATACCAGAGCGTGAAGTTCAGGTACTCCCGCGGGAACCCCATGCGCTTCTCGAGGTCGAGCACGGAGACTCCCTTGCCGTCGTTCCGGCGGCGTCCGTGGTACAGAAGGGCCAGCACTCCCAGGCGGCGGTTGGCCTCGCCGGCGATGCCGTCGACGAACTCCTTCAGCTCGAATATGGGGAGCGGCTCCTCCTCGCGGCTCTGGCAGTTGGCATCGTACTGGGCGCGCAGCGCCGGGTCGGAGAGCACCTGATAGGCGCGCCGCAGCAGAAGAAATCGTTCCGTGTTTCCGGTTCGCGGGTTATCGGGATGAAAACGCCCGGCCATGATCCGATAGACCCGATGGATCGTTTCCATCTCGGCATGCCGGCTGATTTGCATCACTTCATAGAAGTCCGCCGCTGGTCCGCCCGCTCCCTGGCCGCTCATCGTGCCACCGCCATCCGCTCGGGTACCAGGCTGTCGGCGAGCAACCTTTCGACCTCCGGCGTCGTGCACTGGTGTCGCTCACAATGCGCCGCCAGATCGCGGAGGGTGCAAAGCCGGTGCGCCTCGACCCGCCTGAGACGCGTGGCGGCGCACTCCCGCTGCGTTGTGGTCACCGCCCAGGACACCTCGCGCCGGGCGTCGGCAACGCTGTCCACCGCCATCAGATGCCGAATCGCGAGTTCATCGGCCTGATTGCAGCTACCCATAGTCAAAGAATAGCGGCGGGCGTGCCTTTAAGATAGTCCTGACTGTACCAATCTAGTACGCATTACTTTTGGTTGATTTGTACCAGGTGAGCGGCGGCCAGCGGCGCGTTGCCGCTAGTGGGTAGAGCCGGCCATTTCTCCGGCCCCTTCCGCCGGACTATACTCTTAAGTTCATGCCCTGAAAGGAGCGGCCTGAATGCCCGGAACATACAAAATCGTCGAACTCGTAGGCACATCTCCCGTCAGCTTTGCCGAGGCGGTGAAAGCAGCCGTCGCCGAAGCTTCCAAAACCGTGCGGCACATGGACTGGTTCGAGGTCGTGGAAGAACGCGGCCGTATTGCCAACGGAGCCGTCCAGGAGTTTCAGGTGACCATCAAGGCCGGCTTTAAGATCGAGCGCTGAAGCGGCGCTTTCCGGTGTGCGCCCGTGCTCGAACCAATCCAGACATGGCTTGACCGCCAGGAGGCGATGGGGCCGCCCGTCCTGCCGGAGGAATTGCGGATTCTTTACGGCGGCGACCTGCGCTTCCCGCCGCCCGATCCGGGCCGGCCCTATGTGATCGCCAATTTCGTCAGCACCATTGACGGAGTAGTCAGCTTTGCCATTACCGGAAAGTCCGGAGGAGGCAACATCAGCGGATTCGACGAGGCGGACCGCTTCATCATGGGGCTCCTTCGGGCATCCGCCGACGCCGTCATCGTCGGCACCGGAACGCTTCATGCCACCGCAACGCGGCATCTGTTCGTGGCGGAGCATGTCTACCCGAAAGCCGCCGCCCTGTATTCGCGCTACCGCCGCGAGGTGCTGAATAGACCGGCGCCGCCGCTTACCGTGATTGTCAGCCGAACCGGCCGCGTGGAGCTAAAGAGGGCCGTCTTTCATACTCCAGGGGTGAGGGTCCTGCTGGTTACCACCAGGGAGGGCGAAGAGTTTCTCGCCGCGAGCGGCGCCGGTGCCTTGGCCTCCACCGAGATCCGATCCCTCGAGGGACCGCATCTCGCTCCCGCCTCCATTCTCGAGCTTCTCCGTGGGGAGTTCGGCGTATCGCTGCTGCTCCACGAAGGAGGCCCGACCCTTCTGGGGGATTTCGTGGCTCAACAGAGCGTTGATGAACTCTTCCTGACCCTGGCGCCTCAGTTGGCCGGCCGCAGCGAAGAGCCGTCGCGGCCCAGTCTCATGGCCGGAGTGGAGTTCCTGCCGGAGACGGCGCCCTGGCTTGAAGTCGTGAGCGTGAAACAGGTGCGCCACCACCTCTACCTGCGATACTCGGCGCGCGGCAAGAGGCGCTGATGAGCTCGCGGCCGAGCGGGTTACGCCCCGGCTGCGCGTTAGTCCTTCACCGCCGTCTTGAAGTTGCGGATCCCCTCTCCCAGCCCCTTGGCCATCTCCGGGATCTTCTTTCCGCCGAATAACAGCACGGCCACTCCCAGGATCACCATCAACTCGGGCATACCGATCATTCGCGCCATCGTGCACCTCCCCACCTGAGTGGTTATTTACGTCCTTCACCAGGGTAAAGAGTCGCCGCCGGAATATGAAGGGAGTAATTCACGCAATCGGAAAGCGGAAATTACGGAGGCCGATTGCGCGCCGCTTCTCCCGGCCCAGGATCGCCTCCGTCCGCCCGGTGAGACAAAAAAATGCCGGGATACAGGCAAGGAGAAACAATCCTGTATCCCGGTGCTTCATTTAGGCTCGCATGGGCAAGCCACCTGGTCGAAGCATTTATGAGGGCGGGCAGCGAGGAATGAAGGTCACCGCGGTACCGGCACGCAGTTTAAGGCAGATCGGGACCGGCCTCCGAAGGCGGTATCCGCGGCAAACGAACCAGGTGCGACTCCAGGGCGCCCGGATCGCGGATGATGTCACTCTCCAGTTGGCGCAGCTCATGACTGATAATCAGGAATTCCGTCTCGTAGCCCCACAGCGGTGTGCGGGTCTCTTGTCTCCGCTGTTCCAGCCGGGCAAGAACGGCCACGCCCTTTTCCAGTCTCTGTTTGATCTCCCGCATCGTTCGTACCCTCCAGGCCTCGCCCCAAGATTGGAGCAGCCGCCTAACCAAAGTTTCGTCCATCGGCCCGTTCCGCGGTATCCGGTGAATTACCGCAAATCCGCCCCAGAATTCCTGTGGTGGTGGCGCCCGGAATCCGGGACGTCCTTCCCGCATCGGCCCCCAGATTCGATTCGGTTGCCGAGGGGTGCCGGCGCCGCGCGTTCCGTTCCGCTCCGCGAGGTGCGCCGGAGGCGCTCGCGGGGCCGCGATTTTTGGCTCACGGCGGCCCACGCCGGCTCATGTCAGGGCTTTGTAAGAAACCTGTAAATATCTGAAAAATCAGCATGTTCTGTGTAATTATACGGAACCGAAATACAGGAAAGCCGCACTTGTCGAAAGGCCGCGGGCGGTCTATTCTCGATCATGGCGGCTGCGGAGCGCGAAGAAGATCTCAGTGCCCGCCTGAAGGGATCGATCATGAGCGATGCTACACAAGCGATGCCCCAGGAGCCGCTGGTCCTCCACAACCAGCTTCAGGACACCTACTCCGATGCCCTGCTGAGCTACCTCGTGCAACCGGAGGAGCCCAGCCTGGCCGGCGCACAACGACTCGGCCAGAAGGCCGTTGGCCATGGCGTCGGCTTGCCGCAGATGGCGGCCATCCACCATGAGTCACTGCGCCTCTTCCTGCTGCGGACGTTGGGCGACGATATGCCCGCGCGCCCCAATCCCGATCCCCGTTCGGGGGCGCTTCGCGGCCTGCGCTCTCTGCTGCGCTCGCTCGCCCCCGAGGAGAGCACGGCCGCGGTCAAGGCGGCCGAAACGTTCTTCACCGAAAGCCTGCAGCCATTCGAAGCCAGCCATCGCCAGTTCCAGGATGCTACTGCCGCTTTACACCGTCAGAACCGCCGCATGGAAGAGCAGGCCGGGCGTATCGCTCGTGAGCTCTACGACGAAAGCATGCAACTCCTGGCGGCCGCGCACCTCACTGTGCACGCCATTGCCAACACGCTGCCGGCGGACGGCCAGCAAGAGGTCTCGCGGCTGGGAGGCATTCTGGACCAGATCGAGGCGCAACTGGCGCGTTTCTCTTTCCAGTTGCGGCCCAGTGTTCTCGACCAGCTCGGGTTGGATGCGGCCATCAGCTGTCTGGCCGGCTACTTCACCCGCATGGGCGGAACCGAAATCCAGGTCGAGGCCACCGTGCCCCGGTCCGTGCCCGCTCCCCTGGCCATCATGCTGTACCGCTCCGTTCAGGAAGCCTTATCCAACATTTCCGCGCATGCGTGCGCTACCCATGTAGGCATCCGCCTGCAAGAGCGGGGCGAGGGCCTACTATGTTCCATCCGCGACAACGGGATTGGCTTCGATGCCTCCGAGGTTCTAGCGGCGCGCGGCAAGCGCGGCCTCGGTCTGGTGGGAATTCAGGAGAATGTCCGCGCCTTCGGAGGCACCCTGACCATCCAGTCCAGCCCCGGCAATGGAACCGAGCTGCGCATTACCGTGCCGCTGAAAAACAAGCTTCGCACGCAATAATACAAGTACTCCGCCCGGCTCGCCGGTTCCTGGCCTCCTTTGGGCAAAACTTGTGTAAACTGAGACACTCGCCGCCATATCCGGGAGCGGGCGGGCCAAGGGGGCCCCATGTCTGTACGAGTGTTTCTGGTTGACGATCATGCAGTGCTTCGGGATGCGCTTAAGGTTCTCCTGGAAAAGCACGGCTTGACCGTGGTCGGAGAGGCCGAAAACGGAGCCCAGGCCGTGCAGATGGCCCGCAGCGCCCGCCCGCAGGTTATGGTCATGGATCTGTCGATGCCGGTTATGAACGGCATTGAAGCGGCCACGGAGATTCAAAGGGAATCCGGCACTCCCACCATCCTGTTGACCATGCACTCCGACGAGCAGCATGTTCTGCGCGCCTTCCGCGCCGGAATCGCCGGTTACGTTCTGAAATCGAAGGCCGCCAGCGACCTGGTGCAGGCTATCCACGAAGTGATTCGCGGCAACGTGTACCTCAGCCCCGGAGTCTCCGGTACGGTGGTGCGCGAAATGCTGAACAAGGATGCCGCCCAGTCCGAAGCGCTGACCCTGCGCGAGCGGCAGGTGCTGCAACTGATCGCCGAGGGCAAGACCACCAAAGAGGTCGCCCAGGTGCTGGGCGTCAGCGTGCGCACGGGCGAATCGCATCGCGCACGCATCATGGAAAAGCTGGAGATCCACGAAACCGCCGGCCTGGTGCGATACGCCATCCGTCAGGGCCTGATCGAGCCCTAAGAAACCGCCGCCGGCGCCGCTTACCGGCCTGGCGTAGAGTACGCCGGCTGCCGGCGGCGGGCATGCGCCAGCACGATCTGCGCGCAGGCCAGCGCGGCGCCCTTCACGTCATGATGCTCGAGCGGTATGCGCAGCTCGCAGCAGACATTGCTCAGGTCCGTGGGGTAGATCCCGAAGATTTCCCGGGCGATCCGCTCCGTGCACTTGAAGTATAGATCGGGAATCGCCATGCCGGCCCTGGTGCAGCATGCCTGCACTACGGTCCGGTGGAATAGGGCATTGTGCGCCGCCACGAAATCGACGCCGCGAATCAGTTTCTGCACCCCGGGCCATACCTGGGCAAACGTCGCCGCGCCGGCCACCATGTCCCGCGTGATGCCATGGCTGTACGAAAGGACGAAATCCTTGCGCGGCGGCCGCACCAGGGCGTGCATCGAATCCACCACCCGGCCCTGCTCCACCTGCACCGCGGCCACCGAACACGCCGAGTCCGGATGACGGTCGGCCGTCTTGATATCGATAGCTACAAACCGCGGATCGGCTTCCTGATTGCGCATCCCCGTTGTTCCCCTTGAGAATATTTCCAAGAATAACCCGTGTCAACCCGCCGGTTCAAGCGTTTGCAGCGGGTATTTTGCTAATTCTTGGCGGTGCGCCGCCCCGCGGCTTTTGCTAGCTGTGGCTAACCCGTAGTACTAGTACCATGAATGCGTTAGGCTCCACAGTGAAAAGAGGCTATCATGAGTCTGTTCACAGAGTTTTCATGGGCTTGGTAAAGGAAGTGCCAAATGTCCGTTCGAGTGATTCTGGCTGACGATCATGCCATGCTACGGGACGCGCTCAAGGTCCTGCTGGAAAAGCACGGCATGACGGTCGTGGGAGAGGCCGAAAACGGCGCCCAGGCAGTGCAGTTGGCCCGGACCGCCCGCCCGCATGTCATCGTGATGGACCTGTCGATGCCCATCATGAACGGCATTGAAGCGGCCTCGGAAATCCAAAAAGAACTGAGCATCCCCACCATCCTTCTGACCATGCACTCCGACGAGCAGCATGTGCTGCGTGCCTTCCGCGCCGGCGTCGTGGGTTACGTTCTGAAATCGAAGGCCGCCAGCGACCTGGTGCAGGCCATCCAGGAAGTCATCCGCGGCAACGTGTACCTCAGTCCCGGAATCTCCGGGACGGTGGTTCGCGAAATGCTGAACAAGGATGCGAAACAGGAGGAGGCCCTGACGCTGCGCGAGCGGCAGGTGCTGCAACTGATCGCCGAAGGCAAGACCACCAAGGAAGTGGCCCAGTTGCTCGGCGTGAGTGTGCGCACCGGGGAATCGCATCGCGCGCGCATCATGGAAAAGCTGGAGATCCACGAAACCGCCGGCCTGGTGCGCTACGCCATCCGCCAGGGCCTGATCGAACCGTAAGCAGCCGTAAGTGAGAGAGGGTACGCCGGGGCCCCTTGTGATGCCAAACTGGATCACATGAGGCAGGCCAGCATTCGCGATCTGCGGTATCGCTTTCCGGAAATCGAGAACCTGCTGCAGGAGGGCGAAGAGATTCAGATCACGAGGCGAAAGCGTGTGATCGCCCGCCTCGTGCCGGAGCGTCCGGCCGCCACGCCGCAACTCCCCGACTTCCTGGGCCGGCTCAAGAAGATCTATGGGAACAAGAAGCTGGCCGTTTCCGGTGCGGCTCTCATCCGGGCCGAGAGGGATGAGGGTTATTGAGCGCCTACCTGGAAACGAGCTTTTTGGTCTCGCTTTACACGTCGGACGCGAATTCAACCGCCGCCGCGCTTGCCATGCGCCGGGCGACGGGCCCATTTCCCATAGGCCCGTTCGGGGAATTGGAGCTGGCGAACGCCATCGAATTGCGCCGGTTTCGCCGGGAGATTAACGCCGAGCAGGCGAGGGCGGCGTTGGCTGACGTGGCCTCCGACTTGGCGCACGGCGTCTTCTATGCGGTGGCGATTCCTGCGGCGATCTACGACCACGCCCGGATGCTCGCCCGGAAACATGCCGCCGTATCGGGCACACGCACGCTCGATATCCTGCACGTTGCGGCCGCGCTGACCCTGGCCGCGGAATCGTTTTACACCTTCGACCGCAGGCAGGCTCAACTGGCGCGCGCGGAGGGGTTAGCTACGCCGGTCCGCATCCCCTAACCGCCTGTCTTACTTCCGCACCTCTGCCTCGATCGCCTCCAGTTCCTTGCCGGCTTCGGACCACTTGCCCTGCGCGGCCAGCTCGCGATAGCGGCGCAGGTGCTCGCGGACGCGGTCCAGCCGCGGGTCCGAGCCACCTGGAGCCGCGGCCGGCGCGCCCACCGCGGCCGCTGCCGGCGGCGCTGAGGGAGCCTCGGCCGCCTGCACCAGTTGCTGGGCGCCCGAAGAAAGCTGGGCCAGCGCCTGATCGTAGGTATCGGTGTAGATCAGGCGGTTGCCCACCGCCAGCACCACTTTCTTCAACTGCGGCATGCGCGCCTCGGTGGCCTGAATATAGAGCGGGTCCACGTACAGAAACGTGTTGCCCACCGGCAGCACCAGGATTTGCCCGCGCAGCACCTGCGACCCCTGCTGGTTCCAGAGCGACAGGTCCTTCGAGATGGTCTGCTCCTGGTTGATCCGCGCCCCGATCTGCATGGGGCCGAAGATCAATTCCTGCTTGGAGAGTAGCAGCACCACGATGTCGCCCAGGTTCGGCCCGTCGCACCGCGCCACCATCAGGCCGATCAGGTTGTCCTTGCTGCGCGGCGTGAACGGGGCCAGCACCAGGAACTCGGCCTTCGCCTCGCCGGGCAAGGCGGCCATCACGTAAGTCGGGGTCACCGGTTCGGTGCCCGCGCCTTGGCCGGTGGTGTGCCGCGCCAGGTCCCACAGGTCCTCCTTGTTGTAAAACGACTGCGGATCGAGCATGTGGTACGTGCGATAGATTTCCGCCTGCACGCGGAACAGCGTCTCGGGATAGCGCGCGTGCGCCCGCAGATCGGCGGGCATGCGGGAGGCCGGCAGGAACAGGTCCGGAAAGAGTTGCTGGTAAGCGCCGATGATGGGGTCGTCGGGGGCGAAGACGTAAAAATGGGTCTCGCCGTCGTAGGCGTCAATGGTGGCCTTCACCGCATTGCGAATGTAGTTCAGGCGGCCGATATCGGGCACGTCCACGGCGCGCGAATAGGGGTGCGCGTCGCTCGTGGTATACCCGTCGATCATCCACACCAGCCGCCCGGCATCGGTGATCACCAGGTACGGATCGGGATCCCATTCGAGAAAACCGGCCAGCTCCTGCACCCGCTCGCGCACCTTGCGGTGGATCATCATGCGGCTGTTCGGCTTCAGGTAATTGGTCAGCAGGATGTTGGGCTCGCCTTCGCTGATGGCCGCGGCCAGGCGCATGGCAAACGAGGAGATCGGGAAGCCGCCCTTCCCTTGATAACGCGAAACGACGTTCTTCTCGCCCGAGGGATAGTTGAACTCCTCCTGCGCCGTGTCCACGAAAACCGGCTCGTGCGACACCTCGCCATAGTAGATTTCCGGGCGTTCCAGTCGCAGGCTCTTCGATTTCACCTGCGGCGGCGCGTTGTCGATGAGCAGCACGGGCAGGCCATCGGGCGTGATCTGGCTCACCTCGGCCAGCACCAGGCCGTATCCGTGGGTGTAGATGAACGCGGGGTTGATCCAGTTGGCCCGCGCGGCGGGAAGCTGGCTCAGGTCGAGCTCGCGCGGGGAAAGCAGCACTTGCCGGTATTGTCCGTCGATGGTATAGCGATCCACGTCGCTGTCGTTGAACACATAATAAGGACGCAGCGCCTGGATCTGCGTGATGGTGGCCTTGAACGCGCTCCAGTCCCAGAGGCGCACGTTGTCCAGCGTGGGCCGGTTGTGTGCTACGTCGATGGGGGCTTCGGGTTGCGCTTTGAACTCCACCTCGCGCACGCGCTGCTCCAGGCCGTACGCGCTGCGCGTGGCGTGGATGTGGGTATCGATGTAAGGACGCTGCAGCGAAATCTCGTTGGGCCGCACATAAAACGCCGAGACGGCGCGCGGCGCCACGAACGAGATCACCAGCGCCAGCGCCATGGCCGCCGCCAGAAACCAGCGGCCCATCCACACCAGTCCGGCGGCCGCCAGGCAGGCCACGATCAGCAGCCACTGCAGCGGCAGCCCGATGTTCAGATCCACGTAATCGATGCCCACCAGAAACGTGCCGTGCTCGTTGTACACCATTTCATAACGCCCCAGGAAGAAGCGCGCGGCCAGCGCCAGCAGCAGCACCACCGCGGCTCCCCGGAGAAAACGCGATTCCAGGCCGCCTTCCAGGCGGAAAAACGTCGGATCGAGCTCGCGCATATCTCTCAGGTCCGGAAGCTTATAGCGCAACTGCCAGGCCCGCGCCGCGATCCAGTAGAGCACGATGGCGACGATCACCAGGGCCAGCACATAGCCGCGCAGCATCCCGTAGAACGGCAGGTCGAACAGGTAAAAGGAGAGCGGCCGGTTGAAGACCGCGTCATGCCACCCGCCGGCGGCCCCGGCGAGGCCGCGCGAGCCCGCGAAGCGCACCACCGTCCAGGTGTCGGTGGACGCCGCGGCAATCAGGTAGCCCAACAGCAGCAGCACCAGCGCCGAGATGCGCGCGTAGATGCGGTGTTCCCGCAGCGATGTCTGGGCGAAGTGGAGCGCGCGCGCGTGCGTCAGCCACAACACCGCAAACGCCAGCAGAGTGGCCAGCAGCACCGGCGCCACGCTGTAATACAGCATGCTCAGCCAGGTGCGGAACTGCCCGAGCTCCTTCCACCACGCGACTTCGATGGCGTAGGACGCCAGAGAGCGCGCCCCCAGAAGCAGCAATGCGAGGATGACCAGCAGCGTGATGCGGGTGGCGCGCGAGCCTGAGGCACGGCGCCCGCGTTCGATGCGATACGGGGGCATGCCCCAAGCGTAGCACCGGCGCTAAGCCGGCGGCGCCACTTTCACTTGTGGGATTTCTTGGTGAACTCCAGAGTGGTCTGGATCCAGTCGATCTGTTTGGTAATCTGCAGCTTATTCGAGCAGCGGCAGATGCACTCGATTTTCACGTTCTCGAGCCTGGTGCCGGGACGGGCCTGATCGAGCATCTCTTCGATCACAAAGTCCCACTTTTCGCGAACCGGGCCGGCGAAGCCTGTCCCCATCAGCCAGGGATCGCAGATGATCGCACAATCGCCGATCGCCTTTCTGGCCTGTTGCACCGAAAGCACCATGCCCTGGAGGATCCCCGGCCCGGCGCCCAGTATCACGAAGCTGTGGTTTCCACCCACGAGGTTGATGTACAACAGGCCGGCGATGGGAAACCGCCGCAGGTAACGGTAAGCCACCGACGCCTGTTCCCCGCAGTTGCCGAATCCCGACATCTCAACGAACTCCGCGCTATGGCAGATCTCATCGTCCATGTCGAGAATCTTGGGCGGCTTAAGTTGCACCCCGATCTTCTCCGGCTGCTTGTCCTCCTTAATAAGAAGGCTGCCTGCCTCGCGCTGGCGTTTCAGCTCAAGCGAGCCCAACTCCTGAAACTTCTTCTGGCTTCGCTTGTGCTTGTCATCGTCCCGGTTGGCGGAGCCGGCCTGGACCTTTCCGCGGACGTAGAGGACGGTTTCCCAGGCCAGTTGCAGGTAAATCTTGATGGACGGTTCCAGGGTAGGGTGCAGGGCGGGCTGCGGCATCATAAGCGAACCTCGCGAACAGATGTCCCCATAGCGTAATGAAACCAGCGCGCCCAGTCAAGCATGCGAATCCGTGGAGCCAAGGCCCAGGCCGGCGAATCACACCGCGCCCCTGCCGCATCCAAGAGGGCGAGGGCGCAGCGCCAGGAAAATTCCGAATTGCCTGGAACGCCTGATGCTGATAGACTTAGGTCTCTAGGCCCAATCTTTTCTTGCGGGGTTGTTCATTGAAGTTTTGCGTTCTTCTCTTGTTGTGTACCGGTATTGCCTCGACCGTGGCGACGCAGGCGGCCGAGCTGGCCGATGCCGCCGATACCATCGTCGAAAACTATTGCGCCGCCTCGCGCGATCAGGCGCGCCTGGTCCAGGGCGTCTCCATGGATATGGACGTCTCCGCCTCGCTGCCCAAGTTCCAGAAGCGGGGGCGCCTCCATGCCCTGCGGCGCATCTCGGCCCTGGGCCGGATCACTTACGAAAAGCTGTTCTTCGAAGGCGACGGCACGGTGAAGAACCAGGTGATCGCCCGTTACCTGACCGCCGAGGCGGAAGCCCAACGGGCGCAGGCCCCCTCGCTCGCGGTGACGCCGGAGAACTACAAGTTCAAGTACAAAGGCCGCAGCCGGCTGAACGGGCGCGACGTCCACGTCTTCCAGGTGACGCCGAAACAAAAGCGCCAGGGGCTGTTCCAGGGCGAGGTGTGGATCGACGCCGGCACTTACCTGCGCGTGCAGGAGTCGGGCCACCTGGTTAAGAATCCTTCCATTTTCCTGAAGAGAATCGAATTCGTCAGAACGTACGAGATTCGCGATGGCATCTCGGTGCCCCGGCAGGTGCAAAGCGTCGTGCAGGCGCGGGTGTTTGGCAAGGCCGAGCTCACCATCGACTTCAGCAATTTTTCGATCGACGGTTCCAAGCGGGACGCGGCGGCGGACAACGAGGGCCAGCAGTAGCGCCCGGTTATTCGCCCGCTGGAGGAAAACATGCGAACGCTGTTTCTGAATCCCCCCTCTTTCGAAGGGTTCGATGGCGGCGCGAGCTCGCGGTGGCCGGCCTCGCGGGAAATCGAATCGTACTGGTATCCGGTCTGGCTCTGCTATCCCGCCGGCATGCTGCCCGACAGCAAGGTCGTCGACGCCCCGCCCCACAAAATCTCCCTCGAGCAGACCGTGGCCATGGCCCCGGATTTCGAGCTGCTCGTGCTCTACACCTCTACGCCCGGCTTTCACGTGGATGTGAAGATGGCCGAAATGATGAAGGACGTGAACCCGAAGCTGCAGGTGGCCTTCGTGGGACCGCCCGTAACCATCGAGCCCGACAAGACGCTGCTCGCCCACAAAGCCATCGATTTCGTGGTGCGCCGCGAGTTCGATTACCAGATCGCGGACTACGCCCGCGGCAAGCCGCTCGCCGAGCTGCCGGGCGTGAGTTTCCGCCGCAACGGAAGCGTGGTCAACAATCCCGAAGCGCCGGCCATCGAGAACCTCGACGAGCTGCCGTGGGTCACCAAGGTCTACAAGCGCGATCTCGACATCACCCGCTACAACGTGCCGTTTCTGCTCAATCCCTTCGTGTCGCTCTACACGTCGCGCGGTTGCCCGGCGCTGTGCACCTTCTGCCTGTGGCCGCAGACCCACTCGGGGCATCGCTGGCGGCTGCGTTCTTCCGACGACGTGGCCAACGAGGTGCGCTACGCGCTCGACGAGTTCCCGCACATGAAGGAGATCTTCTTCGACGACGACACCTTCAACTACCGCAAAGAGCGCACCATCGAGCTCTCCAAGAAGCTCAAGCCGCTGAACTTCACCTGGTCGTGCACCTCCCGCGTCACCACCGATTACGAGACGTTGAAGGCCATGAAGGAAGCGGGCTGCCGTTTGCTGATCGTCGGCTACGAATCGGGCGACGCGCAGATCCTCAAGAACATCAAGAAGGGCGCCACCCTGGAGATGGCTGAGCGGTTCACGGCCAATTGCAAGAAGCTCGGCCTGGTGGTGCACGGCGACTTCATCATCGGGCTGCCCGGCGAGAGCCGCGAGAGCATCCGCAAGACCATCGATTTCGCCAAGCGCCTGGATACCGAGACCATACAGGTTTCCATCGCCCATCCGTACCCCGGGACGGAGTTCTACGACTACGTCAAGAAGAACGGGCTCATCACCATTGATGCCATGACCGACGATACCGGGCACCAGCTTCCCAACGTCACCTATCCGGGGCTCGACCGCGGCGAGCTGGTGGAATGGGTGGAGCGCTTCTACGGCGAATACTTCTTCCGCCCGCGCGTGGTCTGGCGCATTGTGAAGAAGGCGGTGTTCGATGGGGACGAGCGCCGGAGGCTCACCAAAGAAGCCCGCGAATACATGGCGCTGCGGCGAAAACGGAAAAGATTCGTCGCCGACCACAAAGCGGCGGCTGCCAAGCCCGCTCCCGTCACGGCCGGTTCCGGCGATTGACGCGGGCGATGACCACCGAATCCGCACGGCTGCGAGTCAAGACCTGGATCTGCGCCGCCATCGTGGTCTTCAGCAACGTGTTCGGCAACTTCTTCCTGAAGCGCGGCCTGCCCGCCTCCCTCCCCACGCCGTTCGATTACATCTTGGTGCTCTTCCAGCCGCCGGTAACGCTGGGCGTGCTCCTGCTCATCCTATGGCTCCTCTCGCGCATGGCGCTGCTGAGCTGGGCCGACCTGAGCTACGTCCTGCCGGTCACCTCCGTGGGCTACATTCTGGTGGCACTCGTGGGAAGGGTGCTGTTGCACGAACAGGTCACCGCCAAACGATGGACCGGCGTCATCCTCATCATGGCCGGAGTGGCGCTGGTCAGCGGCGGCACCGCGCCGCAGACCAAGGCGGCCCGATGAGGTGGGTTTGGATCGCCGTCATCGTAGCCGCCACCACGGCGGGTGAAGTCCTGCAAGCTTTCGCCATGCGCCGCCACGGCGAGATCCGCGACTTTCGCCCGGGCGCGCTCCGCCGGGTGCTCACAGTACTGGCCCGTAATCGCTTCATCATCGCCTCGGTGGCCGCCATGGCAGTGTCGTTCTTCGCCTATATGGGGTTGCTCACCATCGCCGAGCTCAGCTTCGCGGTTCCGGCCACGGCGGTCACGTATGTGCTCGAAACCGTGCTGGCGAGATATGTTCTGAAAGAGCGCGTCAACTGGCTGCGCTGGGCGGGCGCGGCGCTGGTGATCTGCGGCGTCGCTCTGGTCTCGCTGTGATCTGGCTCGCCCTGCCGGCCCTGGCGGCGGCGGCCTACTACCTGCTGGCGATTGTGGCGACGGTAAGGTGGCCCCGTTCTCACCGTCCGCGAGCGCAGGCCAGTGTGCCGGCGCCGCTCTCCATCCTGAAACCCATTCACGGACGCGACCCCCGCTTCTACGAGGCCATACGGTCGCACGCCGCGCAGGATTACCCGCAGTTTGAAATCCTGTTCGGGGTCAGCGATCCATCGGACACCGCGCTCCAGGATATCGCGCGCCTCCAGAGCGAATTCCCGGCGCGGTCAATCGCCGTGTTCGCCGTCGCCACCAAAGCGCCCAACGCCAAAGTGGGCGTGCTGGCGGAACTGGCGAAGCACGCGCGCTATCCGCTGCTGCTGGTCAACGACAGCGATATCGAAGTCGAGCCCGGATACCTGCGCGCGGTAGCGGCCCCCCTGGACGATCCCACCATCGGCATGGTCACCTGCCTCTATCGCGGCCTTGGTGAATCATGGGCATCGGGCGCCGAGGCGCTAGGCATCGCCACCGAGTTCACCCCCAGCGTGCTGGTGGCGCGCCTCTTGGGCGTGGTCGAGTTCGCGCTCGGCTCCACCATGATGTTCCGCGCCGCGGCGCTGCGCAAGATCGGCGGCTTCGAATCGATTGCCGGGTACCTGGCCGACGACTACCAGCTCGGAAACCGCATCCATGCGCTGGGCTATCGCATCGAATTCGCGCCCATCGTAGTGGAGACCGATCTCGGCGCCGAGAGCTGGGCGCAGACCTGGCGGCACCAGGTGCGCTGGTCGCGCACCATCCGCGTCTCGCATCCCGCGGGCTACTACGGCTGCATCGTGACCCACGCCACCCTGTGGGCGCTGGTAGCGTTCGCCGCCGGCCAATGGTGGGCGGGCGCCGCCGCGCTGGGGCTGCGGATGGCGGCCGGCATCCTGGCCGGAGTTCTCCTCCGCGACCGGCACGTGGCGCGCTATTTCTGGCTGATCCCCCTGCGCGACCTGTTCGGCTTCGCCGTCTGGATAGCCGGCGCCCTCGGTTCCACGGTCTACTGGCGCGACCGCAAACTGGCGCTCCACCGCGACGGCCGCATCGACGTGGAGGCCTATAACGGGAACTAAAGCGTCACGAAGATCCCGCCGCCTTCCACCGCCAGCTCGAGCTCCGCGTGGCGCGCGGCCTCCTGCAACGCCGCCTCGAGCATCGCCACCGGGTCGCGGCTTACCTCCAGGCGGCGCAGGAGCCCTTCGCCCTTGCGCTCGCCCACGGCGAGGACGATCTTCAAGCCCCGGCGCTTGCACGTGACCGCCGTCCCGTCCTCCAGCGTCGCGTTCATCGGCTTGATGTACGCGTCCACGTAGTGCACTCCCACACCCGACTTGTCGCCGGTGTGCTCGGGCAGCTTCTCGCTGGCCGCGCGGTTTTCGTCGCAGAGTCTGGCTCTCATCGCTTCCCGTCCATGGCCTTGCGGAACGCCGCGATATGCTCCGGCGTGCTGCCGCAGCAGGCGCCCACAATGTTGGCCCCCGCCTCCACCAGCGGCGTCACGCCGCGCGCCATGTCTTCCGGCATTTCGTCGTAGACCACCTTCATGTGCACCAGCTTCGGCTGCCCCGCGTTGGGCTGCACCATCACCGGCAGGCCGCTCACCTTCTTGTAGCGCTCCACCGCTTCGCGCGAGCGCGCCATGTCCATCCCCGTGCCGCAGTTCACGCCGGCGATGTGCGCGCCGTGCTCCGCCAGAAATTCCGCGGCCCGCTCGGGATCCACGCCCATCATGGTGCGGAAAGTCGAGCCGTCCAGCGTGACATCGTAAGCCATCGAGCCGATGATACAGCACGCCCCGGCCTCCTGCGCCGCCTGGATGCCCAGCAGCAGCTCCTCGAGCGAGGTCTGCGTCTCGATGATGATGGCGTCGGCGCCCGCTTCCACCAGCGCGCGCGCCTGCTCTTTGAACGCGCGCCGCACCTCCGCTTCCGCAATGTCGCCGTACGGCTCCATCAGCCCGCCGAACGGACCGATGTCGCCGATCACGTATCCTTCGCGGCTGCCGAACGCCTGGCGCGCAATCGCCACCCCGGCCCGGTTGACGGCGGCGGCGCAATCGCCGCGCTCGTGCCGGTTGAGCATGATGCGCGAGGCGCCGAAGGTGTTGGTGAGGAGGCAGTCGGAACCAGCCGCGGCGTAGCGGCGCTGAATGGCGAGGACTCGCTCGGGATGCTCCAGGTTCCATGCCTCGCCGCACTGCCCCTGCTCCAGGCCGGCCGCCATCAGTTGCGTGCCCATGGCGCCATCGCCCACCAGCGGGCGCTCGCGGATCGCTTCCAGCAGGCTCTTTCTCATATGCTGGCGCACCGTTCCACCGCGCGCCCGTACGGCGCCCGCCGGTACTGGCACGAGAGCAGCGAACAGGTCCGGCACGGCACCAGCGCGGCCGGCCGCTCGCCGGCAGCGCTCTGTCTCGTCAATCCGAACACCGCCAGTTGCGATTTCTTGGGACGCAGCGCGCCCGACTCCAGCGCCTCCAAGGCGCCGGGCAGCGATCGCTCCCGGCACAGCAGTTCGAGCAGCCGCGGCTGTTCGCTCACGTCCCACCCCGCGTAGCCGGGGCTGTCGTGCGGCAGAACGGCCAGCCCGCGCTCTTCCGCCCACACGCACAGCCGGCCGCCGATGGCGGTCGTCAGGTGCTCCACCACCGCCGAACCAAACATCTCCAGGAAAAAGTACTCGTCGGGCTTCTCCTCGAGCCAGAGCTCCCGTGCCCTCTGCTCGATCTCCGGGCCCGCGCTCGCCGCCACCAGCATCACGGCGCTCGACTCCGCCACCTGCAGCGTCCTGCGCAGCCGCTTGCCTCCAAACGCCGCCCCGTCGATGCGCACCGCGCCGCCGGCGGTCTCCACGCCGCGCGCTTCGCGGGCATACACCCACGGACGGCCGTGCTCCCGGTACCACGCGCGCGCCTCGGCGGCCAGCTCGCAGGCACGCCCTTCCAGCACCCAGCCGCGCGGATACCCCAGGAGGCGCAGGTACTCGGCCGGCGCGACATTGGTATCCGGTGCGGTGTCCACCAGTTCCATCATGGGGCAACCTGGCGAGGAGATTCGAGCGGCTTGAACTGGCAGCCTTCCACGAAGAAGTCGAAAAAGCCGGGGTGCGTTTCCAGCCGGCAGTGCTGTACCTTGCGCACCAGTTGTTCCAGTTCCTGCCGCTTCGCGCGCGAGAGCAGAGCGATCGCCGCTCCTTCGATGGCGGCGTTGCCGATTTGCACGATGCGGGAGTCCGCGAGGTCGGGGACGAGGCCTATGCGGCGGGCCGCCGCCACGTTCAGATGCCGTCCGAACGCACCCGCCAGGTAGAACACTTCGATGTCGTCGAAGTCCACGCCGTACTCGCTCGCCACCGCGTGCAGCCCAGCCACGTTGGCGCCCTTGGCCTGCGCCAGTTCGCTCGCGTCGCGCTCCAGGAAAAAAATGTCGCGCGCGCGGTCGAGCGTGATCCGTTCGGCTCCGTCCTGGAAGCGGCCCAGCGCATTCATCCGGCCGGTACGGACGAGTTCGCTCATCAGGCCGACCATGCCGGAGCCGCAGATGCCCTCGGGGGCGCCGCCGCCGATCACGTCCAGGCGCCAGCCGCCGTCGTCGCCCAGGGCCACGTCCTCGATCGCGCCGTCCAGCGCCGGCATGCCGCAGGCGATGGCGCCGCCTTCGAACGCCGGCCCGGCGGGACACGAGGCGGCCAGGATGCGGTCGCGGTTGCCCACGATCAGCTCCGTGTTGGTGCCGATATCCATCACCGCGACCAGGCGCCGCTCGTGCGCCAGGTCCACGGCCAGCATGCAGGCCGCCGCGTCGGCGCCCACGTGCCCGCTGATGACCGGCGCCCCGTACACGCGGGCCCGGGGATGGATGGGCAGCAGGCACCGCGGCCCGCTTCGGACGAGGCTGGTGGTAGAGCGCCTTCCCTCGGCCATCTCGATTTCCGTGATCGACCGGTAGGGGCTCTGTCCGATGGAATACACGTCCTGGCGGAAGAACAGGTCGCGCATGGTCGAGTTGCCCACCACCACCATCTCGTAGATGGTTTTCGGATCCACCGGAAACTCCTCGATGGCGTGGCGCATGTAGCCCGCCAGCGTGCGCATGAGCAACTTCCCGCTGTGCTCGGAGTCATAGCGGATGCGGGACATCACCTCGCTGCCGGCGAAGCGCTGCGGGTTCTCGAACGCGGCGTCGGCAATCTGCTCGCCGCTCTCCAGGTCCATGAGCCGCAGCACGATGGTGGTGGTCCCCAGGTCCGCGGCGATGCCGTGGATCGGCCCGGTGGAGCGTTCCACCTCCTCGCCGTCGATCAGGATGCGGTCCCCGGCGCGCGTTACGGCGGCATCCGGCTTCGTCGCCACTCCGGGCAGACCGTGCGCGCGCCGTTCGATGCGCATGTGACCGCGCCGCATGGTGTGGCAGCGCACCAGGCCGGCATCGGAGGCCACCTGCGAACGGCACGCCAGGCGGAAGTTCCCGCGCAGATGCGCCTCCTGCGCGGCCGGCGCCGAGAGATGCTCCATGCCCTCGGCGACCTCCACCATGCACTCCCGGCACTTGCCTTGCTTGTGGCAGGACGTCGGCACGCGAACACCCATGCGCTCGGCGCAATCGAACAGGGTCACGCCGGGCGCGGCCTCGGTCGAGCGTTCGTTGATGTGGAGCATCACCGGCACGACGGCCTCATACGCGTTCGGCAACCGCTTTCGCCGCCAGGCGCAGAAACAGGTCCACCGCCGCCGATGCGTTCGCTCCGTAGCCGTCGGCGCCGATCTCGTCGGCATACCCCTGGCTGATGGGCGCCCCGCCCACGGCCATCTGGATGTGTCCCAAACCCGCCGCCTCGAAGCCGTCGATCACCTTCTTCATATAGGTCATGGTGGTGGTCAGCAGCGCGCTCATGCCGATGATCGTCGGCTGACACCGGCCGGCGGCCGCCAGAAATTTCTCCACGCTCTGGTCCACGCCGATGTCGTGCACCTCGAAGCCCGCGCCCTCCGCCATCATGCACACCAGGTTCTTGCCGATATCGTGCAGATCGCCGCGCACCGTACCCATCAGCAGCACCCCTACCCGGTTGGCCTCGCCGTTCTTGGCGGTCAGCAGCGGCTTCAGCACCGCCATACCCGCCTTCATGGCCCGCGCCGCGATCAGCACTTCCGGCACGTAGAGCACGTTGTGCTTGAAATCTTCCCCCACCACGCTCATGCCCGCGATCAAGCCCTCGTTCAGCACCTCCTGCGCGCTCCGCCCTTCGGCCAGCGCGTCGCGGGTCATCTGCTCGACCTCTTTGGCCTTGCCCTCGTAGAGGTACTGGTTCATCAGGGCATAATCGACCATCGCCGGCTTCCCCTCCCGTCAGACATGGCTCGCGTAGCACCGCGCGTTGAATTCCGCCAGCGCTTCCTGCATGGCCACAATGTTCTCGCGCGGCATTCCGGGGCTGACCCCTCCGCCCACCGAAAGAATGATTCCCTCGCCGCCCGCTCCCTCCAGCACTTCGCGTGTTGCCTTGCGCACCTCCGCCGGCGTGCCGCGTACGCCGATCTCGAGCGGGTTCACGTTGCCCATCAGGCACATCCGGTGGCCCACGCGTTTTTTGACCTCGGTGATGTGCCGCTGCTTGCCCCAGTTGAGCACGTGGAACCCCGCATCGGGCAGATGGTCCAGGCAGGCGTCCACCTCCGCGTCATTGTGGTAGACCTTCACCCAGTCTTCGGGAAAGGCCTCGCAGATCCGCTTCAAATAAGGGTGTGCGAACTCCAGGTAATGTTCCTCGTTGATGAACCCCACGATGTCATCCAGGATGAAAATGCTCTCCACGGTATCGCCCATCGCCTTGTGCTGCGCCTTCAGCCAGTCGATCACCACGCGCGTGCACAGGTCGATCAGCCGGTGCGCGCCCGCGGGGTCTTCCACCAGGTCGATCATGAAGTTGGTGGTGCCGCGCACAAACCCCGCGGTGCACAGCGGGCCGCGCGACGTGACCATGGGCAGGATGTAGCCGAGGTCCAGGATGCGCTGGCGGTGCATCTTGATGCGATGCAGGGTCATGGCCGCGAAGGCATCCGCCTCCACTTCGTACTCCGGGAAATTGTCGATGTCTTCCAAACGGTACAGGGTGTGGTACTCGCTCGGCGTGTTGTCCTGCCAGAACTTGATCTTGGCGCCCAGCACCGAGGGCTCCGCCGCCATGCCGTATTCCATCCACCACGATGGAATGAAGATGATATCGGGAAACTCCCGCATGATCTTCAGGTTCGACTGGAACCACAGCTCGGGGTCCAGGTAATAATCCATGTGGTTGAGCCCCAGGTACCCGGGGATCCACGGGCTGTCCACGATCAGCGCCATCGGGACCTTGTCCAGCTTCTCGCGGCGCGCCGCCCGTTTGAATGTTTCCCACTGTTGTGGCCGCATTACGTTTCCTTAGCTACTTCATTTTGCATCAAGCCGGATCTCCATGTAGTCGAGCGCCGCCCGTTCCGTCCCGGCGGGGACTCCCTCGATGCGGATCTCGTCGCCGGCGGCGAGCGCGATTCCCGTTACCACGCGCCGGCTGGACGATGCTCCGTCGATGGCGCGCGCCGGCAAATGGTCGCCGGCCGTCCACTCGTCCACCACCTGCTTTCCCACCAGCAGGCGAAACCGCGACACCGCGCGCGGCAAATCGAAATACTGCACCCGCAGCGTGTACCAGCCCGGCGCGCCTTGGAATCGCAGGCTGGCCGCGCATTCGGCCGCGACGCATTCCACGGCCTTCCCGCCGGAAGCGGCTTCCCACGGCGTCACGTCGCTCACCGTGTAACCATCGAGCTTCATCTCCTCCGCCTCGAAACGGTCCGGATGCCGGCCCACGCGGCCCTTCTCGTCGGCGATGCCGGACGCGCGCCGGAACCAGTTCGCCACCGCGTCGCGCCACACCTCGGCCTGCCCGGCTTGATACTCCAGTTGCGCCAGCACGTCGCCATACCGTTGGTCGTCGATGCGCCCGCGCAGCGATTGCCACGCGGCCGCATACGCCGCTGCCTGCTCCGCGCCCCGGTAATGCGAATCGTACAGATATTGAATCACCGTCTTGCCGGAGTGCAGCCGGTAGGTGTAAGGCACGTGGTGCAGGAACAGCAGCAGGTCGTCGGGACAGGTTGCGAGCGCTTCGTAAACGCGCGCCGCCGCGGGGCGGTACTGGCCGATGAAGCCCGTGCCGGTGGCCACGGTGCGGTCCATGCCCACGCCGCGTTCGTCGGCGAAGTGCCATTGCCCCCATCCGTTACGCTCCGACGCCTCCACCGCCACCCCGTAATGGTCGCCGGTGATGTTGGTCAGCGTCTGCAATCCCAGCGGCCCGGTGTAGTCCTCATAGGTGCGCCACGAGCTGAGCTGCATGCCCACCACCGTTTCGAGTACCGCGGCGTCGCTTCCGAACGTGAGCCGCGTCCACTCTTCGGCTATACGCCGCGCGCTCAGGTCCGGGTCCCACGCCAGCCGCCCGAAGCCGTAGAGATTCGCCAGCGAGAGGTGATTGCCCAGCCAGTTCTCGTCCAGGCCCACATTGGCCACTCCCACCAACCCGCCGGTGGGCCGCGCAAACACCTTCCCCGCCACCAGCGCTTTCACGCGCCCCACTCCCAGGTCGGCGTCCAGCGTCTCCTTCCACATGGGGACCAGGTACACCAGGTGCCGCGCCTGTCCCGTGTATTCCTGCGTGATCTGCAACTCTGCCGCCTGGTTGGTGCGCTCGAGCGCGCCAAAGAGCGGCGACGCCGGTTCGCGCACCTGAAAATCGATGGGGCCGTTCTTGATCTGGACCACCACGTTGGCGTCGAAGCGGCCGTCGAGCGGCTGGAAATTGTCGTACGCGGCGCGCGCGCGGTCGTTCTTCGGGTTGCGCCAGTCCATGTGGTGGTCGTAGACGAAGCCGCGGTAGAACAGCAGCCCGCCGTAGGGCGCCAGCGCGCGCGCCACCACGTTGGCGGCATCGGCGTGGGTTCGTCCGTAAACCGAGGGACCCACGCGCCCCTCCGAATCGGCCTTCACGACTATGCCGCCCAGGTCGGGCACCGCGCCGTAGAGGCTGTCCACCCGCGCCCTCCACCACGCCGCCACGCGCGCATCCAGGGGATCGAAGGTATCCAGCCCGCCGGCGGTTTTGGGGCTTCCGAAATCTACCGCCACCGCCACCTGCACGCCCCACGGCCGGAACACGTCCGCGATGCGCGCCACCTGCGGCAGGAACTCGGGCGTCAGAACGCGCGGGTCGGCATTCACGTTGCTGATCGAGCAGCCGTTGATGCCCAGCGACGCCAGCAGCCGTGCATACTCGCCTGCGCGGCTCAGATCGGCGCGCGCATGCCCGTCCTCCCAGAAGATGGAGCGGCCGCCATAGCCCCGTTCGATCGAGCCATCCAGGTTGTCCCACTGGTTGACCCAGCGCACCGGCGCGTACGGCGCCTGCTTCTGGTCGAGATTCGAGATGGGCTCGCCGAGCGCGATCTTGCGCACCAGCGCGAACGCGCCGTACAGCACTCCGCGCTCGTTGGCGGCGGTCACGATGGTGTAGCTGGCGCCGTCCGCCGCCAGCGTTTTGAGCCAGTAGCCGTCGGCCTCCAGGCGCTCGGAGGGCAACTCGGGAATCGCCTGGCGGACGCGATCGAGCGTGCCCAGCACGATGGCGCTCTCGCGGGGCACCACGCTCGCCGCGTGCGGCGTTCGACCCAACATGCCGCGCATTCCGGCAAGCACCTCGCGCCGTGCGCTCTCGATGGTGACTGCCTCGCCGAGGCTCACGACCACCGCCGGCATGCTCTGCCGGTAGCGTGCCTGCGCCGTCTCATCGAGCGCCGCGTAGCGCAGCCACGCGCTCCGGCCGGTCTCCGCGTGCAGGCCCAGCATCGCCACCGTCATCAGCGCGCACAGCTTCGCCATCGCCATCGCTCCCTACGAATTCACACCCGAGGCCAGGTAGCCCCCGTCGATTACAATACATTGGCCGGTCAGAAAACTCGCTGCGCCGGAAGCCAGCAGCACCGCCGCGCCCACCAGTTCTTCCGGTTCGCCGAAGCGGCCCATGGGCGTGCGCGTCAGCAATTCCCGCCCGCGCGGCGTGCCGTTCACCATGTCTTCGTTCAATTCCGTGGGGAAGATGCCCGGGGCGATGGCGTTGACTGAAATCCCGTCCCGCGCCCACTCGCAGGCCAGACTTCGCGTCAGCGACATCACCGCCGCTTTCGCGGCACAGTAACCGGCCACTTCGTTGAAAGCCAGGAAGGAACCGAGCGACGCAATGTTGACGATGCGCCCCCGCCCACTCGCCTTCAAGGCCGGATAGAACTCCTGGCACGCCCGCAGCACGCCGTTCAGATTGGTATCGAGCAGCAACGACCAGCGGCAGTCGCACACCGTCGCCGTCGGCTCCCGCAAGGTGAAGCCGGCGGCATTGATGAGGATGTCCACGCGGCCGAAGCGCGCGAGCACCGCCTCGCGCAGCGCCTGCAAAGACTCCCGCCGGGTGACGTCCGCGGTCTGGCACAGCGTGCGGCCCCCGGCGGCTTCCACTTCGCGGCACACCGCCTCCACCTGCTCCCTCCGGCGCCCCGTGGGGATCACATCGGCGCCGTGTTCGGCCAGGCCCACCGCCAGCGTCCGGCCGAGGCCCGAGGTCGCGCCGATCGCTACCGCTACGCGCCCGCTCAAATCCAGACAGTTTCGCATCTCAGCCGGCAATCCGCACGGGCCGGTCGTCTGCGGGATCGGCCCACCGGTCGTTGGGCACGGTCGGGGTCCAACCGGGTCGCGCCGGATCCCGGTCGTACGGGTAGTCCCCCAGCCGGCGGTAGAGTTCGCCGTAGTGGCGCATCTTGTCGCGGTCCAGCCGCACGCCCAGCCCGGGTGTGTCGGGCACGCGAATGGCGCCGTCCTGGTAGCGCATCGGTCCGCCTTCGATGATGTCGTCGGTCAAATGATGGTAGTGCGCGTCGGCCGCGAACGAAAGGTTGGGCAACACCGCGCCCAGGTGCAGCATGGTGGCCAACTGGATTCCCAGCTCGCCCGAAGAGTGCACCGCCACGCCCAACTGGAACGTCTCGCACACCGCCGCCGCTTTCACGCAGGCGCGGATGCCGCCCCAGAACGTGGTATCGAGCAGAATCACGTCCACCGCGGTATCGCGCGCGTTCGCCGCCAGCTGTTCGAAGTTGACCACTACCGTGTTGGTGGCCAGCGGCACGCGCACCATCTGGCGCGTGCGCCGCATGCCGTTCAAGCCGAAAACCGGGTCCTCCAGGTAGTCGTTCCGCAGCCCTTCGATGGCCTGCCCGAACCGTATGGCCTGCTCGGTGGACCACACGCCGTTGGGGTCGAAGCGCAGCGCATCCCCGGGAAAGGCCGCGGCCAGTTCGCGGTACGCCTCCAGTTCATAGTCCGGAGGAAACACGCCGCCTTTCAGCTTCAGCGTGCGGAACCCGAAGCGCCGCTTCGACGCGCAGGCGTACTCCACTAGTTGGTCGATGGTGCGCACTTCGCCCGCGCCCGTATCCGGGTCCCCGTACCGAAAAAAACAATAAGCCGCAAACGGAACGCGGTCGCGCAGGCGCCCGCCCAGAATGTCGCACACCGGCACTCCCCAGGCCTGCCCCAGAATATCCAGGCACGCGAACTCCAGCGCCGCCAGCACCTGCGTCCGATTGTTGTACAAGGATGCCGTCGGATTGGCGATGAGAAAACGCATTTCCTCCAGGCGCGCCGGATCGTGCCCCACCAGGTACGTCTTCATGGCGCGGAAAGTGGCCTCAGCCGATTCGCCGCCGCCGCCCATCTCCCCGAGCCCGACCAGCCCGTTGTCCGTCTCCACTTCCACGATGGTGCGCACGAAGCGGCCCCAGTGGCACCCGTTGGCATGGCGCAACGCAGCTTCGAGCGGCACAGTCACCGTGGTCGCTCGAACGTCTACGACCTTCATAATTAGTTTTATGATACAACAAAAGCGCTTTTCGAGTAGCGATCCTTCCCGGAGAATATGTTTATGCGGCTTAGGGAGGGTTCGGGGTAATAGCGCTGCCGTGTGCAGGACGCGGGGGGCGAGCGCGATGTGGGTAGGGTAGAAGCCTGTCCCACCGTTGGTATCACCGTGTTTGGTGGCCCGCAAAAGGGCCATGGGAACAGGCCTCAAGGCCCCACTGAATCACCAGACCTACCGGAATACGGGGGGCTCAGGGGAACAGCGCTGACGTGTGCAGGACGCTGGGATGAGGTGGCGGGCGAGTCGGTCCAGGAGTAGAGGAATTGGTAGTAGGGTAGGGAGAAAGAGTGCCCGGCTCAGAAAGCCGGGCACGAAAAGGCTGGGGTTATCGGCTGACCGTAGAATCGCTTCCGCCGATAGTACCGGCGGCGGCCAAACCTCCCACGCTGGCGGCGGCGGCCACGCCACCGACGACCGCTACCGTGGTGGCGGACACTCCGGTGGCCACGGCGGCCCCGGCGGCGGCGCCACCGGCAGCTCCAGCAGCGCCCGCTCCAGCGGCAGCACCCCCGGCGGCAGTCGCGCCGGCAGCCGCGGCAAGCGCCACCGACCCCGACACGTGGACTACCAGAGTGGCATCTCCGGCAGGTGTTTCGCCGGGCGCGGCTGTACCGGTAATCCGAACCCGCTTCCCAACCATGCTCTTCAGATTGGGTCCGCGAAGCTCCACCTTTACCTTGGTGGCTTCATCGGTCAGGAAGAACTTGCCGTTCTCCTCCTGTACCGTGCCCGTCAGCTTGGTGCCGGCTCCCGGGGCGGAGTTTAGCTGCATGGCCGTGCCCGGAAATACTCTGGCTACCAGCATGCCCTCGTTGTTCCGAACCTCGGCGTTGCCTCCGATAGTCGCCACTCTCACCTGGTCCTTGCTGTCGACAACGACGCGGACGTGCGCTTCGGCATTCGAAGCGCCGATCCGGAGGTCGCCGGTTTCCACGAGATACCCGGACAGGTGGCTCAGCTCGGCTGCGCCGCTCTGTAACACCAGCCTGCCCTGATAGATCCTGGCCGCCGAATGGGACGCCAGGGTGACGCGCTCGCCGCCCTTCAGACTGACATCGGACGAGGTGGCGACGGTCTGAACGGAAGTGCCGTCGAGAATAGTGGCACTGCCCGGTACGGAAGCCTGGTTAATCATGAACGCGCCTCGAGACCGTGCCACTCCGATGACGGGAGGGGGGGACGCGAGCGCCACAATGCTTCCGCAGACGAGCATGAACCACAGCGATCTGCGAATGATGATGGTCAATGGACTACTCCTTCTCTTGGGGAATTCAGCGCTAGCGCTGAGCCGGCACGTCGTTGATCGGCGCCGGATCTTGCTCCTTCGACCGCGCGTCGGCGCGGGAAAGGAAAATCATGAAAGGCGTTACTTCGAAGGGAAGCTTGTCGCGTGCCGAGATGAGCGGCACCGGCTTGGCTTTTACGAGCGCGATCTCATCGGTCCAGGGATCCAATCGTACGCGGGAGCCGAGGGGAAGCGCGGCAATCTGTTCCAGCTTGTCCTGCTCGAGCGGAGGCGCCTGGTCCGCCAGCGCTTTCATGCGGGCCCGCGCCGTGTCGCAGGTCAACTGGTTTCCGAGGTTTGCGCGGATCAGGTTGGGCAACTGGGCCGAGCGGCTGTCGAGGGCCTTCACAAACAGGCCCGCACCGGAGAGGTTGGCCTTGTAAGGCGATTGGGACAGGATCTCCATGGCCTTCTCACTGGCGGACGCGATCTCCGCTTCGGGCCGGACCAGTTGCAGCCGCCGGAGCAGTTCTCCCTCTCCCAACATGGTCTGATCGGAAAAGGCAAAATGCGTGTCGGTGCGGTGTCCCAGGGCGATGTGGGCGAGCTCGCCGGCGAGCACCATGGCGAGGCTGGCTTCGTCCGGCAGAACGTCCAGCAGTCCGCGGCTGATGACGATCGTCTGGCCGACGGAGAAGGTCTCCAGGGGCGTGGTGAGCAACACGCGGCATTTTGCCTCCACGTTCAGGTTGTTGGTGACGATCAGGTTGTTCACCACCGTGTTGAGGACATCCTCGACGCGGCTGGGCGGAGCCAGCAGACCGGACTTTTGCAGGCGCTCCAGAATGTTGGTCTCCGCCTGCCGTTCCCAGGAGCGCTGACTCTCGAGCGGAGTGATCTCCGCTGAATCGGTCTTGTCGGTCACGGCCCTTTCCGCCTCCACGGCGATGGAGGCCAGTTCTTCAAGCTTGTCGCTCTTGGCGATGTTGTACCCCCAAAGCCGGGTTTGCGCCTTGAAGTGGGGGATGGCGGGTCCGTTGCCGGCGGGCTGGGACTCTTCGGCGTAAATGAAGGCCGGCGCCCATTTTCCGGACGCCACGTTGACGCGCCAACTGTCGAAGTGGAAATAGAGGCGCGATGCCGAACTGTTGGTGTAGGTGCCGTTAAACCTCACGATCCGGAAATCGTGGTCTTCCACCCAGACGCGGCCCTTGAATTTTCCCGCCGCCTTCTTGTCCTGCGGCGTGACATCGAAGACCAGGCAACGAACCTCACCCAGAAACTCTCGGCGGACGAAGTCGATCTGGTAGTTCCTGCGATTGAAGCCATCGGCATCGAGCAGCACCATTTGAGCAAACCCGGTCGGGACAAAGACGGTGGACCGGCTTTTGAAAAACGACAGCAGCCGGGATCCCTTCGCCTGTTCGCTGTGAGCAGCCATGCCGGTGTAATCCAGCCCTTTGGCGAAATCGAGTTTTCCCAGAAAGTAATGGTCCCGCACCGCCGTCCCGTCGCCGCCAGACGGGTCGGGAGTCTCCTGGATATACGTCTCCAGAATGGCGGTGTGCGTCCGAAGTTCTTGTACGAACTGCTCTTCCTGCTGGGTGATGCGGTCTATGAGCTTCTCCGCCACTTCGCGCTCGCCGGCCGCGGAAGCGGCCCGGGCGATGGTCAGCACCAGGAGGAGCCATTTGGGAGTGATTCTCATAATTATAATTTCTTCCTTCTCTGTCGCCTAGATTAATAGGCCAGTTGAAATACGATCCTCACGTTGGCCACGGTATCCAAAGGTTGGCCATGCTCGATAGCCGGCCGAAACCGGATGGCCATCGCGGCCTTAAAAGCGTTTTCGTCTAAACCATGCCCCAGGCCGCGAAGCACGCGCAGCACCCGGATCTGGCCGGTGGCAGGAAACAAGGCCTCCAGGAGCACTTCGCCTTCGATCCGCAAGCGGCGCGCCTCGTCGGTGTAGTCCGGACGCGGCTTGGAGAGAATCTCCAGGGCGGCCCAGCCTACGCCGGATCCGGCTGAAGACCGCGCAGCATTTCCCGTCTTGGCGACCACGGCCTGAAACCGCGCATTGGCCACTTGCAGCCCGGTAGTTGGCCTGGCAGCGCCGGCTTCTACGGATCCGAAGCCGCCGCCGAGGGGCGCATCCGAACGATGGGAGGTGGGGGAAGCCGTTGGCGTCATCGCACCGTCTCCAAAGCCCCCGGTGGACAGATGCGCCGCAGGGCTTCCGGATGCCGCTTTGCCAGGCGCCATTCCGCCGAATCCCGCCGCGGCGACCGCAGCTGTGTTGGCCGGCCTCTCCGTGCGCGCTGCTTCTCCCGGGAAAGTCCCAACCTGCCACTGCGGCGCATTGGAAACGGCCGAGTGAGTGGCTGTAGCCGCACCAAATGAATCCGCCTGCACCGGCGGTTCGGGCCGCGGCGCGGCCCTTCCCCCAGCAGCCGCGGAGTCAAACATACTGGTCTTGACCGGGGGTACCGGCCTGCTCTCGGGCAATGGCTTGGGAGCCGGGATGACGACAAGCTGCCGCGGGACTTCGGGCGGCGTCACGCTGGGTGCATAAGGCAGGCTGGGTGCCGCGATCAGCGGAACTCGCTCAGGCGGCCTGGCAGGCGGTTCCAAAGCCGGACGGACTGGCGGCGGCACATGCGGGGCGGCAACTTCGGGTGTCCGTGGGCCGGTCTCCGGCGCGTACAACGGCGTGACACGGAGCCGGATTTGCCGGCCGGCTTCGGGAAACGCCACGTGGAACAGAAGCAACACTACAGACGCGTGCAGAAGCGCGCTCCCCAGGAATGCGACGGGGTCCCTTTTCTTCCGGCGCGAGGTCAGTGACGTCTCGAACATGGCGGAAACACATTCCATACTCTTTTATCGGCCGGACCGGGCGAAAACTACAGGTTCTTGTCCTCTTCCAGCCGGATCTGCCGAAGCTGGATCGTGCCTTCGGTACGCGTGGTTCCGAGGTCCCGGCGATAGGCCAGGACAAGACGCGTGACGTGTCCAGTCGCCTGGAAGCGCCAGGTCCCGTCCTTCCAGTCTTCCGAGGAGGAGATCTCGCACTCCGGTCCCTCGCCCACAGACCAGCGCAGGCCCGTTCGCTTGGGCAGATCCGCCGTCAGGTATTGGAACCGCAGAACATATTTCCCACCAATGGCCAGCGGGGCGAAATGGCTCAGGACTTCGCAGCTTTCCGGCTGTTGGCCGGAAAATGCGACTTCAAGCGCCGGGTTCTCTTCGTGTGTCTGGACCCCCTGTCCGCAGTCGTTGGGGGCCAGATGCCAGTCGAAGGCGCGATTCGAGATCGTTTGACGGAAGTCTCCATTCACCAGCAGTCCTTGTGCCGCCGCGGCATAGGGCACCAGGCGCCTCTTGCAGAGTTCCTTCCAGATCAGGAGCGCCTCTTCCAGATGTCCGGACTCGAGGGCGCGGTCCACATAGTTCAGCAGCGCCTCCCGGCCGTCGCTATCGGCGGAGGCCGCGATCCGAAGCGCAGGTGCGCGAGCATCGGTCAGCCGGCCGCGGCCCGCCAGGTACGCCATATACTCCCGCTCGACGATGCGCCGCGGCACCACCACCCGGTCCATTACGGCCTGCGCGTCATCCGTCGAAGCAAAACACAGGTCGAACAACGGGCTCAGGCCGCCATAGGAAATCCACGCGGCGTTTCGCGCCCATTGCCAGAACTGCGCGGAGCGGTCATTCCGAAAATAGAAGTTGGCCAGCGCCCACGCGGGTGCGTATTGCCTGTCCCGGCGCGCCGCTTCGAGCAGGGCGGCCTCGCTGCCGGCCAGGTCCCCGCGCGACTCGAGCTCCGATGCCAGCGCGATGCGCGCCGAAGTCAAAAAAGGATTGAGCGCCAGGGCGCGCCGCAGGGGCCCCACGGATTGGTCGGAGTCCGTCTGCGCGAGCGCCACTTGGTATTCGGCCTGATCGGGGCAAAGGCCGGCGGCGCGCGCGATACCGGCTGGCGTGGCGCGACGGTAGAGTGCGTCGGCCCACGCCACCTTCACCGACTGGTAGACGCCGAGGGCCAGCACCGGGACACCCGCTGCCGCGAGTGCGCGCAGCAGGGGGGCCGGCAAATAGCGCCTCCGGGAGCCTGGCCGGCTGAGTTGCCGCCGCTCGCCGGCGTACCCCGCCAGGGCGCCAATGAAGACAAAGATCCACGCCGCCAGCCCCAGCCGCATGAACGGATAGTCCACTACCGAATGCAGGAACACCGCAATCACGCCCAATCCCCATATCGAGCGCACGGCCGCCGGCAGGCAGCAACCGAGGAGAGCCAACATCAGGGCCAACGCCGGCAATCCTCCCTCGGCCGCCCACTGCGCCCATTCGTTGTGGGCGTGATTGGCCACCATGCCGGTGTCGATAATGGCGAACGGTTTGTAGGCGGATGGCCAGGTACCGAACCCGAATCCGTGAAGCGGCTGAGCGCGAACCATGGCCAGGGACGAGGCGACGAACTCGCGGCGGATGTTATAAGGATCCTGGTCTTCGCTGAACCTCTGCCAGAAATACTGATAGCCCACAATCAGGGTGAAAGCCGCGGCCAGGACTGCAAACCTGGCCCATACGCGCTGTCCGCCAGCGTCTTGAGCGGGCGGCTTCAGCAGGAAGACGAGCGCCGATTCGGCGATCACGGCGAGGGTGCCCGCCCGAGACCCGCTGGCGACCACCGAGGCCACCAATGCTGCGGCCACGGCGAGGTATGCCACGGAGTGCCGCCGATCCCGGAACGCCAGCACCAGCGCGACGGGCAGGAGCAACTCCACGAAAGCCGCAAAGTTGTTCCGGTACACAAAGGGCCCGATGACCAGCGAATCATAGCCCGATGGAAACAGCCAGAAGACCCGGCCATCCGACGTGAACAGTTGCACGACGCCGAGGAGGCAGACGGCGGCGCCCGCGGCGAGCGCGTCTCTCAGAAACTTCTGGCGCTCCTCCCGGACGGCGCATGCCCGATGCCCCAGCCATGCCAGACAGGCCGCTGCCAGCCAGTACAGCACCGCGCCGGCAGTGTCCGCCTCCACCACGGTCCAGCGAAACACCAGTTGCAGCACACCCCAAGAACACACTCCGGCCAGGAGGAGCGGTGGGATTCCGAATGTCAGATGCTCTTTGCGCCAGGCGGCACCCAGAAATACCGCGCCGGCGCAGAGGAATACGGATGCCTCAAGGCCCGCGATCGCCCACCGTTCGCGAACCCAGACGGTAGAGACGGCGTAGACCAGAATCCCGATCAGGATGTGACGAAGCTTGATCACGGGTCTATGCCGTCAGGCGCAGGTCGACAGAAGCCGTGTGTTGGCCGTAGATCCAGGCGTAGGTGCGCTCGAGACCGGCGCGCAGGGAGATGCCAGGCTGCCAACCCAGACGCTGCTGGATGAAGGTGTTGTCGCTATTGCGGCCCATGACCCCTTTGGGGGCGTCGAGACGGTACGTGCGGCGGAGTTGGATGCCGGCGATCTCTTCGACCACATCGACCAACTGGTTGACGGTGACCATTTCCGACGAGCCGAGGTTGATGGGCTCCAGAATATCCGAGTTCATGATGCGCTGGACGCCGGCGATGCAGTCGTCGATATACATGAAGCTGCGGGTCCGGCTGCCGTCGCCCCAGATTTCGATTTCATGGCCGCCACTGATCTTGGCCTGGATCACCTTGCGACAGATGGCGGCCGGCGCCTTTTCGCGGCCGCCGTCCCAGGTGCCATTGGGGCCGTAGACGTTGTGGAACCGCGCTACCCGTGTGTAGAGGCCGAAGTCCTCGCGGAAATGGCGGCACATGCGCTCACTGAAGAGCTTTTCCCAGCCGTAGCCGTCTTCGGCGAGGGCCGGGTAGGCGTCCTCTTCCTTGAGGCCGGGGTTGTCCGCGTCGCGCTGCTTGTCGCCGTTGTAGACGCAGGCGGAAGAGGAGTAGAAGTAGCGCTGGGCCCCGAACGCGTGGGCAGCCTGGAGCATATGGGTATTGATGAGGACCGAGAGCATGCAGAGTGCTTTGTTGTTCTCGATGAAGCCCATGCCGCCCATATTGGCGGCAAAATTGTAGATCTGCGCGGCGCCCCTGGCAGCACGATCGCAGCTTCCCTTGAGGTTCAGATCGAGAGTAAGGTTTTCGACATCGCGAAAAGCCTGGTACCACTCATCGAGTGGCCGGATATCGACGGCGCGTATCTTCTTGTAACCTTGGCGGCGGAGATCCGCGACCATGTGGCCGCCGATGAAGCCACCGGCGCCGGTAACGAGTACGAGTTCGTTTTTCATAAAATAATGTCTCTGTATTCGGGAGTAATAATGGGCTGTTGCATGGCTCGCTAGTAAGCGCCCTCGCGCGCCAGCACGGTTCGAATCGTGCAGACGAGAATGTACGCGTCCAGCCAGGGCGACCAGTTCCGTATGTAATAACTGTCCAGGGCCTTCTGCGCATCGAGGTCGCCATCGCTGCGTGCGGAGATTTGCCACAGGCCGGTAAGTCCGGGAGTGACCCGGGTTCGCAGAGCGCGGAATTCGTCGTGGAAGCGCTCGTTGTGGTAGCGCGGGAACGGCCGGGGTCCGACCAGGCTCATATCGCCGCGCAGAACGTTCCACAGTTGCGGAAGCTCATCGAGACTGGTCGTGCGGAGGAAGTGTCCGATGCCGGGGATGATGCGCGGATCGCGCTTCAGCTTGCAGAAACGCGTCCATTCCTCGCGGGCCCCGGCATTTTCGGCGAGGTAGCGGCTGAGCATCTCCTCCGCTTGCGGATACATGGTCCGCAGTTTGACGACGTGGATTAGCTGACCGTTTCTGCCCTCCCTCGCTTGGGTATAGAAGGCAGGGCCTGGGCTAGCCCGCTTGATGTACCATGCAGCCACTGCTAGAAGGGGCGACGACAACAACAGCCCCACCCCTGAGATAACGACGTCGGCCACGCGCTTGAGCGACCGGTTGACGGGGTTCAAGAGATTGCAGCGAATTACCAGGCCGAGCACGCCGCCGAGGTCCCGGGGCTCGATCCAGAGGCTGGCCACACCGAACAGGTCGGGCACAATCATGATCTTGGGAAAGATCTGCGACCATCGTTCCAGATACTGGACAAGACTTTCCCTGGACAGTCCGGGCATGGCTACAATGGCGCGGTTGGTCTGGTAGATGCGGGCGAAGTACGCTGCTTCCTCGAGGCTTCCCAGGACAGGGACGCCCTGGCAACTGCCGTGCTTTTGCGGATCGTCATCGAGGCAGAGCACGGGCCGGTAGCCCAACACGTGTTGCTCGCGCAGCTTGCGAACAATCATCCGGGCGGTCTCTCCGGCGCCGAGGATCATCACCGGAACGCCCCACCACGACCGCGAGCGAAGATACCGGTCGGCGATCCACCGGCCCGGCGGGACGAACAGCAGACAGAGCGCCCAGGAGAGGAGCAGGGCGCCGCGCGAGGCGGCCCACCAGTCCCGGACCACGAACATGGAGGCAAGAAGCAGGATGTAAACCAGGGTGATGCCGTGGGTAGTGCGCCGCATCTGCTCGACCGCCGTCATGCCGATGCCGGGGTACAGGCCATAGAAGGTAAGGCCCACGGACGCAAGAGCGACGGCCAGCCACATGGCATGGGGATGAGGAGGCGTAGCGGGGTTGATCAGCGACCAGGACCAGAAGCCGGCGGACACTGCCAGCGAGAGCGTGAACAGGTCCACGCAGGCGTGTACCGCGCCCATGCGCACGGCGCTGGACGGGCCGGCGGCGGCCCGGCGGACGAGGCCGATTTGTAGCGAGACTATCGATGCCATGAGAGTAGGGGAGAACAGTAAGGCCGCGCAGGCGGCCGGCGCCTATGCCGTTTCGGTCTTGGCCATGTAATAACGGGAGTATTTCCCGTAGTACCCGTGATAGTAGTAGCTGTCGCCAGCGTCCTTGGTGATTTCGTTGAGAACCACTCCTACGACGTTGGCTCTGAGTCTCTGAAGGGTGCTCACGACGGATGCGAGCGCCTTGCGGTTGGTTTGGCCGGCCAGGGTGACGACGGCAACGCCATCGACGGCGGTGGCCATCTCAATCGGTTCCGGAAAGCCCAGCGCCGGGGGAGCGTCCACGATCACCAGGTCGAATTCAGGGGCCGCTTCTTCGAGAATCTGCGGGAGCGCCTTTCCCACGAGGTCGGCGGCGCGGCGCGACGGCGCTCCGGCAGCCAGCACATGCAGGTTGGGGACGTCGCCGATCTCGGTGACGGCGGCTCGCCAGGAGGTGCCGTTCAGGATCGCCATGGACAGCCCGACGTCCGCCTGGAGCCCCAGTTTTCGGTCGATGCTTGGCCGGCGGAGGTCGCAGTCGATGAGCAGCGTTTTGTGGCCCTGCTGCGCGTGCGCGATGGCCAGGTGAACGGCGACGGTGCTTTTCCCCTCGCCCGGGGTCGCGCTGGTCATCATCAGGGATCTGATCCGGCGGTCGAAGCTGCCCAGGAGGATGGTGTTGCGCAGCGTCCCAACAGCCTCTTCGAAACTGCGCATCATGCGATCGTCTCCGGCGCGCCGAACCGGGATAATCGCGCCGCTGGGCACCAGGGCCGATGGTCCGGCGAGCGCCAGCCGATTCTTCCAGGTCTTGACCTGGGGCAGGCCGCCAATGACCTCGGCCTTGGTGATGCGCGTCACCTGCTCCGCATCCCGGATGGTGGTGTCGAGCGTGTCGCTCAGGACGGCAGCACCGACGGCCAGGACGGTGGAGAACAGCACCGCCAGGCATATATTCAGCGGAATGTTGGGGAACACGGGCCTGAGGCCCGGCCGCGCATTGTCCGCGATGCGCACGGTGTTACTTTGAAAGCCCGCATTGATTCCGGCCTCGCGGATCTTGGTGATTAACTCATCATAAAGTTTCTTGTCCGCTTCCGCTTCGTGCTTCAGGGATTCATACTCGAAGGAACGGGCGTTCACATGGTCGAACGCCGCTTTGGCTTCGGTCACCGCCTTCTTGAGCATGCCCTCGCGGCTGACGGCTTCCCGATACTCCACCTCCACGCGCCGTATGATGCCGCGGCCGGCGGCGGAGAACTGAGTTTGGATCTGGTTGAGCTGCGTTTCGGCTTTGCGGTATTCCGGGTGGTTCTCGCCATAGTGGGCCTTGACCTCCGCGAACCTTTCCTGTGCCTGGCCCAGCCGCTCCGTCAAGCTCTTCAGGGCCTCACCCTGGCTCGAGGCCTGGGCCGCTTCCAAAGTGCCGCTGCTTACGGATTTGTAGGCCGCCTCCTTCTTCACCCTTTCGGTCTGAGCGTTGGTGTAATCGGTGTTCAACTGCAAGAGCCGCGAGGAGAGAATGTTGGTTTTCTCCGCCGGATTGATCACGTCCAACTCCTTTTCGAACTGCGCCAAGGCGGCATTGGAAAGCTCCATCTTGGCTTTGAGCTCTTCCAGTTGCTTTTCCATGAACGTCGAAAGGCTCGCCGCGGAACGGAACCGGATGGTATAGGTGTGCTCGACGTACGAGCGCGCAATCGCGTTGGCCACACTGGCGGCCAGCCGCGGGTTTTCAGACCGGTATCCGATCTGCAATAAATAGGTGTTCGCGGGACGCGTGACCTTCAGCGCTTTCAAAACCACCGGCGAGTCCCTCAGGAGGGATGGATCCACCGGCTGGTTGGGCGATTTCGAAGCCTCGCGCAAGTGATATTGGTCGACTACCGGACGCAACACAGCGTCGGATTGAATCAGGTTGATCTGCGTAGCCAGGAACTGGTCGGCATCGTTCAGCATCGACTGGGCCGCCTCCTGGCCCACTATGGCCGTCGGCACGCTCCGGTCGACATCCACGGTGACTGTGGATTCATACATCGGGGTCAGGCGCCGGGACACAATGAGACTGGCGACGACGCTGATGGCGACGAACGAAAGAATTTTCCAGCGATGACGCCGCAAAACCCACAGGTAGTGCGACAAGGGAATGGACTGCTCTTCCGGGTCTGCATCCCAACCGGGCGGCTGGGCGAGGAATCCCTGGGCGGCCGCCAAACTGCGCAGCCCTCTGTCGTCGACCACGATCGAGATCTCTTTCGATGGCTCGTTCAATCGCATTTACCTGACCCCCGCGTAGATCATGGCGCTCATCGCGCCGCTTCCAAACAGCAACACCTTCTCCAGAACCGCCAGACCCGCGCGTGTCCCCTTGGCATCGGGCACATAGAGGATGTCGTTGGCCATCAGCGGGACGTCCGGCTCCTTGCGGTTCATCATCTTTCCCAGTTCGATCGGAATTTCGTTCTTGGAGCCCGAGGCTTCGCGGCGGTAAATGTAAGCTTTCTTGGCGGCGAACGGCAGCAGCCCTTCGGCCATGGCCAGCGCCTTCAGGACGGTGGCGTCGGAATCGTCCGGCGCCACGAAGGCCCCCGGCTTCCTGACGTTCCCCAGGACGAAGATCTTGCCGGCTTCCGGCACACGAATTTCCTCGCCGCCGGTGAGCTTGAGATTCACGCTCGGATCGGCCAGGTCAATCAGCGCCTTCACCGGTATGCGCTCGACCAGCGCCGTGGTCCCGCCACCGGCCGTCGCCTGGCGGCGGCTCACCAGGATCGCCGGGCCGGCATCCTGCGCCAGTCCTTCCGCGCGTGCCAGAGCGTCCAACAAGGTCACCTGCCCGATCGCCTGGAAGGTCAGCGGCCGGCGAACGGCGCCCATCACGGCAATCGGCCGGCTGTTGTATTCCGCCACCGTCACCATCACGAACGGATCGACGATCAGCCCTTCCCGCTTCAGCTCCTGCGCGATGGTGCTTTCCAGCTGGGCGGGCATCAAGCCCTGGGCCTGGATCCGCTGGGTCATCATGGGCAACCGGATGAACCCGTCTGCGCCCACGCGCAACGTGCGGGTCAATTCCGGCGCGTCGTAAACCGAGACGGCCACCAAGTCATTGGCGCCGATCGGCTGAACCGGCAGATTGCCGGTAATATTCTCCGCGGTCACGAGCGGCCGAACCTGCCCACCGGCAATTCCTGCCAGCAATGCAAACGAAATAAGTAGAGGTTTCATATCTTCGCGATTCTTTTTTTGAGCTAGTGCACAACGCGGACCCACGCCGGATCCAAAACCACTGATACAGAGCGCTGCAGAAGGCCGACCGAGACCACCAGTTGGGGGCGGTCTTCAGTGCTGGCCACAACGCCTTCCACGCCGCGCAACGGGCCGTAACCGATCCGCACCCGGTCGCCCCGATGGATGAAAGGGCATGGCTGGGCCGGCAGTCCGGACGTAACCACCGCGCGGATTGCTTCCATCTCCCGATCTTCGATAGGCGCCGGCGACTTGCCGATCCCCACGATTCCGACCACCCCCTGGGAGGTCAGCACGGGAAGCCGGTTCGCCAGGTCCAACCGGCAGAACACGTACCCCGGGAAGAGCGGCCGCTCGACTTCCCTGAGGCGATCACTCCAACGCCGGCGCACTTTATATGAGGGCACGAAGGGATCGAATCCCTTGCCGCGCAGCACCGTGGAGGCCACTTGTTCGCAGTTCGATTTGACGCGCAAGCCGTACCAGCGATGCGCGCCGCTGTTGGCACCGGGAGTTGACATGGTCTTCATGCGGCCGGCAATCTCCATTCGTCGGGCTCCGCGACGATTTCCGTGGATCGCACGGAGGAGGGCACGAGGTCGTGTAACAGGGCCGCGCCGCCACCCGTCACTTTTAGCGGATCGCAGCGCATGCATTGGGAGAGACTGCTGCGTCTCCTGGCCCCACCAGCCCGCTTCGGGCCTTGGTGCTGTCCTGGCGTCTCCCGGAAGCCGACCTGTTGCTCACTCTGTTTGGTCACGGTCCAGTTCCTAACCAGTCGTGGCGGGCTACCGCCCCTTTTGTCCCATTCCGCCATCCGAGTAAGGTGAATTTGCTTTCAAACTCGGTATAACGAATGGCTACATCCCAATTAATCGGAGGGCGGGCGGCTGGACTTTAGGCCGCGGCAAGCGAACGCTTTGTGTTTTTGAGGCATGGGACGGGAAGCGGATGATGCGAACACCGGCAAAGGTCATGTCGCCAGGGCTGATTGAGAAGATGAAGGCGCGCGGATCTTCTGGTGAAGATGCCGGCTCAGCTTGCCTTGCGCTTCCGTTCGAGAGCCTGGTGCAGGACAGTCTTGATGTACGTCTGGTAAGGCAGCCCTACCTTTTCGGCGAGGATTTGGGCGGTTTCCACATCCCTCATGGCGAGCCGGATCGTCACGGATCGCGTGGCGCCACGGCCGGGAAGCCCGCGCAGGATGCGGCCCTCCTTGCCAGCCTTCTCGAATTGACCCGCGATGAAATCGGGGTTCCGGGCCCGCCATTCCGCTTCTTCAGCTTCCGACTTGAACTTCGGCACCTTGGCCGTCTTAGCGGCCTTCGTCTTGATGCTCATGGTTTCACCTTTCCTGGAAGTAAACCGCTTCCAGCCGCTTGCTCATCGGGTAGGCGCGTTCCTCGCCATCGCGCTCCTGGTACTGCACGGCGACCGGATCATTCTGAAGTACCTGCTCAGCTTCTCCAGTCTGAACCTCGTGGAGCGCGATGTGCGTCGCATTTTCCGCGTCCCAATCGAATGCCATCCCGTACTTACAGTGTGCGTACGCATCGGCGTGGCGTCAAGACGCCGTAAATGGCACACCGCGGAGTCCCTCCGGTCCCGCCAAACAGCCCTGATACACTGAGGAAACGGCAATTGCCGAAGACCACTAAAGAGATGTCCAAAGAACCCGGGAGCATTATCGATCGGATCCCCGCGGGGGCTCGTATCCTTCTTATAAGGCTACGATCGATGGGGGACTGTGTACTCACCACTCCGGCGGTCGGGATTCTGGCTCGCTCCCGGCCGGACGTGAAGATCGGAGTAGTCGTCGAACCCAGATTCGCCGCAATTTTCGAAGATAACCCGGCCATCGCGGCAATTCTTCAGCCATCATGGATTCAGGTCGCTCGCTGGCACCCAGCCCTCTGCTTGAATTTCCACGGGGGCAGGCGCAGTATGGCGTTAACGCTCGCCTCGCGGGCCGCGATTCGCGCCGGTTTCGGCCACCACCGCGGTTCGGGCCTCTACCACATTCGCATCCCCCGAGCGCAAGAGATTCTGGGCGTGGAAAGGCCCGTACACACGGCTGAGCACCTCGCATCGGCGATGTTCTATCTGGGTTGTCCGCACCAGGAGATCCCGCGCGCGCAGCTATTCGTGACGCCAGGGGCCCAAAGGCGGCCTTACGCCGTGATTCACCCCACGGCGGCAGCTCCCTACAAGACCTGGCACGCCCATGGTTTCGCCGCCGTGGCGAAACATGTTCGCGAAGGGCACGGGCTCGATCCTGTATTCATCGGCAGCTCGGGTGACGACATGGCGCCGTTCCGCGATTTCGAATGTGTCGCCGGCGCGCCGCTTGGCGACGTCAAATCCCTGCTCTCCAGAGCATCGCTCTTTGTGGGGAATGACAGTGGTCCCGCACACATCGCCGCTGCGTTCAACGTGCCCATGGTGGTGCTGTTCGGAAGAGTCGAGCACCAGATTACATGGGCGCCGTGGCGAGCGACAGCGGCACGAACGCTGGGGGATGCGGGCGGCATCCCGGCCATCGCGACCGGGCAAGTCCTGTCCGCCATCGACGATGTTCAGCATTCGCGGGAGCGTGGGGATCACCAGCCTTTCCTGCCGTCGCCTCATGCCACTTGCCGGCCCATCTAGCCGGGCTACGCAAACCTGTTACTGTGAAACCGGAGAAGAGATATGGAGCCGTTCCGGTTTCACGTGTTTGTGTGCGACCAGCAAAAGCCCGAAGGCGTGCCCTGCTGCGCGGCGCGGGGCTCGGGCCAGGTGCTGGAGGCGCTGCGGCGGGACGTCGCGGCGCGCGGCCTCGCAGACGAAGTCCAGGTGACGGCGTGCGGCTCGCTGGGGCTGTGCGAGCACGGGCCGAACCTGATCGTTTATCCCGAGGGCATCTGGTATTCGGGCGTGACCCCGGCGGACGTGCCGGAGATTGTCCGCGCGCATTTCCAGCAGGACACACCGGTCGAGCGCCTGGCGCGCACCGATCCCGCCCATCTGCGCGCGGAGATCCTCAATAACCGCGAGAAGATGTTCGCGGCGCACCGCGCCCGGGAAGCGGCCGGCATCCTCCCCGACGATCTGAACGAGAGCATCCGGGGGTTTCAGGCGAGCCGCGCCATCCTCACGGCTCTGGAACTCGACCTGTTTACGGCCGTGGGGGACGGCGCCGGCGCGATGGAAGCGGCCGCCAGGCTCGACACCGACCCGCGCGCCACCGAGATGCTGCTGAACGCGCTGGCGTCGCTGCGCCTGCTCGTGAAGCGGGAAGGGATCTTTCACAATTCGCCCGCGGCCGCCCGCTACTTCACCGAAGGGTCGCGCGACAACGCCCGGCCGGCCTTGCTGCACACCGCGCACCTGTGGGAGCGCTGGTCGACGCTCACCGGCTGCGTGCGCACAGGCACCGCCGCCCGCGACGAAATCGCCGGCCGCGGCCAGGACTGGACCGAGGCGTTTATCGCCGCCATGCACCGCAACGCCGCGGAGCGCGCGCCGCTGGTGGTGCGCGCGGTGGGCGCCGGGAGCATCCGCCGCATGCTGGACGTGGGCGGCGGATCGGGCGCTTACTCGATCGCGTTCGCCCAGGCTAACCCCGCCTTGCGGGCCGACATCCTGGACCTGGCCACCGTCGAGCCCATCGCGCGCCGCCACATCCAGGAGGCCGGGGTGGCGGGCCGCGTCCAGGTCCGCGCTGGCGATCTGCGTTCGGACCGGCTGGGCGAAGCGTACGACCTGGTATTGATCTCCGCCATCTGCCACATGCTCAGCCCCGCGGAGAATCTCGACCTGCTGCGCCGCTGCCACGAGGCGCTGGCGCCCGCGGGCCGCGTGGTGATTCAGGATTTCATCCTGGAGGCGGACAAGACGGCCCCCCGATTCGCCGCCCTGTTCGCGCTCAACATGCTGGTGGGCACGCGCGGGGGCAGCAGCTACAGCGAGCCGGAGTATGCCGCCTGGCTCGGCGAGGCGGGGTTCCGGGAGATTCATCACGCGCGCCTGCCGGGAATCACCGGGCTCATGATCGGGTCGCGGATCTGATCGCGAGAGCGCGGGACGGTTGGCGCAATCCAGGTTGTTGAGAATATCAACACCACCAAAGATTGTTCTTACGACCGCTACACCCGATCGGATTATATGAATCCGGCAGCGGGACGATAAGAGCAATTGGAGCCACCACGATGCTCACCAATCAACTCCGCGTGCTGGTAGTCGACCAGGCCGAAGACGGCCGCAGGATTCGCGAGATGCTCGCCACCGCCGAGCCCCCGTTTACCGTCCATTGCGCGGAAACTCTGGTATCGGCACTGGATGCACTGGCGCGCCACAACTTCGACATTGCCGTAGTGGAGATCTCCCTGCCGGATTCCGAAGGCCTGCCCACGTTTGAGACCATCCGGCGTCATGCCCGCGGCCTGCCCGTGGTGGTCTATACCGGAGTCCACAACGAGGCGCTGGCTCCGGCCGCCGTGCAGCGCGGCGCGCAGGACTACCTCATCAAGGGGAAAGTGACCGCCCAGGCGCTGGCTCGGGTGCTGCATTACGCGGTCATGCGCCAGCAGGGCCAGGACCAACCGGGGGCAGCCGAAGCCGCGAAGGCCAAAGTCATCGGCATCCTGGCGGCCAAAGGCGGCGTGGGGGCGACCACCTTCGCGTCCCATTTCAGCCTGGAGCTGAAACGCCAGACCGGCGGGAAAGTCTTGCTGCTGGACCCGGACCCCAGCTCGGCATCGGCGTCGTTCCTCATGAAGATCGAGTCGAAGTACACCGTGGCCGATGCCGCCGGCAACCTGAACCGGTTGGACGCAGCTTTCTGGGGCGGCGTGGTGGCCACCGGCCCGGGCGGTCTGGACGTCCTGCAGGCGCCCGGCACCACCGCTTTCGGCGAGCCGGTGGCGAGCGAGCCCTTGCGCCACGTGCTGCGCTTTGCGCGAACCATGTACGACAGCATCGTGGTGGACCTCGGCCGCCTCAGCCCCGTGGCCATGAGCCTGCTCGAAGAGACCAGCGAAATCTACGTGGTGACCACCAACGGCCTGCCGGAGATGTACGAGGCCACGCGCGTGGTGCGCGCGCTGCTCGACCGGGGATTCAACAGCCAGCGGGTGCACCTGGTCTTCAACCGGGTGCCCAAGGGCAGTTCGTTGCCCGGCACGGACCTGGCCAGGGTTTTTGGAGTACCGGTGTTCTGGACGATATTCGACTGCGCCGCCGACCTGGAGGAAGCCTACGCGGTCGGGCGTTTCCTGGTCGAGGCCCTGCCCCTGCGCAAGCAGATTGCGCAATTGGTGGCACGGTCGCTGGGCGTGGAACCCAAAGCTCCGGCGCGCGGCCTGCTGCGCCTCTTCAAACTGGCTCCCTCGCAATGAAAGCCTCTTCCCAGACCGCCGTGAACGGCGTGCCGCTGGACGACATCCTGGGCGCGCACGCCGAGTGGACGCGGGACGCGGCCAGCGGAGTGCGGTGTGAATGGAACGGGGTGACGCTCAGCGGAGTGGACCTGCGGAGGGCCAACTTCGACGGCGCGCATCTGGAAGGGGTGACGCTGGCCGACTCCGACCTCACGGCCGCCGAGCTGCGCCGCGCGGAAATCGATTCGGCCAACTTTCGCGGGACCCTGCTCAACGGCGCGGACTTCACCAGCGGCCAGTTGCGCCAGGTGGACCTTTCGTTTTGCCTCCTGCAGGGGGCTTACTTCATTGAGGCCAGGTTGGAGCACGTGGACTTTCGCGAGGCGCACCTGGACAAGACCCGGTTCCACGATGCATCCATCCTCGAGGGGGCATTCGCGGCCGCGGTTCTGAACGGCGCCCTGTTCCATCACGCCCGGCTGGTGGAGTGCGATTTCTCGGGGGCGCAGATAAACGGCGTGCAGATGTACCGCACGGACCTGCGAAACTGCGGGTTTCGGAGCGCGGCCGGCGCCCATTTCAGCGTCATTTCGTCGCGGTTGATCGATTGCGATCTGTGGCGGGCGGAGCTGCCGGGCGCCAGTTTCGCGCACGCCCGCCTGCAGTCCACCTGCCTGGCGGCGGCCAACCTGAAAGGCGCGGACTGCAGCGAAGCGTCCTTTCGCGGGTGCGACCTGTCGGGCGCGGTGCTGCGCGATGCCCGGATGTGCAAGACCGATCTGTTCGCAGCCAACCTGTGCGGGGCCGACCTGACGGGTGCGCAGGGTCTCACCCAGGAGCAACTCGCACACACGCGCACCGACAACGGCACGTTCCTGCCCAATGGACGCCGCGGTCCCTACGTCAAGTACTCCGGCGCCGAGCGGCCCGTCCGCTCGCGAGCCTATGCCTGACGAGGGCCATCGTATATATTAAGGAGGCCTCAGACCGACGAGAACTCCCCCCTCGACGCGGGGCCGCGGAGGACGCTGAGATCACGCGGAGAAGACAATAAAAAGCCGGTTTTCTCCGTGAACCCCGCTCGCTCGGCGCCTCCGGTACGCCAGGTTAAGCCTGGCTGATCTTGTGAACGGAAAGGAGTTCACCATGTAAATTGCCCGTTCGACATGTAGCCGAAGCAAGCGCGGGAGGGAGCAATCCGTCTGGCGGAAACTTGTGAGGCGAACACGCGAGCCGCAGCGCAAGCGAACCCGATTCGGCCTCGTTACGCAACCTGAAAGCGAGGAGTCTGCCAGAGATGACGAACCTGCTACCGGTGGTGAAGCAACGGGTATGTGCAGCCGCCGGGCTTTCCGGGGTGGTTGGGGGCAGCGCGCGGGGACAGATCAGTCGAGGATCCTGGGAGACCCCACGGGGCGGGTGCGGCGACGT
>JAIQEX010000167.1 GCA_020073615.1 Terriglobia bacterium
CAACGACCTTGTCCCCGCGCCGCTTCAGTTGCCACAGCAGCCGTCTCACGTGCCTCTCTGTGATCCCCAGCTCTTCGGCTGCCTCCTTCTGCGTGATCAGCTTCTTCTTCGCCTTCTTCAGGGCCACCAGGCGGTCCCGTTCGGCTTGTGTCATCAGTAGTTGTCCTTCTTGCACCTCCCCAGCCTGGATGGTGTCAATAGGACATTTCTACTTTGCGCAAATAGGACATTATCATTTTGCGGCGACAGGCAAGACGGAAGGGCTGACTGCCGATCGCTTGTTTGATATAATTCCCTCCAATCCTCGGGGAGGGAAATGATGCACCGTAACGCGCGATTCACCATCGTTGTGGCCGCACTCGCTGTGGCGTGCGCGGCATTCTCGCAGGCGCTGCCCGGCGGCGCCCAGAAAGTCACGTCCGTCGAGGGCATCACCGAGTACGCGCTCCCCAACGGGCTGCACGTGCTCCTGTTCCCGGACTCATCCAAGCCCAAACTCACGGTCAACATCACCTACCTGGTGGGTTCGCGGCATGAAGGATATGGCGAGACGGGCATGGCGCACCTCATGGAGCACATGCTGTTCCTGCGGACCAAGAGCGGCAAGGACATCAAGAAAGAGCTCACCGACCACGGCGCCGCCTGGAACGGAACCACCTGGCTCGACCGGACGAACTACTTCGAAACCGTGACCGCCTCGGACGAGAACCTGCGCTGGGCCATCAATCTGGAGGCCGAGCGCATGACCAACATGCGCATCGAGAAGGCGCTCCTCGATACCGAAATGACGGTAGTGCGCAATGAATTCGAACTGGGCGAGAACTTCCCCACCAACATTCTCTACCAGCGCACGTTGGAAGCGGCCTATAGCTTCCACAACTACGGCAAGAGCACCATCGGCAACCGCTCCGACATCGAGAACGTGCCCATCGAGCACCTGGACGCTTTTTATCACAAGTACTACCAGCCGGATAACGCCATCCTGACCATCGCCGGCCAGTTCGATGGCAAGAAGGCCTTGGCGCTGGTAGCCGAATCGCTGGGCGGCATCCCGCGCCCGGAACGTAAGCTGGAGAAGACCTACACCATCGAGCCCACGCAGGATGGCGAGCGCACCGTCACACTGCGCCGCGTGGGCGATCAGCAGGCCATTATGGCGGTCTACCACACCCCGGCGGCCACGCACACCGACACGGCGGCGCTCGAAGTGCTCGCCACCGCGCTGGGCGATACTCCGTCGGGCCGGCTGCACAAGGCCCTCGTCGAAAGCGGGAAGGCCATCTCCGCCGGCGCCGACCAGCAGGAGCTGCACGACCCCGGCTTTTTCATGGTCGACGTCATCCTGAAGCAGGACCAGTCGCTCGACGACGCACGCGACACCGCGCTCAAGACCATCGCTGGCGTGGTCAGCGAACCGCCCACGAAAGAAGAAGTGGAGCGCGCCAAGACGCGAATCCTGAAACAGATCGACTTGAACCTGACCAACTCCCAGAACATCGGCGTGACCGTGAGCGAGTATGCCGCCTCCGGCGACTGGCGTCTGCTCTACCTGATCCGCGACCGCATCAAGAACGTCACCGGGCAGGACGTGGCGCGCGTCGCCAAGACCTACCTCAAGGATTCCAATCGCACCCTGGGCGTCTTCATCCCCACCAAGACGCCGGACCGCGCGGAGATTCCACCCACCCCCGATCCGGCCACGGTGTTGAAGGATTACAAGGGCGGCGCGACGATCGCCGAGGGCGAAGCTTTTGCGCCCACGCCGGCCAATATCGAAGGCCGCATCGTGCGCAACAAGCTGCCGGGCGGCGCGCGGTTGTCGCTGCTGCCGAAGAAGACCCGCGGCGGGACGGTGATGGCGCGCGTCCGGCTGGATTTCGGCGACGAGCAGGCCGTGTTTGGCAAAGCGACCATCGGGCAACTCACCGCGCAGATGCTGATGCGCGGCACGAAGAGCAAGACGCGCCAGCAGATTCAGGATGAGGCCGACCGGCTGAAGGCGCGCATCAACGTGAACGGCACGGCGACCGACGTGGTGGCCACCATCGAGACCATCGAAGCCAGTCTCCCGGCGGCGCTGCGCCTGGTGGCCGAGGTGCTGCGCGAGCCCGCCTTCCCCGAAAAGGAGTTCGAGCAGCTCAAGCAGCAGCAGATCGGCCAGAATGAGGCGAACAAGAGCGAGCCCCTGGCCCTGGGCGGGATCGAGCTGCAGCGGCATTTGCAGCCTTACCCGCCCGGCCACGTGCGCCACGTCAACATGCCCGACGAACAGATCGAAGCCCTGAAGAAGGTTACACTCGACGACGTCCGCAAGTTCCACGCGCAGTTCTATGGAGCGTCCTACGCCAAGTTCGTAGTCAGCGGCCAGGGCGATGCGGCGGAGCTGCAGAAGCTGGCGGCGGAGCTGTTCGGCAACTGGAAAAGCCCCGCTGCGTTCACGCGCGTGCCCATCGCCTATCGCAAGGTGGAAGCCGCGGACCAGAAGATCGAAACGCCCGACAAGCAGAACGCGCTGTTCGTGGCCGGCGTGAATGCCAGGATGTCCGACGACGACGCGGATTACCCGGCCATGGTGCTCGCCAACTACATTTTCGGCGGCTCGGGCGGCTCGCGGCTTTTCAAGCGCATCCGCGACAAGGAGGGGCTAAGCTACGGCATCGGATCGGGTTTTGGGGCGCCGGCGAAGGACGATGGCGCCACCTTCTCTGTCTTCGGCATCAGCAATCCGCAAAACGCGCCCAAGGTGGAGGCCAGCGTCAAAGACGAGCTGGCGCGCACGGTGAAGGACGGCTTCACCGCCGACGAAGTTTCCGCCGCTAAGAAGTCGTGGCTCGAGGAGCAGACCGTCGCGCGCTCGCAGGACGGCCAGTTGCTGACCACGCTGACGCAATGCGAGCGCTTCGACCGCACCCTGAAATGGCAGGAGGCGCTGGAAGCCAAGGTCGCGGCCCTCACTCCGGAGCAGGTGTCGGCGGCCTTCCGGCGGTATGTAGACCCGGCCGCGCTGGTGTACGTCAAGGCCGGCGATTTCAAGAAGGCCGGCGTGTTCCAGTAGCGCTCAGCCGGGCAGTTTGGCGGCCTGCTAATACACGCCTTTGACCAGGCCGCCATCCACCGCGATGGAAACGCCGGTGATGTAGCTGGCGCGCTCGGATGCCAGGAAAACCACCAGGTCGGCGAACTCCTCGGGACGGCCGATGCGCCGCAAGGGGGTCTGGCCCGCCCAGCGGTCTTCGATTTCTTGCGGCGAAACGCCCTCTCTCCCGGCGAGCTTCCGGGCGAGCGAGACCAGCCGCGCCGTGGCCGTGTACCCCGGGCAGACGTTGTTGACCAGCACGTTGTGCGGGCCGTATTCGTTGGCCAGCGTCTTGATGAGGCCGCTGGTGGCGGAGCGCACCGCGTTGGAAAGGATCAGCCCCTCGACCGGCTGTTTCACGGCGACCGAGGTAATGGCGATGAAGCGGCCCCATCCCCTTTGTTGCATGAGGGGGAGCGTTTCCCGGGCGAAGTAAACCGTACTCATCAGGTTGAGATTGGCCGCCGCCTGCCAGTCTTCGATGGTGGTCTCGGCGAAGGTCTTCGAGGGCGGCCCGCCGGCGTTGGCGACGCAAATGTCCACTCGGCCGAACCGCTCCACCGCCGCGGCGACGAACCGGCGCACCTGGTCGTGGACGGTGACGTCCACGGCCTGCGCCATCACCTCGGCGCCGGTCTGGCCGCGGATCTCTTCGGCGGCGGCATCGAGGACCGTTTGCGTACGCGCGCAGAGAGCGAGTTTCGCGCCTTCCCGCGCCAGACCCAAGGCAACGGCTTTGCCGAGCCCCTGGCTGGAGGCGGCCACCACGGCCACACGGTCCTTCAGGCCGAGATCCATGGCGCTATCCGCGAAGATAAGCGTCGTTCTTGCTGAGCCAATCCTGGCGGATGGGGCTGAAGATGTCGAGATCGAGGGTATCTTCCAGGGCTACGGCGCGATGGGGCACGTGCGACGGGATGCGCAGCACCTCGCCCTTGCCCACCACAATCTCCTGGCCTTCGATTTCGAACTTCAGCGCGCCTTCGAGGATGTAGGTGATCTGCTCGCTCTCGTGGTGATGCTCCGGCACCACCGCGCCCTTGGTGAGGAACACCTGAGCCACCATGGCCTTGTCGCCGGCGATGATTTTGCGCCAGATGGTATCGCTCAGGACCTCTTTGTCCATGCTGTCCCACGTGTAATGTTCCATAGTGCTTCCAGCCATTGTACACGCGGGCTGCGGCGCCCGGTTCAGAAATCGAGGCGTGCGCCCACTTGCGTCTGGCGATAGAAGCTCGCGTCCATGCCCGTCACTTGGCCGAACAGGGGACTGGCCGCGTTGGTTTCGATGCTCGAGAAACGGTGGCGGTTGAGAAGGTTGAAGAACTCCAGGCGGAACTGTAGGCGCATGCCCTCGCGCACCAGGAAGTTCTTTTGCAGGCTGCCATCCTCCGTCGCCGAGCCGAAGCCCCGGATCTGCGAAGTGAGGAAAGAGGCATTGCCCAGGCCGTAACGGGGGGCATCGGTCACCAGCGCGGTGTTCACGTAGAGGTTGGCCCGTTCGCCCGGAGTGGAGACGGTGGACAGATCGAAGTGCGCGGCGTCGAAGCCCGCATAAAGCGAAGCTCCGCCCGGGTCTACCATCACCGCCCGGTTGGTGGCGAAGTTGGTATTGGCGATGCCGGTCCCGGTGAAGGACAGCGGGAATCCGGTGGCGTAGTTGCCCAGAACCTGGACCGTCCAGCCGCCGGCAATAGCGTTCAACGCCTTGGGCCATTGCGATCCGAATGTCTTGCCCCGGCCGATCGGCAACTGGTAGCTGACGGCGAATTTCAGGGCGTGCGTCTGATCGAACGATGCCACGGACTTCTCCAGGCCGAGGTTGTAATAATCCAGCGGGCGCCCGTAGTTCGACCACGTATTGAAGGCGCTGTCCAAATTGGAAATCGCCTTGGAGAAGCTGTAGTTGGCCATCCATGTGAGGCCCGACGCCAGGCGCCGCGTCGCACTGACCTGAAGCGCGTGCCAGGTGGAAAAGCCGAGCGGCGCGTTATAGCCGAACACCGTGCTCCAGTAGGGGACCTGGGGAAACGGTTGCAGAGTTTGCTGCACGGGGATCCACGTGCCGGACGAGCCGAAAGGATAGCGCGCCCCAAGGGCCACGGCTGCGGCGGGAATCGCCGCCTGGCTGTCGACCCATTGTCCGAGCGTATCCCCGAGCGCCAGCGCGCTCGCCGGAATCTGGTTCAGATTCTCCAGGGAGTTGGCGTAGAGGCCGGTGGCTTTGTTGCCCAGGTAGCCCAGATCGACAACCACCTGCCGGGGTAGGCTGAATTGCCAGTTGGCGTTCCATTGCTGGACGTAGGGAACCTTGCCGCCTTGGGGATCCCAGTGGACTGGCCCATAGACGGTCTGGGCGAGCGACGGGTCCGGGTACGCGGCCGCAACCTTCCCCGGATAACCCTGGTCCCAGTTGAAAGCCGCAAGGTTGTTGCCGGGGTTGTTCACGACATCCTGGCTGGTGAAGCCCATCTTTTGACCATAGGGGGAACCAGACCAGTCGTTGGCCACGCGCGGCGCGTAGAAAATCCCGTAGGCGGCGCGCAACACCAGGCCGGGACGCGCCTGAAAAGCAAAGCCGATGCGGGGGCCGAAGTTTTTCCTATCGTTCTGTTCGAAGCCCGGCCTGCCGGTGCGGCCCGGTCCGGCGCCGGCGTACTCCATGGCGCCGGGAATCCCCAGGAGCGGGTCGATGCAGGTGGTGCAGAAGTTGCTGAGCCGGTCGAACTGCTCGGTCTGGACCGGCTGATAGTCCCAGCGCAAGCCGAAGTTCAGGGTGAGCCGTGGAGCGATCTTGAAATCGTCCTGCACAAACAGCCCGTAATAGGCGAAGCGCGACCCGGTCGGCGTGTCCACCGTAACGCTGGCCGAAGTGACGTCGCCGAGTAACATGCTGGCAAACGGGCTGCCGGTCTGGTTGAATCCCGGCAAGCCGGTCAGCGCGCTCGAGAAATGGAACTGCGCGGGACCGGAGATGTCGCGCACGTTTAACGCGTCGCGCCGTGCGTCGAAGCCGAATTTCAGGAGGTGCCGGCCGTGGGCCCACGACAGCGTATTCTGGAGCTCGTACGAAGTCGCCGCCAGCAGGTTATCGGTCTGGTATCCCAGGACCGGGAAGGTGACGCGGTCGCCGCCATCCAGATAGATCTCCGGGAAATTGGCATTCTGGCCGATTCCCGCGATTCCGAGCTGCGCCCCGCCGTTCTCGTTGTGGTGGGCGGACTGGCTGGGATTGATCTGGCGATTCAGCGCCAGCATCAGATGGTTCAGCAGGTCGGGACGCAACACCGCGTCGTAGGCCAGCCGGCCCATGGTGGATTGGACGTCCTGCAGTCGCGCGCGCGACAACGGGCCGCCGTCGGGCGACTGGGCATCCCACACGCCGCCGGCGTCGACCAGCACGCGCGGGCGGTCCACCCAGGCAAACGATCCGCTCAGCTTGTGCCGCTCGGAAATGTTGTGGTCCAGCTTGAGCGAAAACTGGCTCTGGTCGAACCTGGTGGTGGTGGACACGGGGAAAAAGCTGTTGTCGATCATGGCATACGAGCCGTCCGCCAGCCGCACCTGGGGCGCGTAGTATTTCTTCATGATGGCGCCGAGCTGCCGGGACACCTGCGAGATGCGTTCCGGCGGAATGATGTTGCCGGGGAACGGGTCGCGCACCACCTTGCCGTTCTCGGTGCGGGTGGTAGCCGGATCGTAGATGGCGCCGCGCAGGATGCTCCGGCCCAGCGCATCGGAACCGATCGCCTGGCCGGTGAGATAGGCGCCCATCTTGCCGTCCCACCACTCCGGCAGCGGCACGGTTACGCTCGGGCTGCCCAACCCCGCATTGGATTCCCCGTACTTCTCATAGGCGGCGTAAAAGAACGTCTTATTCCTGCCCTTGTACAAAGCCGGTATCTCGACCGGAGCGCCGAACGAGAAGGCGTAGTTGCCGCGGCGGTCGCGTTGTTTGGGACGCCCGTAGAAGTTGTTGACGAAGCTGTTGGCGTCCATCCACTCGTTGCGCAACTCCCCCATCAGGCTGCCATGCGGCTGGTTGAGGCCGGATTTCAGCACGAAATTGAAGATGCCTCCTCCGGTGCGTCCGAACTCGGCGCCGAAGCCGCTGGTCTCGACGCGAAATTCCTCGATCGCCTCCAGGGAAACGCTGGATTCGCCGAAATGCCCGGCGATGTAAGTAGTGATGGAAGCGCCGTCCAGCAGCACCTCCTTGGAGAACCCCGGGCTGCCGTTCACATGGCTGGTCCAGTTGTCCCCCGACACACCGTTGACCAGCCTGTAGGCGAAGTCTTCCGGGCTGCGTCCGCCGGCGAAGCTGAGGGGCAGGCCGACGACCCGCTGGTTCTCGAGCAGCGTCCCCACTTCCGGTATGGCGGTCTGCAAAGGCGACGCCCCGTCGGTCACCTGCACCACGTCGGTGCGGTCCCCTACCTCCAATTGCACGTCCAGGCGGACCACCTGGCCGACCGTAACGCGAATGCCGTCCCGGACGCACTGCTTAAACCCCGCTTTTTCGAAGACCAGGCGATACGCGCCGACTGGCAGGTTGGGCAAGGCATACTGTCCGGCTTCATTGGTAGCCGCGCGATACAGCGCCCCGGTATCGACACCCGTGACTGCGACGGCGGCGCGCGGCACCAGCGCTCCGCTAGCGTCCCGGACGGTCCCATCTATGGTGGCGCGATCCTGCTGGCACCACAGCGGGGCCAACAGCGCCCCGGTCAGTACAACCTGCGCAATACGGTAACGGAATCCCGACATACGAATCATATCGGCTGAACCGGTTCAACTCTTTAGTGAGTCCGGCCGGCCGGCGCCGGGGCAAATTGCGAAAGCGCTGCCACCAGCGTGGCAATAACGACCGGCTTCGTGATGTAGGAATTCATGCCGGCGGCCAGACACTGTTCCCGGTCCTCGGGACGGGCATGCGCCGTCATGGCAATGATGGGTATTCGTCCGGCCGAGCGTTCCCGCTCCAGACGGCGGATCGCGCGGGTGGCCTCCAGGCCGTCCATCCCGGGCATCTGCACGTCCATCAGGATCAGGTCGTAAGAGCCGCGCTGCCATTCCTCGACGCCCTCGCCCCCATCGCCGGCGATCTTCACCGAACAGCCGAGCCGGTCCAGTATCTTGCAGGCTACCATCTGGTTGACGCGGTTGTCTTCCACCAGCAAAACCCGCAGGTTCAAGCTGCCGCCCAGCGCGGCAGAGAGTGCCGCCAGGCCGCCGGGTCCGGGTGCCGCCGGCTGCCCCTTCGGGACTCCCCGCCCCAGCGCGCGCTCCAGGGCCTGCATCAGGTCCCGGCGCTTCGCCGGCCGGCCGAGGTGGCCCGCCAGGCCGTGACGCGCCGCCAGTTGATGCGACTCCGCGGTTATCGCCGGAGAGAGCAGGATCATGTGGGCTCCATCCACCCCCTGCGTCGCCAGTTCTTCGATCAGCCCTTCCGCGGCGGCGGGCGCCCTCGAGTCCACCACCAGAACGTCAAAGGTGCGACCCTCCACCTGCGCTGCCAGCGCCCGGGCGGCCCCCTGTGCCGCGCCCGACCCCTCCACCCACGCGCCCCATCCCGCAATGGTCCTCTCGAGGGTGGCCCGGCTGGCCGGACTATCGCCGATGATCAGGACGCGCACGCCCTCCAGGAGGGCCGCGCCCCCAGGCTCGGCCTGCGGCGCCGCGTCGAGCGCGATCTCGAAGGAAAAGACGCTGCCCACGCCGGGCCGGCTCTCGACCACCAGCCGGCCGCCCATCAACTGGACCAGCCGCGAGGAGATCGACAGGCCCAGGCCCGTGCCGCCAAAGCGGCGCGTGGTGGAGGTGTCGGCCTGAGAGAAGCTTTCGAAGATCGAGGCCTGCTTTTCGAGCGGGATGCCGATGCCGGTATCGCGCACCGAGAACCGCAGGCGGACGGACGGCCCATCGCCGTGGCGCGGTCCCACGCCGGCAACGTCCACCACGATTTCGCCCGCTGCGGTGAACTTCACGGCGTTGCCGACCAGATTGTTGATCACCTGGGTGAGACGCACGCGGTCGGCGAGCACTACTTCGGGAGCATCCGGCGCAATGGCGCACACCAGCTCCAGCCCCTTGCGGCGCGCCGCCAGCGCAAAGGATTGCACGGCCGCCTCCAGGGCGTCGCCCAGCGCAAACGGGGCGCGTTCGAGTTCGATCTTTCCCGCTTCGATCTTGGAAAAATCCAGGATATCGTTGATCACCGCCAGCAGCAAATCGGCCGATTCCCTGACCGACGAGAGACACTCGCGCTGCTCCTCGTTGAGCGGCGTGGCCAGTACCAGCTCGGTCATGCCGATGATGCCGTTCATGGGGGTGCGGATCTCGTGGCTCATATTGGCCAGGAAATCGCCCTTGGCGCGGCTGGCGGCCTCGGCGGCTTCCTTGGCGCGCCGCAATGCCGCCGCCGCCTCGCGCTGCGCGGTGACGTCGCGCGCAATGGCCTGCACCTGCGCCGTCCCGTCGGGCTGGCGCATGACGCGGCCGTTCACTTCGAGCGTGATGCGCCCGCCGCGCGGCGAGGCAATCTCCATTTCGAAGCGGGCCGCCTCGCCGCCCTGGGCCAACGCCTCCAGCTGGGCGGCGATGTCGCGGCGCTGCTCTTCGACCACCAGCTCCAGGATGTTCCGTTGCGCGAACTCCCGGCGGGAGTAGCCGGTGATGCGCTCGCCGGCGGCATTGATGGTTTTCAAATCGCCCGCCAGGCCGCAGGCAAAGATCATGTCGTTGGCGTTTTCGAACAGTTCGCCGTAGCGCCGTTCCAGCGCGGTTTCGCTTTGCAGCCGCTGGCGGATGACCTCGGTCTGGCGGCGGACCTGGCGTTTCAGCGCGAACATCCCGCCGGCCGAGGCCAGCATCAGCCCGATGGCCAGCGCCAGGGCGGAGAGCAGCCGCCCCAGCGTCCACCAGGATGCCTGGCGGACCAGCACCAGGCCGCGGTCCGAGCCCATCAGAACAGTGAAGGCGCGGAGCCCCCTTCCCGGTCCCTCGCGGTCCAGGCGCACCACGCCGGTCAGCCGCCAGGTGCTGCCCTGGCGCGGAAGCTGGAGGACAGACGGGGTACGGAGCAGTTCCGCGCCAAACAGCACGTTGTCATCCTCCAGCACGAGCTGGAGGCGGTCGCCGCTCCACGCCGCCGTGACCACCCGGCCCTGCAACTCGACCAGCGCGGCGTGCAGGCGCGCTGCAATCACGCCGCGCGCGCTCACCCGCTTGGGCGGAACCGGCTGGCCCGGCGCGATCCGGCTGATGGAGGCGTACGTCAGGTTGGGCTGGATTTCGGACTCCGTAACGAAGCCCGTCGCCTGCACCCGGTCGCCGGGCGAGGCCTGGATCGGGGCTCGCGAAGTGACGAAGAGGCTGCCGGTGGCGTCCTCGATGGCAGCGGTCTTGCCCTGCACCAGGGTCACCACGCCCTCTACACGCGCCCGGCCTCCGGCGCGCGCGCCGCCGCGCCGGCCGGCAAGCTCCGCCGCTGTGAGAGAGCGCGGCGACGCCACGCTGCCGTCGGGGCGTGTTTCCACGGTGATGTGTTCTCTCCCGCTCCCCGGCACGTAAATCCTCACGTGGGACTCGAACAGCGTCTGGGCCACGGTGCCGGAGACGCGCACACGGGCCCCCAGCAGCTTCTCCACGTCCCACGGGCGGCCCTCGGACGCCAGGTCTTCGATGAGCAGCTCTACCGTGCCGCTGTCCATCACCAGGTCCATGGTGGCCCAGCGATCCTCTGTGTACACGAAGCGGATGGTGCCGCGCACCTCGACCCACTGCGAGAAAAAGCGGCCGGCGGCTAGCTCCGGATAGTTCACCGGCAAGGGCGGCGGCGGTCTTCCGCCGTCCAAACGCCGCACTGTAGGGTCGCGGACCACCGGCGCTCCGGCATCTTCTCCCGTTACCCCGGTAAGCTCCACCCGGTCTCCGGTGCGCAACTGGAATCGGCGCCTGCCGAGGACCACGTGGATTCCCATTCCGCCGTCGTGCAGGAACAGGTTGGGATAGTCGACGCCCTGATAGCGGAACACGCCGTATTCGAGCACGGTGCCGCGCAGGCGCACCGTGAGGCGGCTGAGCCGTTCGGCCGGTGGCAGCGCCAGAACCTGATCCACCGAGGTCAGGACCGGCGGGGAGGCTGCATGGAGACGCAACGCCGGCTCGGCCAGCACGAGGGAGAGAACGATGGTCGCGGCGAGGGCCTTCACCGTGCTTCGCTCCCTTCTCCGCCGGACGCGGAGCGTGGTAGGGCCCGGTCCTGCGCAAAAATCGACAACGAGCGTAAGAGCGCGGCCAGGGGGTCGCGCGCGGACGAGGGCGTCTGCCCCACCTTGGCCCAGTAGCGCGCCAGGGCCCCCGGGTCCGGGACACAACCGGCCGTCGCCCCGGCCCCGAGAAGGCCTGGCAGCTCCCGGGCCAGCGCAAACAGGGCCGCGAGGTCCGGCGCCGCGCGTCCATGGTCGAGGACCATAAAGGGCCGGCCCGCGGACAGGTAAACATTGCCTTCGAAGACGACGCCGACCGCACCGCCGGCGAGCTCGATGACCGGCGCGTCGCCCGCGGCCACCAGCAGGTTGTTCCAGACGTGAATGCCGGTGGTCCCCCCTCCCACCCAGAGTGGCTTGGGCCGCCCGCCGGGCGGGAACCGCCTGACCACCGTGTTGTGGTGGACTTCGATGTTGCGCACGGCCTCTCCGGCGGAGCCGATATGAATGCCCCCGTAGGAATTGCGCTGTCCGTCGCCCAGGCTGACGTTGTACCGGATGGTGTTGTTTTCGAGCGCATGCGGCGCTTCGGGGTAGTTCCACACCAGGAAGCCGGGCCCATCGTTCCCACTGCTGTAGTTGTACTCCAGGGTGGAGTTGGAAACGCCGCCGTCGAAATCGAAACCTCCGCCGTCGCTCGCGCCGGGCGTCCGGTTGTCGAACGAAAGGCAGGAGCGTATGGTGACGCGGTTGGCGTCATGCGCCCAGATGCCCACCGGACCGCCGCCGCGGCTACCGTTCCGGGCTCCGTTGTGGAAGGCCACCGAGCGCTCGATGGTCCCGCCATCGGTATCGCTCAGCAGGATGCCGTTGCCGCTGTGACTGGCGCGGTAGCCGGGGTCGCCCGCGTTATCGTAGGCGGCCGAGTCCGCGATGGTCACGTCCTGGTTGCCGTAACCGGAGTCCCAGCGTCCCCCGACGTGAATGCCGATATACACGTTGTCGTGCGCCACCACGCGGCTGATGCGCACATCGCGAAAGCCGGGTTGTCCCCTGGCGGAGTGCGCCGGGCTCCACGGGCCGGAAGGCCCTCCGACATAGATGCCCGCGTGGAGGAACCCGCGGGCTTCCACGTTTTCGATGCGGATGAAGGCGAGTTTCCGGTCCCCCGGCAGATCGTTGAGCACCACCACGCCGCCGCCCCGATTCCGCGCGCCGCCAGAGCCCGCCACTACCAGGTCGCGCACCACGACTCCGCCGATGTTGTGGACCGCAATGCCGCTTCCTTCACCCGCTTCGACCAGCGCGCGGCCGCCGCCCCAGGAACCCACGGTGATGGGGCGCGCGGCGGTAGATACACTGCGGCTGTCCAACACCAGGTTGCCGGTGAACGCTTCACCGGCGCGCAGTAAGATGCGGTCTCCGGGCGCGAATCGCGCTCGATTGACCCGGGCGATGGAGCGCCAGGGCCGGGCACGCGTACCGGGGTTGGTGTCGCTGCCGTGAACGCCGAGATAATAGTCGCGCGCCGGGCGGGCCGGTTTTTCACCCGCCAGCACGATTACCGCGAACAGGATGGCACAGATCCGGTACGCAGTCGTCTTCAGAATATCCTCCCAATGGTCCTATCGGCATCTTTCCGGTTCCCTGTAGCGAAGA
>JAIQEX010000168.1 GCA_020073615.1 Terriglobia bacterium
GTTACCCCGGCGGGCCTGCGCATTGCCCTGTTCTTCACGCGAACCTACGCGCGCCTGTTGCGTCCAAAACTCGCTCAAATCATGCCCGCTGGTCCACCCGGAGACTCTCCTCTCCGGGCCGCCTTCGATCGTCTCCAGACGGAGATTGACCGCTGCTGCAAGGAGGAAAAACTCGTCGCCTGAAAACTTGACTCATTTACATTACAATCTCTTGGGTAAGGACTCTAGAAGCTGGAATGTAGAATCAGATGAGCCGATTATGAAGATCCTCGCCATTGGTTTGCTGGCCGCGCTCGCGGCGGCCGCGCAGAAGATTGAAATCGAGGCCGACCAAGCCGCGGAGTTCTCCCAGTTCAGGACCTTCGCCATCCGCGACGGGCGCCTCAACAGCAAGAACCCGTCGCTGAACAACGAACTGGTCCGGAAGCGGCTGGACGCCGGCGTTCGGAAATCCCTGGAGGCGAAAGGGCTCGCCTTCGTGCCCGAGGGGCGGGCCGATCTCAACGTGCGCTATACGCTCGGCGCGGTGCGCAAGGCGGAGATCGAGAGATACCCGGCGGGCTGGCGGGGGTGGGGCACGCGGGTGGTGAAGGTGCCCTATACCGAAGGCACGCTGGTGATCGACTTGCGCAACCCGGCCACGCGCTCGCTGGTGTGGCGCGCCATCGCCCGCGAGGAAAAGCGCGACGCGGCCAAGATCGAAGGCAAGCTCGACGACATGGTGAAGAAGGCGTTCGACAACTATCCGCCCAGATTCAAGTGACGCCCGCCCGCGGAATGCTACTCGCTGCGCAGGGTTCGCGCCGGGTCCAGGCGCAGCAGGCGCAGCGCGGGGATGAGGCTGGCCAGCAGGGCCACGGCCAGGAGGATGGCGGCGGTGGCGATGAAGGTGAGCGGATCGGTCGGCTGGATGCCCCATAGCAGGTGCCGCAGGAAGCGCACGGCCACGAGCGACGATCCATAGCCGGCGGCGACGCCCACCAGGGCCAGCAGGAGGGCGGGCTTCATCACGTTGACGATGGTCTGCGGGGCCGTGGCGCCCAGGGCCATGCGCACGCCCAGCTCGTGCATGCGCCCGGTGATGGATTGCGCGATCAGGCCGTAAAGGCCGATGGCCGCGAGCAGGAGCGCGAGACCGGCCAGGATGGAAAACAGAGCCGCGTCGTAGCGCTGGCCGCGGGTGTAGACGCCCTGCAACTGCTCCATGGTCTGGAAGCTGGCGATGGGCAATCGGGGATCGACGGCGGCGACCGCGGCGGCGACGCGCGGCGTGAGCGCGCCCATGGGACCGGCGGCGCGGATCACCCACTGGGGCGCAAACCAGGTGTGGATCACGCGGAGGAATCCGCTCGAGGCCTGAGAGACCGGAGTATAGATGGTGGGCTCGAGCGAGATGGGACCGAAGTTGCCCAGGCCGCTGTGCTGCTCGACGTCGCCCACCACGCCGACAATCTCCATGGTCACTCCTTCCATCTTGAGGTGGCGGCCGATGGCCTCGACGCCGCGAAGGTACTTGGAGGCGAGCGATTGGCTCACCACCGCTACCGGGGCGCTGCCGGCGGTGTCGGAAGCCTGAATCGGGCGGCCGCGGAGCAGGGGGATGCGCAAGGTGTCGAAATAGCCCGGGGTGATGTACACGACCTCGGTTCCGTGATACTTGCCGTCTTCGCCCTCGAGCTGAAACCCGTCGTTGAGCGGGCGTTCGTAGGGCAGGGTGAGCGCCACGGCGGCGCTCTCGACGCCGGGAATGGCGCGGATCCGGTCCAGGGTTGCGCCGTACAGGCGGTTGACGGCCGCGCTGGTTTGATAGCGGGCATCCTGGAGGGAAGCTCCGGCGGCGATCACGTGGCGGGGATCGAAGCCGGGACTGAGCCCGTTGAGATGGGCAAGCGTGCGCACCAGCAGGCCGGCGCTGACCAGGAGCACCAGGCTCAAGGCCACTTCGCCGGCCACCAGCGCATGGCGCGACCAGCGGCGGCGGCCGCCGGCCACGCCGCGGCCGGCTTCGATCAGCACGGAGCGGATATCGAGGCGGCTGGTCTGGATGGCGGGCGCGAGCCCGAACAGCAGGCTGGTGAGCAGGGAGATCGCCAGCATGGCGGCGAGCACGCGCGCGTCGAGCTCGATGGGATGCCACAGGGCGAAATCGGCGGCTCCGAGGCGCTTCAGCCAGTCGATGGCGAAACTCCCCAGGGCGATGCCCACGGCGCAGCCTCCCAGCGCCAGGAGCAGGCTCTCGACCAGCAATTGGCGGACGATGGCCGCGCGGCCCCCGCCCAGGGCCATGCGCGTGGCGATTTCGCGTTCGCGCGCGCCGGCCCGCGCCAGCAGCAGCCCGGCGATGTTGACGCAGCCGATGAGCAGCACCACCAGCACGGCGCCGAAGGTGACCAGCAGCTCGCTCCGGCGCTCGCTGGACACGCCGCGCTGGAAGGGAACGATGCGCTCCTCGAAGGAGACGCCGGGCGGCACGTTGACGCCATCCATCCCGCGGCTGAGGGCCTTCAACTGTTGCGCAGCCGCGGCCCACGATACCCCCGGCTTCAACCGCGCGGCGACGCCGTAGTTCGAACCACTGCCTTCGCCGGTGCGCGCGGGCCGCAGGGGGGTCCATACGTCGATGGGGCTGGTGACGCGGAAGCCGCGCGGCATGACGCCGACCACGGTGTAGGGCTCGCCCCGCAGATCGATGGAGCGGCCGAGGGCCGCGGCGTCGCCGTGGAAGATCCGCTGCCAGAAGCCGTAGCTCAGGACGGCCACGGGCGGACCGCCGGCCTGGTCTTCGGCGGGCTCGAACTCGCGCCCGAATTGCGGCGCCACGCCCATCACGCGGAAGAATCCGGTGGAGACGCGCTGCTGCCGGATGTATTCCAGGTGGCCGGGGCTGGAGAAGTTGGCGCCGTTGTCTCCCGAGAAGGCGGCCACATCCAGGCCCGGAACGCGGTCGCGAACCCCTTCAAACTGCGCCCCGGTTTGGGAAGTGTCGCTGTCCTGCTTGCCGTTCTGCCACCACACGGTGGTCACCAGGGCCAGACGGTCGGGCTCGGGATACGGCGCGGCGCGCAGCAGGACGGCGTCCAGCACACTGTAGATGGCGGTGTTGGCGCCGATGCAGAGTCCCAGGGTGGCCAGCACCACAACCGTGAACGCGGGGCTCTTGCGCAACTGGCGGAACGCAAACCGGACGTCGTTGGCAAGGGACATAGTAGGTTAGTAACCGCACTTGCCATGCCAACATTCAACCGCGGAACATGCCTATTCCGGCAGCTTGCGTGACGCTCGCGCGGCGGCGGGTGTCCACTTGCGGGACTCCGCGACCGGAGCCGAGACGGAAAAAGTGCTGTTCCACACGTAATATTACATACAGGCCCGGTTATTTTTGGTACGCAGTTTTGCAGAACGGTTAATCTGGAAGAAAGCGGCAAAGATCGTTTCGCCCGGCCCACTTCGAGTTAATTTTTGCGTTCGACTGCCCTGGGGGGTATTCATGAAAGACCGCGCAACGTTACAGAGTGCAGTATCCGCTTTACTAGTGGGTGAATACGAAAAAGACCGGCTGCTGATCTACGACGTTTTCCGCAAGCTCGGCTGGCGGCTTTTCGAGGCGCGGAACCGGCGGCTGGCCATGCAGTGCCTGGAACGGAACCCGGTCCAGGTGGTGATTGCCGAAAGCAATGTTCCGCACTGGGACTGGAAGAAGGTGCTGCGCGACCTGCGCCGCCTGGCGCATCCTCCGCAACTGGTGGTGACCTCCCGCTCGGCGGACGATTCGCTGTGGGCCGAAGTGCTGAACATTGGCGGCTTCGATCTTCTGGCGCAGCCCCTGGTGCCGGACGAAGTGGAGCGCGTGGTGGCCTCCGCGTATCGCCATTTCGACTTGACGCCGATGCGCGCCGGCAGGCAGGGCTTGGCCGCTGCCGCCGACGTGGCGTAGTAAGCTGTCAGCTATTAGCGCTCAGCCTCCAGCTAGTCCAGTCAAGCTGCGCGCCAGGCAGATGGCGCTGGCGGCGTGCCTCACCTTCCTGCTGGCGGGACAGGCTTTCATTCCCCGCCTGGGGATCGAGGACGACGAAGCCCTCTTCGCCGTGCCGATTCTGCAACCGCGCGGGGGAATCGTGGTGCGCGTGTGGCACTCGCATTTCCCGCTCATGCTGATGGCCTACCTGGGAACGCTGAAGACGTGGATCTACGCGCCCATTCTGCGGGTTTTCGGCACCACTATATGGGCCGTGCGCGAGCCTGCGCTACTGGCCGGGGCGGCGAGCATCTGGCTCTTCTATCTGCTGCTGCGCCGGATCAGCGGCGAGCGGGCCGCGGTGCTGGGCGCCTGGCTGCTGGCGGCGGATTCGACCTATCTGCTGACCACCTGTTTCGATTGGGGCCCGGTGGCCCTGCAACACCTGCTCGAAATCGGCGCCATGGCGGCCCTGGCGCGCTTCTACCAGGAGCGGCACCAGCGCTACCTGGCTCTCGGCTTCTTCCTCTTCGGCCTGGCGATGTGGGACAAAGCGCTGGCGGCGTGGATGCTCTCGGGACTCGGCATCGGCGTGCTGCTGGTGATGCCGCGCCGGGTTCTGGGCCTGCTGACGTGGCGGCGCGCGGGAATCGCCCTGTTGAGTTTCACGGTGGGGGTACTGCCGCTGCTGCTGTTCAACGCGCAGAACCACGGCGCGACATTTCGCGGAACTTTCCACCGCGATTTCAGCGACCTGCCCGGCAAATCGCGCATGCTGTTGCATACGGTGGACGGGCGAGGACTGTTCGGCTACATGACCGCCGAGGACTGGGAAACGCCGCAGCCGCATCCCCCGGGGGGCACGGCGCAGCGGATTTCCGAACTGGCCGGACGCCCGCGCAACAACCTCCTGGTCTACGCCTTCCTGCTGGCGATTCTGCTGGCGGTTCTGGCGCGCGGGGCTGCGTTGCGCACCATCCTGGCCGCGCTCATCGCCCTGGCGCTGGCCTGGATCCAGATGGCCACCACCGCGGGCGCGGGCGGCAGCGTGCATCACACCATCCTGCTGTGGCCGCTGCCGATGGCGTTTGTGGCGGTATCGTTCGCCGCCGCCTCCCGGCGGCTGGGCCGCGCGGGACTCCCGGTTCTGGGAGCGGCCGCGCTCGCGCTGATCGTCTCGCACCTGCTGGTGACCAACGAGTATTACGTCCGGATGTCGCGGAACGGCGCGGGGTCGGTGAGTTGGACCGATGCCATCTTCCCCCTGGCCGCGGCCGTGAAGGGCACGCCCGCGGAGAACGTCTTCTGCATCGATTGGGGGATCATGGACAGCCTGCGCCTGGTGTCTGACGGAAAACTGCGGGTGCGCGAGGGATCGGACCCCATCAACAAGCCGGTGCTGACCCAGGGGGATCGCGAGGAGATGGTACGGCGCGTGACCGGCGGCGGGTCGCTCTTCATCGGCCGTTTCAAAGAGGCGGAAGTCTTCCGGGGCGTCACCGAAAAGACGGTGCGCCTGGCGGCGGAGACCGGCTACGCGCGCCAGATGGTGGCTGCCATCGGCGATCGCTATGGCCGCCCGGTGTTCGAAGTGTTCCGTTTCGCGCCGGCTCGCTGACCCAGGAGGCGCATTTTGAGCGCCAGGCGCAGCAGGAAGGAGCGCAGCAGACTCTGCAGGCGCTTCTGCGACTCCTGATACTGCTCCGCGAGATCGCGCGTGGCATCCTTGCTGAAGGCAAACGGACCCTTGCGGGCGGCGATGGGGAGCGACCAGGAGTAGCGCCGCACGATGCCGGACTCGGGATGATCCTCGCCATCGATGCGCACTTCCGTAAAGCCGGCGGTGGCGAGCAGGCTCCGAAGTCCCGCTTCGGAAAACTCCCGCATCTCCAGGGTTGACCCGCCGCCGCAGTGGAAGATCAGGTCGTCGAACACGCGGACTTCGCCTTGTGAAGTGCGGTTGACCAGCAGGGTGCGGTCGGAAAGCTGCGCGAAGCCGAAGTCGTGAAGGCCGGCGAAGTGCTCGCTGGTGGTGGCTTCGAGCGAGTAGGGGACGGTGAAGACGAACACGCCGGAAGGCTTGAGCATGCGGCAGGCATTCTGCAACGCCGTCTCCACCGGCGACAGAACGTGTTCCAGCACTTCGCTCGAGAGCAGGAAATCGTAGCGGCCGAATTCGTCGCTGGAGGGATGGACGATATCGAAGCGCGGCTCGCGGTGAAGGAAGGTGTTGCGATAATCGAACCTGTCGGCCAGCCGGTTGGCATACGATTCGCTGTCGCTGGTGCCGAGACCGCGGAGGCTCTTGACGCGGGGAAACTCGGTCAGCAGCAGGGGTGAGCCGAACAGCTCCTGGGACAGCATGTGGATGAGGCCTCGCGTGCGGACGTTGGAACCGCAGGATGCGCAGGTGGGCGTTTCCGGCTCGGGGGGCGTCTCCGGCAGGCGGTTCGAGCGTCCGCACAGGTTGCAGGTGAAAGTGGTCGTCGCGTGGCTCCTTGTCCCTGCATGATAAACCGCCTGCCTGTACCCCTCCAATGTGCCCATGTTAACAGCGTCCCTGTAACCTCAACACACAGCATATAGATAAACTTCTTGACGTTATACTATATATTGGGGCACTATTACGGAGGCGTTTCTAGTAACAGAAGCAGCGCAGAGGGAGAACGGCAATGGGGCAGACGACCGTGGTTTTGAGTGCGAAAATGGAAGCATTGAAGAGCAAAACGAAGAAAACAAAGGTCGGGATTTCATTCCCGCGTTATTTTACCTCCCGGCTGGAGTCCGGGAAGACTCCTTATGACGAGGTCCAATGGGAGACGCGCACGGCCTCGATCGGCAACGATAAAGGCTCTGTAATCTTCGAGCAGCGCGATATCGAGGTGCCGGTGGACTGGTCCCAGACGGCCACCAATATCGTGGCCAGCAAGTATTTTTACGGGAAGGCCGGGTCGCCGGAGCGCGAGCGGTCGGTGGCGCAACTGGTGGAGCGGGTGGTGGATACCATCGCCGAATGGGGCAAGAAGGACGGTTATTTCAAGACCGCCGAGGACGGCGAAAACTTCCGCCACGAGCTGGCCCACCTGATGCTCACGCAGAAAGCCTGCTTCAATTCGCCGGTGTGGTTCAACGTGGGCGTCAAGGAGGCCCGCGGCTACGGCTGGATCTACGACGAGAAGGCGGACAAGGTGGGCAAGCTCGAGAGCGGCGTGGTGCGCCCGCAGTGCTCGGCCTGTTTCATCGTCTCGGTGAAGGACTCGCTGGAGTCGATCCTCGACCTGGCGAAGACCGAGGGCATGCTGTTCAAGTGGGGCTCGGGCACGGGGACGAACCTCTCCGCGCTGCGCGAAGAGGACGCGGTGCTTTCGGGCGGCGGGCGCGCCAGCGGGCCGCTCTCCTTCATGAAGGGATTCGACGCGTTCGCCGGGGTGATCAAATCGGGCGGCAAGACGCGCCGCGCGGCCAAGATGGTGATCCTCAACGCGGACCATCCCGACATCGAGCCGTTCATCTGGTGCAAGGCGAAGGAGGAGAAGAAGGCGTATACGCTGGTGGAGGCGGGCTACGATTCGTCGCTCGATGGCGAGGCCTACAGCTCGATTTTCTTCCAGAACGCCAACAACAGCGTGCGCGCCACCGACGACTTCATGGAGGCGGCGCAGGGGGATGGCGACTGGTGGACCAAGGCGGTGGCCACCGGCCAGCCGGTAGCGCGCAAGAAGGCGCGCGACCTGATGCGGCAGATCGCCGAGGCCACGCACCAATGCGGCGACCCGGGCATGCAGTTCGACACCACCGTGAACCGCTGGCACCCGTGCAAGAACACGGCGCGCATCAACGCCTCCAACCCCTGCTCGGAATATATGTTCCTGGACGATTCGGCGTGCAACCTTTCGTCGCTGAACCTGATGAAGTTCGTGGGACCGGACGGGCAGTTCGACGTGGAGGCGTTCCGCCACGCGGTGGATACCATGATCCTGGCGCAGGAGATCATCGTCGACAACGCCAGCTATCCCACGCAGAAGATCGGCGAGAATTCGCATACGTTCCGGCCGCTGGGACTGGGCTTCGCCAACCTGGGCGCGCTGCTGATGTCCATGGGCGTGCCCTACGACAGCGATCAGGGCCGCGACTACGCCGGCGCCATTACCGCGGTAATGTGCGGGCAGGCGTACCTGACCAGCTCGCGGATCTCTGAAGCCGTGGGGCCCTTCGCCGGCTATGCGGTGAATGAGCAGCCGTTCCTGGAAGTGATCCGCATGCACCGCGACTCGGTGGACCGCATCAACGGGCACAACATTCCGGCGGCGCTGTACCGCGGCGCGCGGGAGTGCTGGGACGAAGCGTACGAATCGGGGCGCCACTCGGGCTATCGCAACGCGCAAGTCACGGTGATCGCGCCCACGGGCACCATCGGGTTCATGATGGACTGCGACACCACGGGCATCGAGCCCGACCTGGCGCTGATCAAGTACAAAAAGCTGGTGGGCGGCGGGGTGATCAAGATCGTCAATAACACCGTGCCGGCGGCGCTGATCAAGCTGGGGTATTCGCCGGCGCAGGTGGAGCAGATCGTCAGCCACATCGACGCCACGGGAACGACCGAGGGCGCGCCCCACCTGAAGCCCGAGCACTTGCCGGTATTCGACTGCAGTTTCCGGCCGCAGAACGGCGTGCGCTCCATCCACTATATGGGCCACGTGCGCATGATGGCGGCGGTGCAGCCCTTCATTTCGGGGGCGATTTCGAAGACCATCAACATGCCCGAGGAATGCTCGGTGGAGGAAATTGTCAACGCCTATACCGAGAGCTGGAAGCTGGGGCTGAAGGCGGTGGCCATTTACCGCGACAACTCGAAGAAGGTGCAGCCGCTGAGCTCGGGCTCGGGCAAGGGCGAAAAGAAGGCCGGCACGGTGGCGCCCACGGGCGTGACCGGGGGAGTGGCCGCGGCGCCGGTGGAGAAGGTGGTGTACCGGCCGGTGCGCCGCAAGCTGCCCGACGAGCGGCGCTCGATCACGCACAAATTCTCGATCGGCGGCCACGAAGGCTACATCACGGTAGGGATGTACGACGACGGGGCGCCGGGCGAGATCTTCATCACCATGGCCAAGGAGGGCTCGACCATCTCCGGGCTGATGGACGCGTTCGCCACGGCGGTAAGTTTCAACCTGCAATACGGCGTACCCATCAAGTTCCTGGTGGACAAGTTCGCGCACCTGCGCTTCGAGCCAGCGGATGGACGGGCAACCAGCAGATTCCCTACGCGAAGTCGATCATGGACTACATATTCCGCTGGCTGGGCGCGAAGTTCCTGGGCCCCGAGTACGCGGTGACGGAAGCGGGCGAGACGACGACCCTACGCCCGACGGAACCGGACCCGCAGCAGGAGCTGCCCTTCGCGCCGGTGAGCGCCGACGCACCGCTGTGCGCCGAGTGCGGAAGCATCATGACGAGAAATGGGAGCTGCTACAAGTGCGGGAATTGCGGGGGGACGAGCGGGTGTAGCTAGTGTGCCGAGTTAGAAATTCGTTCACAAAGTCGCAGGACCTTGCCCAGGATCAGATCCGCGTCAGCGGTCCAGACGAACGGCTGGGGATCTTTGTTTCGGTTTCCCCACACGGGGCTGTCCGTGTCCGTGGTGTTTTGAACCTCCACAGGAAGCGGATTCGGGCCCGTGACGTCGCCGCCGTCCTGCCCGTGAGCGCCAAGCATCAACTTGACGCGTTGAACTTCCACCCCGCCGCCGATATCTTCGGTCGCGACCAGGACCACGGCATTGGACGAATCCTGATGTTGATGTTGTCTGCCATCGCCTCAGTCCTCCTTCACCACCAGCGTGCCGACCCCGAACTGGCCATAGTCGTCCTGCTGAACGGTCTTGGGGGTCGGCAAGGCGTCCCAATACAGGAGCGCGCCCGCCACGGAAGCGAAGACGCCGAACGCCACTGCCTGCGACCAGTCCGCGACCGCGGGCCCGAACTGGATGCTGTTCGTGTTCGACACCTTCCGGACGTTCCCGGCATCGGTCACGGGCGCGCCGAACGTGATGGCCTGACGCGCGTACCCGTTGCCCGCCAGTTCCGTGCCCGCCGAATTGTCATCGGCGGGCGCCGCGGAGAATAGCCCGACGTACGGCGCGACTCCGTTGAGGTCCGTGCCGCGCAGCACATTGAGCACGGCATCGGTGTGGGACTGTGACTTTCCGGGCATGCACTTCTCCTAAGCGAGTTCGATCAGTTCGAGTTGCACGTCCGACCGGCCAGGAGTCACGGACTGGCTCCAGTCAGTGTTGAACCGGACGGTGTACCTGCCGGTCACCGCCGCGCCGGTCGGGTCGTACGAAAACTTCGGGTTCGTCTCGAACGGGTCGTAAAAGTAGAACGGTTCGTGGGTGCCGTTGCGGGCATCGTAGAACGTCCGAAGCGCCGCCAACTGCGCGGGCGTGAGGCGCTTGGTGAGGTTCCACTTCTTGCGGCTGGTCGTCGCCTGCGCCGACCGCTGCGACTCGCCGTTCCGGTACTCGTTGTCGATGACCGGGTACTCTCGCGCGTGTGGACGAACCCAGTGGACAGGCTTTGCGGCAGCACCGACGCTGGTGCGGCATTTGCGACGCTTCCAGGCATGCCTTACCGTTTGCCATTCAATGCGAGACGGTATATCATGGAGACGTGATCCGCTCGTTCCGGTCGAAAGACACGGCCAAGCTGTTCCGGCGGGAACAGACACGAAAGTACGCCGGTTTTGACAACGTGGCCAAGCGAAAGCTGGATCATCTGAATGCTGTTGCTTCGCTGTCAGATCTCGCAGCGATTCCGGGAAACCATTTCGAGCCCCTATCTGGCGACCGTTTAGGGCAGTACAGCATCCGGATCAACGACCGCTGGCGCATCTGCTTCGAGTGGAAGAACTCAGATGCCTACTCGGTCGAGATCGTGGACTACCATTGAGGAAACCATGGCGAAGAAATCTGCAAAGCTCCCACCGATTCATCCGGGCGAAACGTTGCGCGAGGACTTCTTGAAGCCTCTCGGACTCAGCGCGAATCGTCTTGCGATAGAACTCCATGTCCCGGTGACCAGGATCAACGACATCGCGCATTGCCGGCGGTCCATTTCGGCGGACACCGCCCTGCGTTTGGCGCGGTATTTCGGCACGAGCCCTCAGTTCTGGATAAACCTGCAGGCCAACTACGATCTCGAGGTGGCGCTGGATGCCTCAGCCGCGCTCGTCGAGAGTCAGGTAAAGCCACGCCGGGCCGCCTGATCAACCGGAACGAACCCGCGCGGGTATGCAACGACCCGCTGCGTAGACCGCGTCAGGCCGTCAGCAGACCCGGACTCAACTGGAGGCTGGTCAACTCCCGTCGGCCGGCGTTCGACCGTGTCGCGCTCATGGACGCGCCCGCGACGACCCGCGGATTGCTCGCGATGGCGTTCACCGCCTCTCATCGTCGGTCATGCCGCGCTTCCGCAGGTCGTCGATCTTGACCTTGCCCGAGCCCACGTCGCGCCGGAGGGCGTCGGTCTCCATCTGCTTGTAGCGGGCGTCCATCCCCTCCTTCATGTCGGAGTACTCTTTCCAGATAATCGCGCCCGCTCCGATGACCAACTGGCCGAAACCGGGACCACTTCGGGAGGAATTGCCGCAAGTTGAGCCCTTCAATGAGGACCTACTCCCCGACTCGTTGCGCCCACTCGTTGTTGATGTGGCAGAGCGAATGAACGTCCCGATGGTGGTCGAGCAGTTGGTCGACTAGATGCACGACCTCTGGTCGCGTTTTAATCTGCTGCGCAGATGATTTGGGGTTTCGCGTGGTAAGCGTCTCGGTCCTGCCACCCTTAAACCGGACGTGGATTTTCGTAATTCCTTCGGCCGGGATTTTGAGCAGCGTTGCGTCTTCGATGATGTAGGCGAGGAGTCGTTTGCGTTCGCGATTTGCCGTGACTGGATCATCCCAGAGCGTGCGAAAGTCCGTCGTCATGGCGACCAACCTCTGGCGGACCGCCTCGTCGAGGACGAGATGATCCTGCCGTCGCGCGCGCTCTCGTTCCTCTCGCGTCTCAGCCAGTGCCCGTAGCTTCTCGTTCCATTCCCGCTCCAAGGTGTCGGCGACCAGGCGGTTGCTCGGATCGACCAGCATGAATCGGCGCTGTGCCAGATCCGCTTCGATCTGGGCGCGCTCCACAGCGCGGCAGCGTAACTGGTCGGCCTCCTCGCACCGGGCCTCAACTTCCCGTCTGATTTCGATGGCCAACTCGACAGCCGCGGGAGTCATCTTCTCCGTCACAAGCGATCCGATGGCTCGGTCAATAGGACCTCCCGCGATCGACTGGCAATCCCGCTCGCCACGACTAGCGTGCCCGCGATCACAGACATACCAGGCTTCCTGCCTGCCTCGTCGCGTGGCATAGCGAACACGGAAGTGTTGTCCGCATCGTCCGCACACCGCGCGTCCCTGCAGGAGCGCCGCCCCTTCCCGCGGTGGTGACGCGCGCGCCAGTTCGTACCCGCGACCGTTGCCCTCGAGGATCTTGAGATTCTCTTGAAATCGCTCCCAACTGATGTAGCCGGGATGAGCATTCGGAATGCAAGCGAGCCAGTCACCCGACTCGCGCCTTTGAACCTGCTTCTTGCCATCGAGAGCCCGCCGATATTGTCGGCGCCCGTACGCGTAGGCGCCCGCATATCGCGGATTGTTCAGCATGCGCAACGCCGCCCAGGTGGTCAGCGGCCGGAAAACGATCGTGTCACCGACGCGGAGCCGAGACGGACAGAGAAGCCCTTCTTTCCGAAACACTTTCACCATCTGGCATGCCGAGCCGACGCGCGAGAACGTTTCGAAGAAGTAGGCAATCGTTTCCCGGATCTGTGCG
>JAIQEX010000169.1 GCA_020073615.1 Terriglobia bacterium
CTTCCACAAGCGTCTCTGCGGTCCACTTGCCAACAGTTGCTTCCACCACCAGCCCGACCCCGCTCACCGGCCCGAGAGCAAACTCGAAGCTGCCTATCACAAGGCCGACAAGGCCATCCAGCAAATCGTTGACCTGCTTGCTGCAGCGTGATGTTACACCAAAAATGTTGAAGTATTCTTGTTTACGATCTCCGATTTAAGAATCTAAGCTCTCGCCATTCGCGAAGAAAATGAGCCGATAGCCGTCGTGACGCCACGGAGGGAATAGTGCCATCAGCAGAATCACGAAAAGGCCTATTCTTACGGTCCGTCTCTGCGAGTCATTCATTGCCATCTGTCACCTCTCACAGTTCTCCATTATTCTGCTGTTTCCTGGGTTCCGAAGCAATTTGCCTTGAAGCGGAGGTAATCTTCGACGATTGCTGGTACCAGTATCATCGAGCGCGCGAGAATCTACGCCGACGAAATCACGGCGGCCGCGCCGGCCGCGCCCACCACGCGCTGCTGCTACGGCAACGTACGGCCCGTGCAGGCCCCTTTGCCGCGCGGGATCCGCCGGATGGTCCTGCGTATGGCCGCATCCCGCTGCGCGCTCTTGGGCGCGCGCATCAGGCGGCGCGCCGCTTCGCGAGCAGTCAGTTTCCGAATCATCGCAACTCCTTGTGCCGGAAGCAACCCACCACATGATCGTTCACCATGCCGGTGGCCTGCATGAAGGCGTAACAGATGGTGGAACCCACGAACTTGAAGCCGCGCTTCGCGAGATCGCGGCTCATGGCGTCGGATTCCGCGGTCCGCGCAGGCACGTCGCCCAACCCGCGCCGGCGGTTCTGCAACGGCCGGCCGCCCACGAAGCCCCAGATATACGCGTCGAAGCTGCCGAATTCCTTCTGGACGGCCAGGAAGGCTTGCGCGTTGCTCACCGCCGCGGCGACTTTGAGGCGGTTGCGCACGATGCCTTCGTCGGCCAGCAGCGCGGCGATCTTCGCGTCGCCGTAGCGCGCCACCTTGCGCGCGTCGAAGCGGTCGAAGGCGCGCCGGTAGTTCGCGCGCTTGCGCAGGATGGTGGACCAGCTCAGGCCCGCCTGCGCGCCCTCGAGCACCAGGAACTCGAACAGGCCGCGCTCGTCGTGCAGCGGCACGCCCCATTCGGTGTCGTGATAGGCGATGGAGAGCTCGTCGCGCGCCCAGCCGCAGCGGTTGTCAGGGACAGGGGACGGCATGGAGCAGTTCCTTCTGGATGGTGAGCAGATAGCAGCCGGGCGACTTCAGATCTTCAAGCGACACCCCGTTCCAGTTGAGGTCGCCCGGGACCCAGGCGGGCGGAACCGTCACGCGCATCTCCGTGGCCGTACGGCTGACGATCAGGATTTCCTTCTCCTCGGGATTGTAACTGGCCTGCACGCGCGCCGACACGGCGGCGGCATGCACAGGCAGCAGGATGCGCGTCTCTACGCGGACGCGATCCTTGCCCCGCTCCACCATCACCACAGCGGGCCGTTCGTCGGTCATTTTGGTCATGGTCTCGGCGAACTGGCCGGCGTTTTCAATGGGCCGGCCGTCAAGCGCCACGATGCGGTCTCCCGCCTTGAGCGGGCCGCTGTACCTGGCGGGAAGCAGGACCAGCAATCCGGGGCCCGGATCGTCGATCTTGTAACTGCAGCCGAGGTCCAGGGCCGCGCGCGAGCGTCCCGAGAGGCGCGTCGAGGGCAGGACGTCGTTGCGATCGCCGGCGTCGAACTTGGTCATCTGAATCCAATAGCAGCGCGCGAAGGCGGGCGAGATGGTCTCGCAGTCGACGGACAGCGGAAACTCGTCGCGCGTGTGGCCGGCCAGCCAGGCGAAGAGGGCGGCATCGGTAGTGGCGCCGGCGGCGCGCCATTCCAGGTTGAGCCCCTCGGAGCGAAGTTTCTTCGCGACCGCCTCGTCATTGGGGCCGCTGGAGATCCACAGGACGGGTGTGTTGCTGAAGTTGGCGGTGAAGATGCGTTCCGAATCGATGGCCGCCTGCGGATCGCCGCCCAGCGCCACGCCGGCGGCCCACCGGTCGGGAATGCGCGAGATGGCATAGAACACCGCGGAGGCCGAGTCGCCGCGTCCGGCGAGATACACGCGCGCCGCGTCCACGGCGCCGCTCTTGACAGCCGTCTCGACCGCCGCGGCCAGCGCCTGCACGCGCGCGTCGATCCCGGCCGGCGGGGCGTCCGGCGCGGGCGCGCCCGCGGGCGCCTCGGCGGAGATCACCTGCCAGCCCAGCGGCTTGCTCCAGGCCTGCCACTGCGCGGCATCCGCGCCATCGAGCAGGGCGATGGCCGGCGTCTTCGCGGGAGCGGCTTCAGCCGCGATGCCCACGCGAAAAAGGAGGCTAATGCCGCAGGCGAGAACGGATCTTTTTGACCAGTTTTTCGATGTCATCCGTTTTCTTAATGGTGGCCAGGGAGAGCACGAAGCGGTCGTTCTTCTCCAGCTCCGCCTTCAACTGCTCCGCCATCTCCACCAACTGGGCGGCATCCTTGAGGTTCTGTTCATGCTCCGCCTTTAGTATTTCGTCGCGCTGCGACTTGCCGCTGGGCAGGGTGACGTCCTGTTCCTCCGCCGGCACGGGCGGGCGGGGCGGCCGCTCCTGCGACAGCGCGAGCGCCGACACGGCCGCCAGCGACAAGACCGGCGCCCAGCGCCGAAACCAAAGCATCATTTGGGAAATCCTGCCTCTATGATAGCCCGGCCTCCGGGCTGCGCGGCGGAGCGATCGCGGGAGCCTACAGGCGTCCCACGCGTATGGATCCGTCATTGGTGCGGATGGCAAACGGCGCGCCTCCGCCGTTGATCTTCGCCCGCAGGTCCTTTTCGATGCGCGAGCCCCGCAGCGTGAGCGGAAAATCCACGGAGATATGCCCGTCGCCCGTGTGAATGTCCAGCTCGGCGCCGAAATCGGCGGGCAGGCGGACGGTCACGCGCCCATCGCCCGTCTCGATGCGCCAGCCGGAGCTCATCCGCGAGCCGGGAAGCACATCGGCGTCGATGCTGCCATCGCCGGTGTGCAGGGTGAGCACGTCCAGGCGGCCGGCGACGCGCACGTGTCCGTCGCCGGTCGAGGCCTCGAGCGACCCATCGAGCCCATCCGCCTCGATCGAGCCATCGCCCGTGTGCAGCCGCGTTTCGCCCGGCAGGCCGCTGGCGCGAACGGCGCCATCGCGGGTGCGCAGGTCCGCTTGAATGCGGCGCGGCACCGAAAGCTCGACGTGGATCCAGCGGTGGCCCCAGTCGAAGCGGAACGGCCGGTGGGGGTTGCGCACGGTAAGCTCCACGCGGCCGCCGGCTTGGCGATCGTGGACCTCCACCTCGCCCGGCCCGATGATCCAGCCGGAAGTAGTAACGCGGGCCGCGATCCTGCTTTCGTCCCAGACGCGCACGGTGATGGCCGCGTCGTCGGTCTCGACGCGGAGCTCGGGCACGCCGGACACCGGGAACGACTTGGTCCACTCACCGGCCAATGCACAACCAGAACTGAGGGCGGCGGCGAGAACGGCCTGGGCGAGCAAGCGCGTGGACATGGACGAAGACTCCTTCGCCAGGGGTTACGCAGAAAGTGACGCGGATGTTCCCGCAGGGGCGCGCAGCACTTCCACCTCAAACCGCCCGTCCCGCAGTTCCACCCGCACGCGGCACGGACTGGGCGGCAGCCCGGCCGGCGGAGCCGTCAAACGGCTCAGCGGCGGCAGCAGATCGTCCGGTGCATGCTGGAACTCGACGATGGCCTCGACTCCGCCGGCCGGGCCGGTGTGACTCCTCATGCGCCGCGCCATCTCCCGGCACACCATCTCGTAGGCGAAGATCTCCGCCAGATACTCGATGGACAGCTCGCCCGCGGCCATCCTGCGGCCGATCGTCGCGGCGAATGCGGCATCTTCTCCCGCGAGTTGGTAATTGGCCGGCTGCCGCTCTTCCCAAAGCTCGTCCACCAGGTTGCGCAGCACCGGCGCCAGCAGCGTGCAGGTCATGGGGAAGACTTCAGTGATCGCCTCCAGGCGGTTGCCGCGGGACAGCGTGCAACTGACCGCCATGCCGGGCTGGCGGACCATGTCGAGGATGCGCTCCCGTTCGCGGCCGGTGAGGTGGTAATCCGCCAGCAGGCCGGCCTCGCCTCCGCGTAGCGCGCGGGCCTTCCGCGGCGAGAGTGTCAGATCGACCACGGCCCGCTGAAACCCTCCGAGCGACATGGGTCTACGCCTCCGGGCACACACTGCCAGCGCACACCATGGCGCGCGCGCGCTCGATCTGCTCGACGATTCCGCTCTCGCCCAGCAGCGCGAACGAACTCTCGTGAAACTCAAAAGTGACCCCGCGCAGGTTCTGCGCCCGCGGGATGGTGTGCTCCAGCAGCGCCCACACATCGTCGAGAACCGGGCCCGTGTGCGAATCCGTGTGGAAGCCCATCATGGGCCGGCCGCCCGCGATATGGATCTCCGTCACGTTCGCCAGGTCCAGATGGCCGAGGTAGTCGGCCGCCGGGAAGCCGTGGTTCACCGCGTTGGTATACAGGTTGTGCAGGTCGAGCAGGACGCCGCAGGCCGACCGCCGGCAGAGCTGGTTCAGAAATTCTTCCTCGGAGAGATCCTGGCCGGCGTAGCGGAAGTAGTACACGTTGTTTTCGAGCAGGAAGGGGCGGCGCGCGGCATCGGTAAAGAACCGCACGCGGGGAATCAGCAGCTCCAAAACCTCCCGGTCGTAGGGGACCGGCAGCGTGATGGCCGCATTCACTTCATGTCCCGTCCCCACACGGGAGAACGAAAGGTGATCGCTGATCCACGGCGAGTTCAGGCGGTCGGCCCACTCCACCAGGTTGCGCGCGTAGCCCTCATCGAAGAACTCCGCGCTGCAGATCGACAGGCCGATGCCGTGCAGCACAACCGGCCGCTCGCGCGCGGCAAGTTCCAGCAGGGCCGCAGCCTGCGGGAGCATTTGGAACCGCTCGGGCGAGCCGCGGCCGCGGTCGATCCATCCGCGGTCCGGGATCGCCGCCAGGTAGTCCAGACGGTGCAGGAATCGCTCGATGAAGGGAAGCATGCTGGGATTGAAGAGCGCTCCAACCCCAGCCTGATTTTTCGCGGAGGGCACCCGTCTAATATTCAACCTGGATTACTTCTTGGAAGCGATCGAGAATGTGAATGTCGAGGCCCGACTTGCAGCCCGCGCAGGCCCGCAAACCGGCGGCGCTGAGAACCGCTTTGTTGGTAGTGACACTCTGCATCAGCGACCCGAGCTGGCTCGCGGTGATTTTGCCATCGACAATCACTTCCGCGTGTGGTCCGGCGGGTCCCGTCTTGGAAACGCGCACTTCAGATATGGGCATCCATCTCTCCTCATCCCGGAATTCCCTCTTAAGGCAGGGTTAGCCCAGAATACACCAGAAGGCCGCCGTAGACAAGAATTTGCGGGACGTTTGTGGCGCGCGGTACGGCCGCGCTTAAGACTTGCCCGCCGCGGCGGCGCCCATCTTGTGGCAGCAGCATTCGTGAGGAGCCGACATATCCATGGGCTTGCTGCCGCCCTCTCCGCTCTTGGCCGCCGGGGCGCTCATCTTCATCATCGGGCAGTCCATGCCCTTGCCGCCCTGCATGCCCATGCCCATGGCGCCGTGAGACATGCCCATACCCATCCCGCCGTGGCCCGCCATGCCTGTGGCCGTCTCCCCGGTCTGGGCCGCCGTTATCTGCACGGACTCGACGTGGATGGTGTCGCCCTTCAGGGTACCGGTCACCTGCGCTGTCAGCTTCTCTTCCTTGCTGGCATTGATGGCCGCCAGCGCCTTGGCATTCCCGCTCTTATCGAACTTCAGGAACTTGCCATCGGCGGTCGCCAGGCCCAAGCCCTGCTTGGCGCCGTGAAGCGCGCACTCGCGGGTGTGCATGGCCGGGTCCATGCCTTTGCAATGGACGTCCATAATCGTGCCTGTCCAATCCGCGGCGGAGGCCAAAAGCGGAAGCGCGACCAGGGAAACCAGAAAGCAGGGCAGTCTTCGCATGAAACACCTCTACGGCAAATGTACCATAGATTCAGTACTAACAAGGTCTGAAACGCGCTTTAGCCGGATTGTGCATTTTCGTCCGGCATCGGCCCAGGCCGTGGTCATCAGCTTCATGTTCACGAGCTGCCAGGCTGTCTGCCCGCGCTGCTGGTCTACGGCAACGACGCTACCGGCAGGTGGTCCGTGATCCCCGCCCTGGGGGATCCCGCGCGCATCGTCACCGCCGTGCAGCGGGTGATGGAGAACCCCGCGGCCGCCTCCCAGGCGCCATCCGCCGGCAAGTAGTGCTCGCAGGGCTCTGTCCACCCGCGTAAGGTGGCTGAGCCCCGTGGTCTTCGTACACCCCGCTAGGGTGTTCTGTGGAATATCTCCGGCGGCAAATTCCACAGTGCATTGTCCCTTTATAATTGTTGGGTTTACGTCGCCGACGAGCGTGTCCCGCAGATTGCCACCCCTCCTCCTGCGGTTTTCCCCGGATCGAGCTTTGGGTATTTCTCCAGCCGCCGAATACGCTGTTCCGGGGGTTATCTTATTCCGCATTCAGGTGTTACATGGATAGTGAGGTGGGAACGGTATATTGCGATCGTCACCTTAGGCCGATAAGGTTACTCGTAGGTGGGAGACGGACATGATGGAAACCAACGAATATCTGAATCCGATGATGATGGGGGCGGAGGCTGAAGCGCTTCACGGCAGCCTGCACCAGCGGGTAGTCGGCCAGGACGACGCCATTGCACAGATCGTCGATATCTACCAGACGTATCTGGCGGGCATGTCGAGCCCCGGCCGCCCGATCGGAAATCTCCTCTTCCTTGGGCCCACCGGCACGGGCAAGACCAGGCTGGTGGAAGCGACCGCCGAGAGCCTGGCGGGAGACGCCAAGGCAGTCATCAAGATCGACTGCGCCGAGTTTCAGCACAGCCACGAAATCGCCAAGCTGATCGGCTCTCCTCCCGGATACCTGGGCCATCGCGAAACCCGGCCCGCGCTGTCCCAGCAGGCCCTCGAGGAACACTATACCGGCAAGGTCAAAATCAGCTTCGTGCTTTTCGACGAAATCGAAAAGGCCAGCGACGCCCTCTGGAACCTCATGCTGGGCATCCTCGACAAGGCCACGCTCACCTTGGGGGATAACAGCAAGGTGGATTTTTCGAATTCCATCATTTTCATGACCAGCAACCTGGGCGCGGCGGAGATGGAAAACCTCCTGCGGCCGAAAATGGGCTTCGCCGCCTCGGAAATCGAGCGCCAGAACCAGTTGGGCCACCTGGAGCCGGGCGTGGCGGAGAAGATCGTCGATATCGGCGTGGCGGCGGCGCGGAAAAAGTTCACCCCGGAATTCATGAACCGCATCGACAAGGTGCTGGTGTTCCGGCCGTTGGGCGATGCCGAGCTGCGGCGCATCCTGGACATCGAACTGAAGTTCATACAGAGCCGCGTGCAAATCGCCAACCCCGAACGGCTGTTCGTCTTCTCGCTCACGCAGTCCGCCAAGGACCACCTGCTGCGCGAGGGGACCGATGTCAAATACGGTGCGCGCAAGCTCAAGCGCACCATCGAGCGCGCGCTGGTGCATCCCCTGTCGAGCCTGCTGGCCAGCGACCAGGTGCGCGCCGGAGACATCGTCCGCGTGGATTACCACACCGAACTGAAACGCATGGTCTTCGCCAAGGAAGGCACCATGGTGCTGGGCGCCGCCGCGTAGCTCAGGCCGGCCCTGGATCGCCGCCTTTGCCGGGCGGGGCCTGCTCTTCCGGCCCGCTTTTCGCACCCGGCTTCGGCTTGAGCGCCGCGCTTAACACCACCGCCAGCGGCACGGCCGCCCAAAACGCATACCGCAATTTCGTCTTGCGCGGCTGGGGTACTTCCAGCGGCACGACGCCGGCATCGTGCGAGCGGTCGATCACCTTCCCGATGCGCATCTCCTGCAGATCATAGGAGAACTGCTTCCCGCAATCGAGACACACGACGTAGGTTTCCCCATGGGGCACGCCGGCCCTGCTCACCGGTGTTACCGGCCGGGTCAGCCGCCGGTGGGCACAGCGAAACAGCAGGTTGAGCACGGTGTCGATCATGGCTACCTGCCTTATTGTGACAAATTGCGAAGGAAGGAGCGACGTCGATCGCTTCCATGGCGCCTGGCGAGACGGTCGCCGCGGCCGCGGCCGTGAGCAGACGGCCCTGTTATGCTCCCGGAAACGCATGAGTGCCGTGCGTGATGGCGGCGCCTGCCCGAAGCGCGGCGGCGATGGTCACCACTTCGGCGATTTCCGGATCGGTTGCCCCGGCCTGCCGCGCTTTGCCCGAGTGAATCTCGATACAGTAGGGGCATTGCGTGGTGAACGCGACGGCGAGAGCCATCAGTTCTTTGTACTTGGCGGGGATCGCGCCGTCGGCCATGGCGGCTTTGTCAAAAGCCCAGAAAGCTTGCATCGCGGCCGGGGCGTTCGCGTCCAGAATCTTGAGTTTTCCCAGGTTACTCATGCTGTACAAGGCGTATCTCCTGTTTGCGGTTTGGAAATGCAGTCAATTGGGAATAGACGCCAGCCGGCCGGAGAGGGTAGCACAGCCGCCAAAATTCGCCGGGCGATTCCCGCAGCATCTGTAAAGACAATCTCATTTGTGCCGCATCGCGGGTTGACAGACCCGCGCGGCCCGTCAGCGCAACAGGAGGCAGGCATAGACCACGGGGAGCGCGAACAGGGTGCTGTCGACGCGGTCGAGAAAGCCGCCATGGCCGGGCAGGATGGCGCCGCTGTCCTTGACGCCGGCGCCGCGCTTCATGGCCGATTCCGCCATGTCGCCCAACTGGCCGACGGCGTTGGCCGCGGCGGTGAGCGCAATGGCCGTGGGAATGGCCACGCCGGGCACGAATTTCACCAGGTACGCGCCGGCCAGGAGCACGGACGTGGCCACCGACGCCGCCGCGCCCTCCCACGATTTCTGCGGGCTGACGCGCGGCGCCATCTTGTGCCGGCCGAACTTCCGGCCGATGTAGTACGCGCCGATATCGCCGGCCCAGTTCACCAGCAGGGCGTACATCAGCCAGTGCCCCTGCGGATTCTGCTGGCGCAGCGGGATGGCGCATTTCCAGCAGCCGAAGACGTAGACGATGCCCGCCACCAGCAGCGCGGCGCGCGGCAGCGATTTCGCCAGGTCGCCACGCATGGCCAGGGCGAAGGCGGCCAGCGCGATAGCGGTGACGAGCAGCCACGCCTCGCTCTTCCACGCCAGCAGCAGGAGCCCCGCGCCATATCCCGCCGGGCCGGGCGCGCCGAAACCGTAGTCCGCGGCAATGCCGTTGTATTCCCGGTAGCTGAGCAGAGCCGCCGCCGCCAGGACCGCCAGAAACACCCAATAGTTGGCCCACAGCACCACGTAGACAATGATTGGGATGAGCGCTGCCGCGGTAAGAACCCGCTTCATGACGGGCGGAGCGCTTCGATCAGGCGTTCGTCGCCGGCCGGCCGGCTGCCGTTGAGACCGATGGCGCTGAGCCCGCCATAGCGCCGGTCGCGCTTCTGGTATTCCAGCACGGCTTGCAGCAGGTCCGTGCGCGTGAAATCGGGCCACAGGGTTTCCGTCACGTACAGCTCGGAGTAGGCGATCTGCCACAACAGAAAGTTGCTGATGCGCATTTCCCCCGAGGTGCGGATGAGCAGGTCGGGGTCGGGACAGGAGGCCGTGTAGAGGCTGGTGGAGATGAGCTCTTCATCCAGCCGCAGGCGCGCGATGCTGCCATCCAGGCGCGCCATCTCCAGAATGTTGTTGACGGCGTCGACGATCTCCGCGCGCCCGCCGTAGTTGATCGCCAGGTTGACCAGCAGGCCGCGGTTGGCGGCCGTGGCTTCCACCGCCGATTCCAGCTCGCGCTGCACCTGAGCGGGCAGAGCATCCAGGCGTCCGATGGCCTGCAGGCGAATATCGTTGCGCTGCAGCTCGGGCAACTCCTGCCTCAGGTAGTAGCGCAGCAGGCGCCACAGCGTCTCCACCTCGGCCCGCGGCCGCTTCCAGTTCTCGATGGAGAAGGCGTAGAGCGTCAGCACCTTCACGCCCAGCCGCGCGCAGGTTTCAACGGTGGAACGCACCGGGCCGATCCCCGCTTTGTGGCCGGCCACGCGCGGCAGACGCCGCTGTCTCGCCCACCGCCCGTTGCCGTCCATGATGATGGCGATATGCGCGGGGAGCCGGGCGGGATCGACCGCCTGCGCCAGCTCCCAATCCTGCTCCCCCGGCTGGAGCGATTCCAGTAATGCCTTCATGGATAATCCTCTATGGTAACGCAAACGCGGGAGCTTCATTGCGAACGGCGGGTGCCCCAGCCTATAACTCTCGGCCACCGCGCTGCCGGTGCCCGTTGGGTGCAACCGCCAGTGCGCGTTCCGAAGCGATCCGCGCTGGCCCGAATCCTCCGAGTTCACGCGCCGAGCCGGCCGGGCACGCGGAGAACCGATGGCTTTGCTTCTTCCCCGGCGCCTCCGTACGGGGGTCGGCCGTGCCCACATTTCTTGATGATCTCTGGCGACCCGGCGTTCCGATTCCCGCTACTCGCCCGCGTGCTTCGTCTTGCCGTCGCCCTCCAGCACTTCGCGCACCTTCTCGGCCAGCGCGGCCGGGGTGAAGGGCTTCTGCAAAAAGGCCACTTCCCTTTCCAGAAGGCCGCTGTTGACCACGGCGCTGTCGGTGTATCCAGAAATGTAAAGCACCTTGAGCGCGGGACGCCGCCCGATCAGCTCTTGCGCCAGCGCGGGGCCGCTCAGCCTGGGCATCACCACATCGGCGATCAGCAGATGGATCGCCCCGGGGTGGCTTTCCGACAGGCCGCGCGCCGCCATCGGATCGGCGACGTCCAGCACCTGGTAACCCACCCGCTCCAGGGTCTCGCGTACCAGGCTGCGCACCATTTCGTCGTCTTCCACCACTAGGATGGTCTCCGTGCCGCACACCGCGGTCTTCTGCGCCGTCCCCGATTCCATCGCCACCGGCTGATCGAGGCGCGGCAGATACACCTTCACCGAGGTTCCCTGGCCCAGGGCGCTGTAGACCTCCACGCTGCCGCCGCTCTGCTTCACGATGCCGAACACCGTCGAGAGCCCAAGACCGGTCCCCTTGCCCACGACCTTGGTGGTAAAGAACGGCTCGAACAGGCGCGCTTGCGTGGCGGCATCCATGCCGGCGCCGTTGTCGCTCACCGCCAGCAGAACGTACGGCCCGGGCTTCACCTGCATATGTTGGGCCGCATAGGTTTCGTCCAGGTAGGAATTGGCCGTCTCCACGGTCAGGGTGCCGCCTTGCGGCATGGCTTCGCGCGCATTCACCACCAGGTTCATGATCACCTGTTCGAGCTGGCCCGGATCCGCGCTCACCCGTCCCAGCTCGGGCCGCAGCTCCAGGCGCAGGTCGATATCCTCGCCGATCAAACGCCGCAACATGGCGCTCAGCCGGCTTACCAGACCGTTCAGGTCGATCACCTTGGGCTGCAGCACCTGGCGCCGGCTGAAGGACAGCAACTGCCTGGTGAGGGCCGCGGCGCTCTCCCCGGCCTTCATGATCTGCTCCACCGAGTGGCGGTTCGGGTCGTGCGGACCCAGGCTGTTCAGGATGAGCTGGCTGTACCCGGTGATGATGGTGAGCAGGTTGTTGAAATCGTGCGCTACGCCTCCCGCCAGCATGCCCACCGCTTCCATTTTCTGTGCCTGGCGGAGCTGATCTTCCAGTTGGGTTCGCCCCGTGATGTCCATCAGCACCGCCAGTTGGACCCGCTTGCCGCCGAACTGGATGCGGTGGACCGCGATTTCCACGTCGATCGCGCGGCCGCTCTTGGTGCGATGGCGCCACGCGCTCGCCTTCCCGTTCAGTACGCTGGTGAAGCGCCGCGCGTCCTCCTCGCCCTGAATGTCGGCCAGCGTCAGCTTGCGGAACTCGTCGGCCGAGTAGCCGTAGAGCGCGCACGCCGCGGCATTGGCCTCCAGCAACTCCAGAGTCTGCGGGTCGAAGACCCACATCGGCTGCGGGTTCGCCCGGAAGAGGATCCGGAACTTCCTGTCTTTATCTCTTAACAGATGTCGCGCGGGCATTGTCCCGTCACCAGTCTGGGGAGGTGAGTGTGCGGTGCGGGTGGGCCACCGGTGTGCAACGGCGGAATGGGCAATCCAACGAAGGTGGTTGAGGAAGACACGTCCCTGATGGCATGATACCGGTCCGCCCGCGGCGCCACAACGATCTTGCGCCGCCCCATGTCCGTTTGATTACAGATAGCTTGTTAACGAACGTCCCGCTGGGCCAGGGCCAGCGCGCCATCTCACCGCCGAGGCGCCGAGCCGCCGAGAATTGGATGGGAATAACTCGGCGGTCTCTGCTTCCACCGCGCCTTCAAGATTGGGCTGCCATGCCGGCCTCTGCAAGATTTCTCGGCGCCTCGGGTACGCCAGGTTAAGCCTGGCTGATCTTGTGAACGGAAAGGAGTTCACCATGTAAATTGCCCGTTCGACATGTAGCCGAAGCAAGCGCGGGATGGAGCAATCCGTCTGGCGGAAACTTGTGAGGCGAACACGCGAGCCGCAGCGCAAGCGAACCCGATTCGGCCTCGTTACGCAACCTGAAAGCGAGGAGTCTGCCAGAGATGACGAACCTGCTACCGGTGGTGAAGCAACGGGTATGTGCAGCCGCCGGGCTTTCCGGGGTGGTTGGGGGCAGCGCGCGGGGACAGATCAGTCGAGGATCCTGGGAGACCCCACGGGGCGGGTGCGGCGACGTGCCCAACG
>JAIQEX010000170.1 GCA_020073615.1 Terriglobia bacterium
GATTTTGTGTCAGCAACAAAATCATCGGCGAAGTATCCGGTGGAGTCAAATGTGGCTTCGGAGAGAGAGGCGGCCAAGGGAAGAAAGGGATTCCAAAGGGAAAGAAACCGCAGGTTTCGTTCCCTTTGGGCTACAGCAACGAAATGCCGCGACTTGCCCTGGGATGCGTATGGTTCGGGCAGTCAAAATTGCAAATATTTTTGGCTAGGGTTCGGCTTTTCTCTTTCATGAAACGGTTGTCGCTGCGCGTGCCACTCACCGAGCGCCGGGTGGTCGCCATCCTGGCGATCCTTCTCACCTGCGCCTTCTTCTACGAGTATCTTCCTCCGTTCAAGCGCGTCCACGTTTTTTCCGATATCGAAGGCTTCCATTACCCGCTCCAGCGGTACGCGTTTCAGACGCTGAAGGAGGGCCGCTTTCCGCAGTGGGACCCTTCCATCTACTGCGGCATTTCCTTCGTGGGCAACGTGCAGGCGGCAGTCCTGTACCCGCCGGCATGGCTCATGTATGCCGCCAGTTGGCGCTACCCGCGCCTCCCCTTCAAGGCGCTGGAGGGCTTCGCTTTTGCGCACATCTGGCTGGGCTTTCTGCTGTGCTGGCTGTGGCTCCGCGGCCGGCGGTTGGGCAGACTGGCCAGCGCGTTAGGCGCGGCCAGCTTCGCCTGCGGCGGGTACATGGTCTCGCAGATAGTGCACCTGGGCGTGGTCACCGCGATGGCCTGGATGCCCCTGGGACTGTGGGGCATCGATGAAGCGGTGGAGCGACGCGACTGGCGCCCGCTGTGGAAGACCGCACTCGCCTCGGCCCTGTGCTTCCTGGCCGGCTACCCCGCGTCGTGGCTGGTCTTCTGCGCCACCAATTTCCTGTACGCCCTGGCGAGCCGCGCGCACTGGCGGGCGGCCGCGGGCGTCTGTGCCGCGCTGGCGGCTTCCATGCTGCTCGCCATGGTGCAGTTGCTGCCCGTGCTCGAAGCCAGCCATCTGATGTACCACGACGACAAGTACGGCGGTGGGGTGGTGGACTGGAAAGTCCTCATCGCCTTGTTCGTGCCCAACTGGTTCGATTTCAACCTGGGCACCAAAGCGCCGTATCCGGAAGTGATCCCGCTCTATTGGGGGCTGGCCACCATGTTCGTCATCGCGTGGGCGGTGTCGCGGCACAACGTGCGGCCCTACACGCAGGCGCTGGTCGTGCTGGCGCCCTGCTTCTTTCTGGCCACCAACCCCCACAACTGGGCGTACCAGGTGGTGAAGCATTTCCCCTTCCTGGAACGAGTGCTGACCTCCTGGAACTTCTATGAGGGCATCGCCGCCATGGCCGCGCTCGTGACCGCCATCGGTGTGCACGATTTTCTGGAGCGCGCTCCGCGGCGGCCCGCGCCGCGCTGGGCCTTGCCAGCGGTGATGGCTGCGCTCCTGGCCTGGTCAGTGCGGCAGGTTGGGCTCTGGCGCCATGGCGGATCGTTCCCAACCGGCGGCCGCGCGCTGGCGGAAACGGCCGCTGCCCTTGCTCTGTTTTCCATCGCCCTTTGGACCGTGCGCGCGGAATCCGGCGCGCGCCGCGGGCGGCTGGCGGCGGTGCTGCTGCTTTCCGTCCTGGTGGACTACAAGGTGTTCGAAACCAGCCGGCGGTTCAACACCATCCAAGGCGATGTCGACCGGCTCCGGGCTTCGTATGGAATCATGGGCATGAACCACACGGCCTATCGGGCCATCGAGGCCAACCGGGATTACCGGGTGGCATCCGCCGCAGCGGGAGCGCCCAACGCGACCGATTTTCGCAAATGGGGCCTGGCCGGGCCGCACGGCTTCGACCCGTTTTTGCCGCGACAGTATCGCGACCTGATCGAGCGCTGGGTGGAGTTCCGTACCAACCGCGAGTTCACCGTGGACGTGACCAACGAAGCCATGCTCCAGTCGCTCGGCGTACGCTACGTGATCGCGCACGAAGGCGTTGCCTGCGATCCCTACCTGGCGGCCAGCCCCAACTTCCGCCTGGTTGGCCCCGACGATTCGTTCTATCGGGTGTACGAGTACCTGCACGCCAAAGCGCCCTTTGGATGGGAGGACGGCGAGGGCGACGCCGAGCCAACCGGCTGGATGCCCGAGCGCCGGGCCTTCCATGTGCGCTCGCGCCGGGGCGGCCGGTTCTTCCTGGTGGAACAGTTCTACCCCGGCTGGGGCGCGGCCGTGGACGGCCGGCCGGTTGCCGTGGAACGCTGGAACGCCTCCTTCCAGGCGATCCGCGCCGGGGCGGGCGAACACGACGTAGTATTCGCGTACCACGCGCGGCGCCTGCCACTGGGCGTGGCGATCAGCCTGGCCGCATTCGCGGGGCTCATCGCCGTCATCCTCTCCGACCAGCGCAGGCGGGAACACCCACCGAAATTCTGGCTGGAAATCCGGGCCGGGCTCGCGGCTCGTCTCACTGCATCTTCGCGCTCGCCAGATCGCCTTCGGCCGACCAGTACAGCGCGTTGAACAGCAGGGGCAGCGTGGCGTGCGTTTGCGCGCGGTGCTGCGGCCGTATCCCGAACAGGACCACCTTCCCGGGATTCATCTCGATGGCCACCACCGCCGCGCGGCCGTACATCAGTTCCTCGCCACGCAGCCATCCGGAGGCGCGCACCTCGGTGTTGGGATAGCGCGCGGCCACACTCACTCTCTGCGAGGCAAACCCTTCGACGAGCTGGAAGAACGGGGAATTAATGTAAAAGCCCCAGGTCTCCGGCGCGACGCCCCATCCCACGGGATGCGACGTGTCCACCTGCAGGTTGACGATCGTTCCCGGCGCGAAGTGCTGCTCGCGGTTGGCGCTCCGCTTGAGGTCTTTGACGCCCAGTGGAAGTTTATCGACCAGCAGGTTCGACGCCTCTCCCAGCGAGATGAGCGTGCCGCCCTCGGCGATGAACCTCTTCAGCGCGTCCAGGCCGGCCTCGCCGAGCCCTCCGCGGTATTCCGGAACGATGGTCTTGAAATCCAGCCCTTCCATTATGGCCGTGGTCCGCTGATCCGGGAGGATGATGGCGTCGAGACGCTGCCGCAGCTTGCCCGCCTTGATGTCGTCATTGTGCAGCCTGGTGTACTCGAAGCCGTACTGGTCGAGCACGAAGCGGGTCCACCCCTCGTCCATCGACGGGTCCCAGGATTGGTACAGTCCGACGCGCGGCGCGCGCAAGGTGGTGGCCAGCAGCGGGGCCGCGGTCTTCGCCGGGGCGGCATCCGTCCTCACCTCGAAGCCCTCGGTGGCCTTGCTCCACACCTCGGGCTTCGCCGCCGCGATCGCCATGGGAACGCCGCCCGCCTCCGGTTTCGTCAGGCTCACCTTGGCGCCGGCCTTCAGCAAGCGGTTCACCACCAGCGCGCTCAGCGCCCCGTTGTACGGAAAGTGCCACGCGCCGCCCGCGCTAGCCGCCGGCAGGACGTACTTCGGTTTGGAGGCGACCTTCTCCAGCGCCAGCGAGCTTGCCAGCGCCGTCTTGGCGAACTCCGTTTTCACGCCGAACTGCATGCCCAGCGACCACGCCGAAACATCGTACGGGGCCTCCGCCGGAGCGCCCGGCGCGCGGCGCACCTCGGGGTAGACCTGTCGCTCCAGCAGGTCCTTGGCATAGCGCGCGAATACCTGGGTGAACGGGACCACGTAAGTTCCCGCGGCGTATTTCTTTCCGTCCTGCGGGAACTCGCTCGCGGCGCGGTACACTTCCACACCGCCGATGAGCAGCTTGTCCACCAGTTCGACCACTTCGCCGGGATCGTGCTGTCCCGCGGCCGGTATGAGAACCGCGTAGTTCTTCTCCTTGCCCTCGCCGATCTCGCCCTTTCCGCCGGCTTCGATGGTGTGGCGGTTGATGTCGTAGATCTGGCGGAGCAGCGTTTCGCGCCGGTCCGCCGCGGCCTCGAGCAGTGCGAAGGTGGCTGTGAGCTCGTAATCCACGATGTCGCGCAGGGTCCATTTCCCGCCCAGCCACGGGCGCGGATACTCGGTGCGCGGCGCGATATCGCGCGGCGGCGGGAGCGGATCGTCGGGATGCTCCATGGCGCGGCGGCGCTCGGATTCGAAATCGCCGGCGGCGCCCCGGCCTCCCCCGCCCGCGGCAGCCGCGGCGGCGACAGGCCGCGAGGGGTCGGCCTTCTGCTGCACCACCGGCGTGGCGATGCGCGCGCTGGCCACTTCGGTCAGCAGGCCCACCTGGTTGTGCCACCAGCCCGCCCACGCCATCGCTCCCTGCCAGAAGTTGGTGTAGGTGGCGTTGAAGATGATCCCCATCTTCCCCTCGGCCTCCAGCGCCGCCGCCTGCGACTGCCCGAAGAATCCGTTCAGCCGGTAGATGAGCGGGTCCACATTGGGATTGATGGGATCGGTGGCCGGCATGGTGAAAATGCGCGGACCACTGGCGCCCTGCTGATGTTCGTCGAGCCAGATGGCGGGAAACCAGTCGTGCCACAGAATCTCCGCCGTGAGACGGCTCTCTTTCTGCGAGAACAGGAACATGTCGCGGTTGTTGTCGTGGCCGGTGTAGGGATGGTAGATCCAGGGCAGCGGGCTGGCTTCGTAGGGCGTGCCCAGGTATTTGTTGTACCAGTCCGTCACCATGATTTGCCCATCCGGATTGAGCGACGGCACCAGCAGAAAGACGACATTGTCCAACACCTTTTTCACCGCAGGCGAGTCTTCGGTGGCCAGGCGGTACACTAGCTCGAGCACCATCTGCGACGAGCCGATTTCTGTGGAATGAATATTGTTGGTGACCAGCACCACCGCTTTGCCGGAACGGAAGATCTCCTCGCGTTCCGCCTCGGTGGGCGCTCCGCCCTGGAAGTAGAGCTTGCGCTCGAGGCTTTTGAGGCGGTCGAGCCCCTTCAGGTTCTCGGCCGAGCCGATCTCCAGCAGGACAAATGGATTGCCCAGCGTGGTGGGCCCGAGGTTGCGGAACCGCACCCGGTCCGACTCGCCGGCGACTTTTTGCAGGTACTCGACGATGCGGTCGTAGCGCACCAGTTTCTTATCGCTGCCGATGCGGAATCCGAAATACTGTTCGGGCGACGGCACGGCGGCGTGCACGAGCACGGCGCAGGAAAACAGGCAGACCTTCAGCGCGGCTGATTTCATTTACCAGTGATTCTAGTCGAGCGCGCGGACGGCGACAACCGCGGGTGGCTGTCAACCGCGGGTGGCCCGGGAAGGGCTCCACGCCGCGATACAATTTGTCAATCGGAGGGATCCGTCATGCTAAAAAGCTTCGCGTGGTTTCTGATTGCGGCTTTCCCCCTGGGCGCCGCCGCGGCCGAGGAGGATCGGGCCGCCGACCGTACCGCCATCCGCGCGCACATCGACCGCATTTTTCAGGCATTCATCCACAAGGATTCCGCGGAGCTGCGCGCCACGCATGCGCCGAACTGGCTCGGCTACCTCGAAGGATCGCGTACCATGATTCGCGGCGTGGACGGGTACATGGACGCGAGCGGCTACTTCGACCCCAAAGGCCAGTACGGCATGACGGGCTACAAGATGCGCGAGTTCGACATGATCTTCCAGGGCGACGCCGCCTTCGTGGCGTTTGTCGCCGAGGTCGAGGCCAAGACGCCCGCCGGACCGTTCAAGCGTATTCTACGGATCACCGATTTTTACACCAAACAGAACGGCGCCTGGATTCAGACGGGGTCGGACACGGACCTGCATCCCGAATCTGTGGAGGCGCAGCAGCAGGCGTTCCGCACGCTGTCCGATGCTCAGAAGAAGCCGTTGCTCGATGCTCGCGAGGCCGTCTGGCGCGCCTGGTTCGCGGGCGACCGCGCCGCGCTCGAAAAGCTGCTGCCCGAGGAGTTGCTGACTATGGAGCCCGGGGGCGGCAACTGGGGCAATCGGCAAACGGTGCTCGATGGCGCGGCGCGCTTTGCCGCCTCGGGCAGCAAGCTGGTGCGCCTGGAATTTCCCAAGACGGAGATTCAGGTCTACGGCTCCACGGCGATCGTCTATTCGAACTACGTCTATGAAACCGAGCTGGCGGGCAAAAGGGAGGTCAGCTCGGGACGGGCGACGGAGGTGTTTGTTCGCCGCAACGGCGCGTGGGTCAACCCGAGCTGGCACATGGAAAGCGGGAAGTAGCCTATTCGGAACGCAGCGCCGCCACCAGGTCGATGCGCGTCGCGCGGATGGCCGGGAGCCAGACCGCAAGAAGAGCTACCGCGCCGAGCAGAACCGGAACCGCCGTGAAGTCCTTTTTTCCTGACGGCGCGAGCGCACAACTTTCTCTACGCCGCCCCGAGTCTGGACGAGACCATCAGGCGTCTTCAAGCTTTCGAAAAAGCAGGGGCCGATGTGCTTTTCGACCCCGGCCTGCCTGACCTTGCCGCGGTGGGAGCAGCCTGTGCGGCCGTCTCGAAGCCGGTGAATTTCATGGCGGGAATCAAGGGAAAATCATTCTCCGTCGGTGAGCTCACCGCGGCCGGAGTCAAACGCATCAGCTTGGCAACCTCACTATACCGTGCGGCAATGACCGGCTTGCTGGACGCTGCACGCGAGGTGAAAAGCACAGGTCAGTTCGGCTTCCTCGATCGGTGCCTGACAACGCCAGAGCTGAACAGACTCATGCGGATTTGACCCGGCGCAAAGCGGCCGAGCGCTTGCCGCGCCCGCTTCGCTGGGCGCTGGTTCGGGCAGACTCAATGCCTTCCCCACAAAACTAGCCGAGGGGGTGGCCCGCGGCAACCGCGTCTCCGTCTTCGGAGGCGCCCTGCCCCACAGTCGCCGGGACGCAGCGCCGCTGCTCCGCCAGGCGGTCGCGATACCGCTTCTGCAGAAGTTTTCGGAGCGCCGGCAGCGTCAGGCCGGTTTGGGCCGCCCGCCGGGCCAGGGCTTCTTCCGCCAGCACGACCCCCGCGTGCATGCGCGCGCCGGCGCTGTGCACAAAGTCCGAGTCGTACTCGAAGCCGAAAGCCGCGAGCGCCGGCAGCGGTTGGGAATAGTTGTCGGGCAGCCCCATTTGCTCGAAGGGGAAGCTCGACGCCCAGTCCGTGTGATAGCCCACGAGCATGTTGGCCGGATTGACGGATACCTGAGCGTGGGTCACGCAGTTGCGCGCCGGGATGCCGTAGTGGCTGCGCAGCATCTCGGTGAGCATGGCCGCCGCCCGCACCTGCGCGGGGCTGATGGAGGAATCCGTCTGGCCCGGCTCGGTCTTGGCCTCGAAGGAGACGCCCAGGAAGCTATCGTTCAGGTTCACATAGAGCCACTCGGTGTCGGACCAGACCGAGAATCCCGCATGGTTGGCGGCGTCGCTTTCGGCCACAATGCGATAGACGCGTCCGAAACGATCGATCAGGTAATTGTAAGCGTGGCGGCGGCGCACGTATTCCACCAGCGATTCTCCGGCCTGCTTCAGCACGCGATTCTCGCCCGCCTCAAAAGGAGCCTGGAGGCTTTCGGTGGTGTGAAACACGATGCCCGCCGCCGCGCTGCGATGTTGCCCGGCGCTGCTATCCGCCCAGCCCGCGGGAAACGCCACATAGGACCGTGGACGCGTGCCGACGGCGAATTCCGTGTCCACGCGCAGTCCGTTGCTGTAAAGCTCGCTGCCGCCGGTCTTTTCGACCTGCCAGATGTCGGGCGGCCCCTGGGCCGGCTCGGCCCGCGTCGGGACGCGGACCATCGGAGGCGCCCCGGCAGGTTTGACCCGCGCCACCGCGCGCGCCACGAAGAACGGGACGAAGACGGCCAGCAGGGCGGCGAGCGTCAGCGCCACGCGAAGGAACCGGCGCGGCCTGCGTTTCGGCACATGCAGATGCGCCGTCGATCTCAAAAACCTCAACCGCGTTAGGGGGTCCTCAATGCGGCCCGCAACCCACTCGATCCATGGCCGGGAACGAGCCGGGGAATCTGATCGCCTGCTCATAGTTGTTTCAGAGATCGTCGGAACCGGAAAAAAACCTTAGAGCGGGGCGGAAAATAATGAGAGAAATTCGATTCCGTCCGCACTACACAGGTGACCACCTAGCTTAGTACGCGGTTGTATTCCGGTATGCGGAAACCTCACCGTGTTCGCGTATAGGGGTACTTAAGTCTTTTATGGAGAAGGTATTATGAGCAACGTCGAACAACAGCCCTACACCCAGCCCATCGGTCTCGACATCGGTACCAGCCGCATCGTGGTGGCACGCACCGCCGACAAGAAATATAAATATGATGCCCAGCTCAATGCGTTTTTGACGCTGCCTTATTCCAAGCTGGCGGAAAGCCTGCTGCAGCGGGAGAACGTGTTCCACGAGGTCCAGGCAGGCGACCTGGTAGTGGCGGGCAACGATGCCCAGAGGTTCGCCGAGGTGTTCCACACGGAGACCCGGCGGCCCATGCAGGACGGGGTGCTGAACCCGCACGAACCGCACAGCTTAGCCGTCATCCGCAGAATCATCACCCGGCTCGCGGGACGGGCCGCAGGGGAAGGGCAGAAGGCCTTCTTCAGCGTGCCGGCTCCAACGGTGGATACCAGGGCCGAAAACATCGCCTATCACGAAGCTTCTATCGGGCAGATTCTGAAAGACCTGGGTTATGACCCCACACCCATCCAGGAAGGTTTGGCGGTGGTTTTCGGCGAACTGGGCGCATCCAACTACACGGGCATCGGGATTTCCTGCGGCAGCGGTCTGTGCAACGTCTGCCTGGCCGTGCTGTCGGTCCCGGTGATCAGCTTCAGCGTCCCCAAGGCGGGCGACTTCATCGACTGCCACTCGGCCGAGGTGACCGGCGAACTGGCCACGCGCATGCGCGTGCACAAGGAGCACTCCTTCCGGCTCAACGGCCTCACCGGCGACCGGGTGCAGAACGCGCTGACGGTTTACTACCAGGAAATGATCGTCAATCTGACCGAATCCCTGCGCCGGCAGATCTCCGCCACGCAGCGCCTGCCCCACCTGGACCAGTCCATCCCCTTGGTGCTGAGCGGCGGCACGGTCATGCCCAAGGGCTTCCTGGAGCACTTCGGAGAGGCGCTGCGCGCCCACGAATTCCCGGTGCAGCTCTCGGAAGTTCGCCTTTCCCCCGACCCGCTGAATTCCACGGCGCGCGGCGCCCTGATGGCCGCGCTCTGCTAGCGTCCTGACCCTTCCGCCGCCGGCGCCGGGGTGTACGCTTATACAAATGAAGCGCACCGCGCCGGCCTGGCTGCTGGCGGCGGCCCTGCTCGCCGCGCAAACCGATCGTCCCCGCGCCCGCGACCTGGGGCTGGCTCCGGGAGTCTTTCCTCCGGGGCCGCTCAACGCCATCACCGATGTCGCCGGCGTGCGCGTGGGCCACGTCACCCTGATCGAGGGCGACACCGTGCGCACCGGCGTCACCGCCATTTTGCCCTCCGCGCGAAATCTTTTTCAGGAGAAGGCGCCGGGCGCGGTCTTCATCGGCAATGCCTTCGGCAAGCTCGCGGGGTCCACGCAGGTCGAGGAATTGGGCACCATCGAGACGCCCATCGTGCTCACCAACACGCTGAATGTGGGCACCGCCATGGAAGCGATCGTCGCCTATACGCTGGCGCTCCCGGGAAATGAATCGGTGGCCTCGGTCAACGCCCTGGTGGGCGAGACCAACGACGGCGGCCTGAACGATATCCGCGGCATGCACGTGCATCGCGAGCACGTGCTCGCGGCCATCGGCAGTGCGCATGGCGGCGCCGTCGAGGAGGGCAGTGTGGGCGCCGGCACGGGGACAATCTGTTACGGCTGGAAGGGCGGGATCGGCACATCGTCGCGCCAGGCCGGCAGCCGCTACGGGGGGTACACGGTGGGCGTGCTGGTGCAGACCAACTTCGGCGGCGTACTCACCATGGGCGGCGCGCCGGTCGGCCGCGAACTGGGGAAGTATCCGTTCGCGGCGGCGGGCGCAGCGGGCGATGGCTCCTGCATGATCGTGGTGGCCACCGACGCTCCGCTGACCGCGAAGGATCTCCACCGCCTGGCCGCCCGCGCCGTGTTCGCCCTGGCGCGGACCGGTTCTTCCTACAGCAACGGCAGCGGCGACTACGCCATCGCCTTCTCGACCGCGCCTGCCGCGCGAGCCCCTGCGGGGTACCGCGCGGTCACCGGCGACGCCCTCTCTCCCCTGTTTGAAATGACGCTCGAGGCCACCGAGGAGGCGGTCTACAACTCCCTTTTGCGCGCCACCACCGTGCGCTCGAAGATCGGGACTGCGGAGGCCATCCCCATCGATCGCCTGCGGGAGATCCTCGCCAGGTACGGCATTAGGAAGAAGCCGTAGGGATTACTCGAGCGTGCGCGGCGCGGTGCGCGGCGCCCCAATGCACGCCACCGGCTGACCCCGCGTGATGGGCGGTGTGGCGACGATGTACAACACTACGCCGTCGATCGGCGCTTCCACCACGGCGAGCTGCCGGCCGAAGAAATCGGTGATGTGCGCCAGCGCGGTGCCCTTCCCCACCGTCTGGTCGCGCTCCACGTGGGGGTAGAGGATGCCCGTCTCCGGGCTCGCGATCACCTCGGTGGGATCGAGATACACCGGGCGCGAAACAGGCGCCGGGCCCCCTTCGAGCATCTTCAGCTGGCGCAGCACGCCGCGCACCCCGGTGACGATCAGCTCGATCGAGGGCTCGTCCGCGTTCCCCAGAAAGCCGCTCTCGATGGTCATGGCCGGCGTGCCGCGCGTGATCGCCGTCGTCGAGCAGTAGATCGAGCGCGCCGGGTCGGTGGGCCGGTCGCGATCGACCACGATATGGTCGATGCCAAACGCGAGCACCAGGCGGGCGATGGCGTCATCCATTTTCGGCTGGCGAGTGATGTTCTGATACACGTACGGCCGCAGCGATTCGTTGCCGTCGCCGCAGTGCAGGTCAAGCACGTAATCGGCCCGCTCGATCACCTCGGTGGTGATGGCGTAGGCGATCCGTTCCGACACCGTACCGTCCTTGCGGCCTGGGTAAGCGCGGTTGAGGTTCTTGCCGTCCACGGGGCTGAAGTAAATGGTGCGGCCCAGGAAGGACGGCATATTGGCTACGTGAACCATGACGACACTTCCCGCCAGCGCCGCGGGATCGAGGGCCGTCCGCAGCCTTTGCAAAGCCAGGATCGGCGGGTATTCATAACCGTGATTGCCCGCGATGAGCGCCAGCACCGGACCAGGGCGCGCGCCTCGTATGGTGGTGACGGGGATCTCAGTGCCGGCGTCGAGCGCGGCGGGGATTTCGATGATGCGGGACTCCATCTGCGCAGCCATACCGCCATGCTGCCACATTTCAGCGGCCGGGATACAGCCGGTAGCCGCGATCCGGAGGAAACCACCGGGCCAGCAGATCGAGGCGCCTCCGCAGATAGGGACCCGGCAGATACGCGGAGCCGCTGCGAACGGTCACCTGGTGCCAGAGGCAGTGGACGAACTCGGCGGCGCTTCCGGCGAACGAGGCTGCGCCATAACTTTCCAGACGCTCGCGGCTGCGGGCGCTGACCCGGCTGGCCGCCAGAGCGCGCTTCCGGTCGAGCGCGTGCTCGTCGATCTCTCCGGTGACACCTTCGCCGATCTCCCGTTCGAGAAGACTCCACCAGGCGCGGGATTCTCCGGCGGCGAGCCGGTGCCACAGGGCCTGGCCCAAACAGAGCAATAATTCCAGGGCCACGTCATGCTCTTCGGTATCCGCGGTTGCCAGGGCGATTTCCAACCCTGCGGAGGTTTCGGTCCATTGTGAAGTTACGGCAGGGCCCGCCGCGCCGAGAGACGAGATGTGGCAGCGACCCAGGCGGCGCGCCAGGGCGGAAGGCACGGCGCGCACGGCCGGGCGAATGAAGCCGGCGAGCAAGGCCTGGGAGAAGCCAGGACCGCGGACGAGTTCCCATTGGTGGGCGAGGCGCAAGGTGCCAAGAAAAAGCCCGATCCTGGGGATCGGGCTTCCTGATTAAACCGGGCGACTTCCTACTCTCCCACACACTTGCGCGTGCAGTACCATCGGGGCTGAGGGGCTTAACTACCGTGTTCGGGATGGGAACGGGTGGGTCCCCCTCGCTATGGTCACCCAGAAACTGGAGAAGACAGGAGCCGGGAGACAGGATCCGGAATCCGCGATGGTATTCCGGCCTCTGTCTTCCGGCTCCTGGCTTCTTTGAATATTGACGGGCTTGCGGAAAGCAGCGCAGCGTATTGTGTGCGCAGTAAATTTTATGGTCAAGCCGAACGGGCAATTAGTAACGGTAAGCTCAACCGGTTACCCGGCTTACACATCCGTCCTATCAAACTGGTCGTCTTCCAGTGCCCTTCAAAGCTTACGCTTGGGAGATCTCATCTTGGGGAAGGTTTCACGCTTATATGCATTCAGCGTTTATCCTGACCGAACTTCGCTACCCAGCGATGCGGCTGGCGCCACAACTGGATCACAAGAGGTTCGTCCACTCCGGTCCTCTCGTACTAAGAGCAGGCCCCCTCAAATCTCCTACGCCCACCACAGATAGGGACCGAACTGTCTCGCGACGTTCTGAACCCAGCTCACGTACCGCTTTAATAGGCGAACAGCCTAACCCTTGGGAGCTTCTACACCCCCAGGATGCGATGAGCCGACATCGAGGTGCCAAACCGGAGCGTCGATGTGAACTCTTGACTCCGATCAGCCTGTTATCCCCGGCGTACCTTTTATCCGTTGAGCGATGGCCCTTCCATACAGAACCACCGGATCACTAAGGCCTGC
>JAIQEX010000171.1 GCA_020073615.1 Terriglobia bacterium
CAACATCCCCAAGGTCGTCGGCGGTTGCACGCCCGCCTGCACGGAAATGGGGCGGCTGTTCTACGCGCAGGCGCTCCAGAGCGTGGTGCCGGTAAGTTCCACGCAGGTGGCCGAGATGGTCAAGTTGCTGGAGAACACCTTCCGCATGATCAACATCGGCCTGGCGAACGAAATGGCGCTCATGTGCGGGCGCATGGGCATCAACGTGTGGGAAGTCATCGACGCCGCCGCCACCAAGCCGTTCGGCTTCATGCCGTTTTACCCCGGTCCGGGCCTGGGCGGCCACTGTATTCCCATCGATCCGTTCTACCTGTCGTGGAAGACCCGGCAGGCCGGTATTGAAGCGCGCTTCATCGAGCTGGCGGGCTACATCAACGGGCAGATGCCCCACTTCGTGGTGGACAAGGTGCAGAGCGCGCTGAACGATGCCGGTAAACCGGTGAAGGGATCGCGCATCCACGTGATGGGCGTGGCCTACAAGCGCGATATCGACGACCTGCGCGAATCGCCCGCGCTCGATGTGATGCTGCTGCTGCAGCGGCGCGGCGCGGTCCTCTCGTACACCGATCCGCATGTCCCCGCGCTGCACATCGAGGGCATGAGCCTCCCCTCTTCCCCGGAGGACTCCGCCGCCACCGCCGATTGCGTGGTGATCGTAACCGACCATTCCACGTTCGACTACCGGGGACTGGTGGACCGGGCGTCTCTGATCGTGGACACTCGCAATGCGCTGAAGGGCTTTTCGTCGGGAAAAATCGTGCGGCTGTGAGCTGGCCGCTGTGTCGTTCCACAACGGCTCTAAATAGTAACCGGAACCTGTTGACAACCGTCGGTAGAGTGCACAAGCTATAGTTAGCGAGGTGTTTATGAAACCGGTTTGGATTTCATCGCTGGCCGCCGCGGTACTGGCGCTGAGCGCCCTCCCGCTATACGCCCAACCTGTGCTCTCGGCCAAGTCGGGTACAGTGGCGTACGTCGAAGGCAAGGTCTACCTCGACAATCGGCCTGTGGAGCAATCGGTCACGCACTTCAGCGAGATCAAAGAGGGCTCGGTGGTGCGGACCGAAGAGGGACGCGCCGAGGTTCTGTTGACCCCGGGCATCACCCTGCGGCTGGGTGAGAACGGCTCGTTTCGCATGATCACCAACCGCCTCATCGACACCCGGCTCGAGATGCTCACCGGCTCGGCGGTCGTGGTAGCCGATGACATCGCTAAAGACACCAGCCTGACGGTGGTTTGCAAAGATGGTACGGTGGCCCTCAATAAAGTGGGCGGCTACCGGTTCGATACCGAGCCCGCGCGGATCAAGGTTTATAAGGGTTCGGCCGATGTGCGGATTGCCGGGCAGAATATCCTGGTGACCAGCGGCAGAATGCTGAGCCTCGCCGGTGACGTGGCATCCGCCGAGAAATTCGACACCGAAGATACGGACACCCTGGACCGGTGGAGCCACGTGCGCGCCGGGTACATGCAGATGGCCAACGTTTCGGGCGCCAAGTACGTCCGCGACAATTACTACTCGATGCAGGACCAGGATATGTGGGTCTGGAACCCATACTATGGGATGTACACCTTCGTCCCCAGCGGCCGCAGGCGTCTCTGCAACCCCTTTTATAGCTATTGTTACTGGACGCCGCAAAGCGTATACGGTGCCTTCTATGTGCCCGCTTCCCCGTGGTGGGGCTATGGCAATGGGAATGCGTCGGGCTTCTCTTATCCGACGGCGACCCCGACATCGGGCGGCTACTCGGGAACCATGTCCTCCTCCCCGGCAGCGAGCTCCGCGCCGGCGGCGAGCTCCGGTTCGACGGCTGCCGCGGCTGCGGGAGGCTCATCGGTCGGCCACGGTTCCGCCTCCGGCGGCGGCCGCGGGCATTAGGCTGCTTCAGAGCCGCGTCAGTCCTGACGGAGCGCGGTGATGGGGTCTACCGAGGCGGCGCGGCGTGCGGGAAGCAAGCTCGCGGCCACGGCTACCGCCAGGATGCCGGCCAGCGCGGCGGCGAAGATCCGCGGATCGTTAGGCTTCACCCCGAAGAGCAGGGAGCGCAGGAGCCGCGTGCCAAAGACGGCGAGCGGCAGCCCCAGGGCTACTCCCGCCAGGCTCACCGTCAGGCTGCCGCGCAACACCATCCACAGCACCGCGCCACGCTGCGCCCCCAGGGCCATGCGGATGCCCACCTCGGCGGTGCGGCGGCTCACCGTGTAGGAGAGCGTCCCGTAGAGCCCGGTGGCCACCAGCAGGGCCGCCAGCAGCCCGAAGAAGACCGCGAGGCGGGCCAACAGGCGCCCGTCGGAGTACGACCGCTCGAACTGCTCCTGCTGCGTCATGGGCTGGAGCAGGGGCAATTCGGGCGCGAATTGCAGCATGGCCTGGCGCACCGCGGGCAGCAGGCGGCCGGGGTCGCCGGGCGTGCGCAGTTCCACGTGCATCGCCGGGATCCCCTGGATCTGCGTGTATGGAAACCAGAACATCGGCCAGTCGTCCTCGCGCACGCCGGTGTATTTGCTGTCGCGCACTACCCCGACGACGGTCGCGGGCGCGTCGCCGCCGCGCGTCACCTGGTGGCCCAGGGGGTCGCGCCCCGCCATGTAAAGTTTCGCGAAAGTCTGGTTGACGATGGCCACGCGCGGCGCCTGCGCCGTGTCGGCCTCCGTGAAATCCCTGCCCCGCAGCACCGGGGTGCCCATCACGTGAAAGTAATCCGGGCCCACCCCGTTCCAGCGGGCATAGGCATTGCCGTCGCCGCGCGGGTCCACGCCGTCCACCTCGACCGCGGCGTTGGAACTCCACCCCGAGCCGATGCGGTGGCGCATGAACGTGGCCGATTCCACGCCGGGGAGCGCGCGCATCCGGCCCAGCAGCGCCTGGTAAAAACGCTGCGTGGCGGCATCGGAATGAAGGTTCTGCGGGCTGACGCCGAACACGAGGAGGCCCCGTGTGCGCACCCCCAGGTTCACACCCTCCAGGTTGCGTAGGGTCTGGAGCAACAGGCCCGCGCCCGCCAAAAGCGCCAGGCAGACGGCCACCTGCAAGGCCACTACCACCTGGCCGCCGTGCAGGCGGCGCCGGTCCCGGTACGCCGTGGCGGCGGAGGTCTTGAGCGCCACACCCAGCGGAATGCGGAAGAGGGCGCGCAACGGAGCCAAACCGAAGGCCGCGCCCGCCAGCAGCAGGACCGCCAGGGTGAAGAGCAGCACGGCGCCATCGGGCGCCAGGCTGACCTCCAGTTGGGTCCACGCCGCCAGAGCCTGCGTGGCCCATTGCGCGAACAACCACCCCAGGGCGCCGCCCGCCGCCACCAGCAGCATGCTCTCGGTCAGCAACTGCCGGAAGAGGCGTGCGCGGCTGCCGCCCAGCGCCATGCGCAGGCTGTACTCGCGCCGCCGCGCCGCGTTGCGCGCCATCAGCAGCATGGCGATGTTGGCGCAGGCGATGGCCAGCACCAGCCCCACCATCGCCATGAGAACGGTGATGGGCTGCCGATAGTCGTCGCGCAGGCCGTCGATTCCCCGCGCGGGCGTGAAGTACAGTTGCGGCCTGGCCAGCTTCGGGTTCCGGTCCGTCCCCTCCAGCGCGGCGCGCTGGAAGACCGGTTGCAACTGCGCCAGCGCCTGCTTTTCGCGGGCACCCGGCTGAAGCCGCCCGATGGCCTTCAGGCACCACCAGGTGTGCGCCGAGCCGTAGAGGCTCAGCCCGCTCCCCGAAGGCTGTCCCCAGGGCTGCAGCTCGGGCCGGTTCTGCAGCGGAATCCAGAGGTCGGAAGCCTTCTTATTCTCGACTCCGATGAAACCCCGCGCCGCCACGCCGATAATCGTGAAGGGGATTCCCTTGATAAAAAGCGGATGGCCCAGCACGGCGGCGTCGCGCCCGCAGCGGTCCGCCCAGTAGGCATAGCTCAACACTGCCAGGGGCGCGTGGCTGGTTTCATCGTCCAGGGTGAAGGTCCTACCCGCCGCCGCGGGCACCCCCAAGCCGGAAAAGAAATTTCCGCTGACCATCTCCACCTGGGCCTCCTCGGGTTCCCGGCCGTAGCGCACCGCCGCTTTCTGGTTGCTGACGGGCGCGAAGGCCACCACGTCGGAGAAGGCGCGCCGCTGCACGCGGAGCTGTTCGAAGATATACCCGGTGAGCGAGGTATCGCCGTCGCCGCTCTGCGAGCCGAAGGAAAAGGTGGTGTTCAGGAACACCAGTTGCCGCGCATCGTGCACCGGCAGAAAGCGCAGCAGGGCGGCATTCATCACGCTGAAGATCGCCGTGTTTGCTCCGATGCCCAACGCCAGGGTCAAGACCGCCACCACCGTGAAGCCGGGCGTGCGCCGCAATTGGCGGCAGCCGTACCGCAGGTCCCGGAGAAGCCCTTCCAGGGCGGCCCATGGCCACATCGTCCTAACCTCCTCTTTCACCCAGGCGGTGTTGCCGAATGCGCGCAGCGCGGCGTGGCGAGCCTCGCGCGCGGAGAGTCCCGCCTGCTCCCGCTCTTCGGCTTCCAGGTCCAGGTGGGCGCGCAACTCGCGGTCGAGCTCTTCTTCGCGCCGTTCGCGCCACCGCCCGAACCTCATGTCAGCCCTCGATGGCAGATATTCTACCGGAATCGCCGTACTTCATGGTAGACGTCCTACCCCGCATTTCGTTATCGCCAGCGGAACAGCTTCAGCGCCAGCGTGAAGCAGACCACCAGCCAGGCGCCCAGGATGGCCGCCTGCGGAGCCAGTTGCGCCAGGGACGAACCTTGCAACATGTTGGCGCGCAGGGCGTCGATGGCCGCGGTCAGGGGCAGGGCTTTGATAACCGGTTGCACCAGGTCGGGGAAGCGCTGCGCCGAGAAGAACACGCCGGAGACGATCCACATGGGCAGCATCACCGCGTTCATCAGCCCGGAGGCGGCTTCGATGGTGCGCGCGCGCGAGGCGACCAGCAGCCCCAGGGCGCAGAAGGAGAGCGACCCGAGGACGCACAGCGCCATGAGGTCCACCAGCGAACCGTGCAGGGGCACGCCGAACACCAGCACGCCGAAGCCGAGCAGGACCCCTACTTCCACCACCAGCAGAAGGAGGCGCGACAGCAGGAACGACAGCAGGTAGTAATGCCGCGGCATGGGGGTGGCCACCATGCGCTTGATCAGCTTCTTGCGCCGTGCGTCCACGATGGCGAAGCCCATGCCCCAGATGGCGCTGCCCATCAGGTTCATGCCCAGCAGGCCGGGGACGAGAAAGTCGATATAGCGGGAGCCGGCCTCGCGCATCAGGCGGTCGCTGGCGGGCACGGGGTCGGAGCGGCCGGCGGCGCGCTCGACGGCGCGGTCGGCCAGCATGCGCGCGGTGCGTCCTTCGGGATTGGTGTCGTCGTAGCGGTAGACCACCGCGCCGCCCGGCCCCGGCTCGGCCATGAGCGCCACTTTGCCGGTGCGCAGCGCCTCCTCGGCGGCGGCGTAGGAGAACTGCCGCACGTCGAGCAGTTTTTCGCCGCCGAGCGATTGCGCCAGCTCCGCGGTGACGGCGGCGATTTTGAGCACCTCCGGCGGCCGGTTGCGGAAGGCGACGCCCAGCCCGGCGGCCAGCAGCACCGGGAAGATGAAGACCCAGAACAGCGCTTCCGGCTCGCGCACGAACTCGCGAAAACGCACCAGGGTCAGTTGCACCAGCGGATGGTCCGCCATGCCGCCTCCCGCCGGGCGGCGGCCCGCCGCCTCGCGCACGCGGACTTCGGGCACGGCCGTGGTATCACTCATCGCGCAGGTGCCTCCCCGTCAGGGTGACGAACACATCTTCCAGGGTCGCGGAATGGGTGCGCAGCTCGGTGAGCGGCACCTGTTGCCGGGCGAGCTCGGCGAGCAGCGCGGGCACGGCGCGGTGCAGCTCGGTCACCTGCATGCTCACGCTGCCATTGGCGGCGCGCACATCGCGGACGCCATCGACTCCATCCAGCGCGGAGACGTCAAGCGCACGGCCCGCACCGCCCGCCGAAAACTCCACCAGGTGCTCCGCCCCCAGGGAGGCAATCAGCTCGCGCGGGGTGCCGAGGGCGATCACTTTGCCGTGGTCCATGATGGCCACGCGGTCGCACAGCCGCTCGGCTTCGTCCATGTAATGGGTGGTGAGCAGGATGGTGCGGCCGGCCAGCTTGAACCGCTCGATCAGCTCCCAAAGCTGGCGGCGCGCCTGCGGGTCGAGGCCGGTGGTGGGCTCATCGAGGAACAGGAACTCGGGATCGCCCACCAGCGCGCAGGCGATGGCCAGCCTCTGTTTCTGGCCGCCCGAGAGACCGCCCACGCGGGAGCGCTGTTTCTCCTCGAGCTGCACCAGCGCGATCACCTCCGCCGCGCCCGGCCCGCAGCGGAAGAAACTGCGGAACAGGCGCACCGTTTCCATCACCGTGAGCTTTTCGGAAAGCTGCGTCTCCTGGAGCTGAATTCCCAGGCGCTCGCGAAGTTCGTGCGCATGGGTGTCCCAACGCATGCCGAGCAACTCGACTTCGCCCGAATCGGCCTCGGTGAGGCCCTCGCAGATTTCGATAGTGGTGGTTTTGCCGGCGCCGTTCGGCCCGAGCAGGCCGAAGCACTCGCCGCGGCGCACGTCCAGGTCCAGGCCGTCGACGGCTACTACGTCGCGGTAGGCCTTGCGGAGATTGCGGACGCGCAACGTCGCCTGCGCCGCCGGTTCGGGCATATGTCCAGTATGGCTGCCGCAGCCGGCGCGGTCAAAACGCCGGGCGCTCTACGCCGCGGCGGTATCCTTCACGGCTTCGATATCGAGGGCGATATCCACGCGGTCGCCCACCAGCACGCCGCCCCCTTCGAGCGGCATGTTGAATTTGAGCCCGTAATCTTTGCGATCAATCGACGTCTTGGCCGCAAAGCCCGAGCGCTCGCCGCCCCAGGGGTCCTTGGTGCGCCCCAGGTACTCCACTTCGAGCACCATCGCCCGGGTGACGTCGCGAATGGTGAAGCTGCCCGCCACGCGATACCGGTCATCGGCTGTCTTTTCTACTTTCGTGCTGCGAAACGCGATGTGCGGAAACTTCGGCGCGTCCAGAAAATCGGGCGAGCGGAGATGATCGTCGCGCTGGCCCTCCCGGGTGTCGACGCTCGCGGCTTCAATGAGCACCTCGACGCTGGAGTTGGCGGGCTCCGCTTCGTCCAGCAACAAACTGCCGGTCCAGGCCTTGAACTGCCCGTGCACCTTGGCGATCATGAGGTGCCGGACGGAAAACGCAATAGTAGAGTGCACCGGGTCGAAATTCCATTTTTCCGTGGCCATATCCGCGCTCCTTTTATCTCGATATCAAGATAGATGCGCCGTGGACGGCGAGAGATTCAGCAACGAGTTTAACTTATCTGCGCGGCGGGGTCAGATGCGGACGCCGCACATCTCGGCGAAGCGGATCTCGGTGGCTTTGACGCGGCCGGCGACCACCCGGAGGGTGCGCTCCAAAATCTCGGCGCCGAGCTGCGTGTCGCTCCGGCACTCCGATTTGAGCGCGGCGCCATCGATGCGCAGCGCGGTGGTGCGCTCGCGCGCGCGCACCTGGAAGAGGGTGTCCTGGTGCTCCAGCAAGGCGGACCACCCAAAGACCTGGCCCGGTTCGAGCGCCTGCACGCAGACCACGTAGCGGGGGGTTCGCAATTCGACCGCCACGCTGCCCGAGGTCAGCAGGTAGAAGGACTTCGATTGCTCGCCATCGACCAGGATCACCTGGTTCTCTTCGAAGGTGACCTCGGTGGCCAGAGAAGACAAACTGGCGATCTGGCCTTCATCGAGTCCAATGGTGAACGCATGATTGCGAAGCGTCTGAGCCAGCGGCATATACCCCACCTCGGGTGAAAGTCCGCAGCCCCGTCTCCCCAAGTCGTTGAAAAAATGCTGCGGTTGCCATAAGTAGGCAATTGAGATGCCGCTTGTGATGAAGCCGCTCAGCGTTGGCGCGGCGGCACCTTTTCGAGCTTGGGAACGCCGAAGTTGCCGCCCAGCTCCGCCAGCGATTCCAGATCCACGGCACCCGCGATATTCACCACCGTGAACGATTTCGGGCTGGTGCCGAGGATGGCCACGCCGGTCACTTTTTCTTTTTCGTTGCGCACCCACACTTCCGCCGTTTCCCCCTCTGCGGCGCTCTTGAAGCCGACGATGCGCGACCACTCGGGTGCGCGCAGCTGGCTGCGCACGCCCTCCAGGTCCGCCGGGGACCAGGCGCCCTCTTTCTTGAATTCGAAGCTCTTGATGTAGATTCCCTCGAGGCCGGCGATCAGCTTCTTGACCTTTGCGTCGTCGGGGTCCTTGTCGTCCAGGAAGCGCGCGGCAAACCGCAGCGTGGAACCGGTGAGCGACAGGTCGACGGTCTCGGAGGCCTTGCCGGCCAATTGGTCGAGGTTGAATTTGAACTGCTGCGCGCAGACCAGCGCGACGGCCGCACCAGCCAGCAGCAGTGTGCGTATGACTCTCATCGCGTGACCTCCCTCACCTGCGTCTGAATCCGGTTCACTCGGGCAGCGGCGAATTTGACCGCGAACATCACCTGCTCGCGGGCCACCAGGCCCTGGTGCCTCCGGTAGCCGAGGCCGGCCCCCGCGATCACCAGCAGCGCCGCCGCCGCGGCCAGCCACCGCTGCGCCGGAAAACGGGCCGGACGACGGCGCGCCTCGCTAGCCAAGCGCGCGGCGAAACCCGCCGGGGGATCTTCGCGCCGCAACGCCTGTTGCAACTCCTGCTCTAACCAGTCCATCCGTGTTCTCCCCTGCCGCGGCGCGCCAGTTTCTCGCGCAGCAGCGCCAACGACCGCTGTTGATGACTCTTCACCGTGGCGACGGGCATTCCCAGCACGTCGGCGATCTCCGCCGGTTCCAGATCTTCCTGGTACCGCAGCACCATAACCATGCGCGGCGTCTCGGGCAAGGATGCCACCAGCTTGCGCAGGACCTCGCCCAGCATGGGGTCGCGCCGCGCCGGCGCCGCCGCGGGCTCCGCCATATCCTGGAGCGCCACCTGCGGATGCCGCCGCCGGCGCCGGCCCTCGTCGATGGCCCGCTGCGCCGCGACTTTGCGCAGCCAGAACAGCGCATGCGCCGCCGATTTGATGCTCGCCAGGTTACGATGCAGGCTCAGAAAAACCTCCTGCGCCACTTCTTCGGCCAACGCACGATCGTGGAGAAAGTGCCACGCCATGCTGAAAACCATGGCCTGGTGTTCCCGCACCAGGTCCGCAAAGTCACAGCCGGTCTGCGCCACGTCCTCCAGTTCCGTCACCGGTCTTCCATCTTATAAGCCACGTTGCTCTGGACGTCGGCGCGGTGGAAATCGCCGTTCACCAGCGAAACCGAGATCGTCCGTTTGTAAAAGAACAGGCCCTTCACGGCGAACTCACCGCCATAGCTGACCGGAAACCAGACGCCGTCCTCGAACTTCTGATAGGAAACGGAAAACCCCAGGCCCTTGATGTCGGTGCCCAGCATGGTCTTCACCACCAGCGGGATCTTGAGCGCCATCGAAGTGGTCACCAGCACCGGCTGGTACTCGGCGGCATCGATGAGCGCATCGCCTTTCCAGATGGTGTCGCAATCCTCGCAATGCAAGTGCGGCTTGGGCTGGAAGCGCACCCGGTACACCGCGCGGCCGCGGTACGTCTCCACCCCCACCAGCCGGAAGTAGTACCGCAACTGCTGGTGGTAGGTGAGCGGAAACATGTCGCGGGCAATGCCGTCGCGCGAGTTGCCGTCGTCGGTCATGTCCTTGGACATGTCGTCGATGAGGTCGCCATCGATATCGAGGCCCTTGTAGTGATATCCGGGCCGGTCGTAGGGCACCAACGCGCCCTTGAACTCGTACTTGCCGGTGAACGTCGCCAATTCCTTCTTCACGTGGTGAACGCCGGGGGCGACCACGTACTCGCGCCGCTCCTCCCGCGCCAGCTTGCCGTTGGAGCGGATCATGCGCAACAACTGCTTCTGGTTGTAGACGTAGAGCAGGCGCGTTTCCTGGGAGGCCGCCTGGTTGGCCGCCACGCGGTACATGATACGGCCGATATCGGGCGGCTGCGCCAGGGCACAACCCAGGGCCGCCAACGCCAGAATCGCAATCATCCAACCTCCTCTTTTGGGTGGCGCAGGCGGTGCCGCCGGCGATCCACGATGTTCTTCGCTCTATCTATGAATACGCCGCGCGCCGGGGCGCGGGATGCACATTTTCGGGGGACGGGGCTCCGCCGCCTGTCTTAACATTAGAAAATGACCTTCGAACAGTTCTACCTGGGCTGCCTGGCGCATGCCTCCTACCTGCTCGGGTCCGAGGGTGTCGCCGCCGTGGTCGATCCGCAGCGCGACGTGGGCATCTACCTCGAGGCGGCGGAGCGGCTGGGCCTGCGCATCACGCACATCATCGAAACGCACCTGCACGCCGATTTCGTCTCGGGCCACCGCGAGCTGGCCGAGCGCACCGGCGCCACCATTTACCTGGGCGAAGGCTCGGGCGCGACGTTTCCGCATCGCGCGGTGCGGGACGGCGACGAGATCGCCTTCGGCCAGTGCCGCCTGCGGTTTCTGCAAACGCCCGGCCACACCCTGGAGAGCGTCAGCGTGGTGGTCACGGACCTGGAGCGCGGCCCGGCGCCGGTGGCCGTGCTCACCGGCGACACGCTGTTCATCGGCGACGTGGGGCGGCCCGACCTGTCGGAGACCAAGACGCCCGCGGAGCTGGCGCGGCTGCTGTACGACAGCCTGCGCGGCAAGCTGCTGGCGCTGCCCGACGACGTGGCGGTCTACCCGGCGCACGGGGCCGGCTCCATGTGCGGGCGCAATATCAGCGCGGACCGCAGCTCCACCATTGGCCGCGAGCGCCAGTCGAATTACGCGCTGCAGCCCATGGAGCGCGAACGTTTCGTCGAGCTGCTGACGCAGGACCTTCCGTCGCGCCCGGAGTACTTCCAGCGCGACGTCGACGTGAATCGCCGCGGCGCCGCGGCCCTGGACGATCTGCCGCCGGTGGCGCGGCTCGCGGCCCGCGAGGTGCTCGCACGGCAGCGCCAGGGCGTGACGGTGCTCGATACCCGGCCGGCCGCCGAATACTGCGCGGGGCACGTGCCCGGCTCGATCGCGATCGGCCTGGGCGGGCAGTTCGCGTCCTGGGCGGGTTCGCTGATCGGCCTCGACCGCGAGCTGATCCTGGTGGCGGAAGACCAGACGGCGGAAGAGGCGCGCATGCGCCTGGCGCGCGTGGGCATTGAGCGCGTAGTGGGCGTGCTCGAAGACGGCATCTCGGGCTGGGCAAGCGCGGGGCTGCCCCTGGCCGCGACCGGCCAGATTTCGGTCCAGGAGTTGCATGACCGATTGGGCGAACTGGCGGTGGTAGACGTGCGCCGGCAGGCGGAGTGGAGCGAGGGCCACATCGCGGGCGCCGAGCACCTGCCGCTGGACCGCCTGCGCGCCGGGATGGCGGCGCTCGACCGCAACCGGCCGATGGCGGTGCACTGCAAGAGCGGCTACCGCAGCCTGATCGCATGCAGCCTGCTGGAAGCGGGCGGATTCACGCAGTTGATGAACGTGGCCGGTGGGTTCGACGCGTGGCGGGGGGCGGGGCTGCCGGTGGGGTAGAGGGAGGAGGAGAGGGCTAAGCCGCTTCGTGGAGGGGTTCGTGATGCAGTCGCAGAAGGTCATGGGACTGGAGGGCGAGCGAGGCGTAAGTTCGACCACTGTCGTCGCTGAATTCCACCTCGAAAGCCTCTGGACCGAGCACCTCCACAACCGTACCCACCTGTCCGCGGACCAGCCCGGCTTCGGGCATGTCGCGCATCAAAGCGACCACGGAGAGGAGTTCGAGATCGGCCATACGCCCTCCTTTCTATAGTACATAACAGCTTGTCAACCTGGGAACGCCGTCATCCATTCGTATGATCCAAGCGCCGCGCACGCGGGCCCGTTTGGTCGAGCGGACCATCTCCAAGTCTACGATGTAACGCGTGCCAAACTCATCCGACGCTCCGCGAACCGCGTCGCCGGTTCTCGCAGATTCGAGCAAGGCGGTCCGAAGTTCCCCGGCGTCTGCTGCGGCGAGGTCCAGCGCCGCCAGAAAAACGCGCGACTTGTGCCGACCCCGCGGATGACTTTGGCTCAGCACGTACTCGCGGAGCTTCACTACATCCACGATTGCCTGCTCGGCATTCGCAGCTTCACGACGAAGATGATGGTAGCACCCGACCCAATGCCGATTCCGTCCATGGGCCGGCCATGTGGCACGGGCTCGATTCAGGGGCTTTGGGGGACGCTATTGATCTGATTCTGGCGGAGAGAGAGGGATTCGGTACCCTGAACGCTTTTGGAATCTGCAAAGTTGCAGATTGTTCATTGCGGCGCGGCCGGAGTACTTCCAGCGCGACGTGGACGTGAACCGGCGCGGCGCCGCGGCGCTGGACGATCTGCCGGCGACACGGCGGAAGTCGCGTCCGTCGGGGTTGTGGCCGAAGCGGCGGCAATATTTTTCGCGGCGTGGCGGCGGCCGCCCAGAAGATGGACCGCGTGACGGCCGACCACATGGGCATGCTGGCCACGGTCATCAACTCGCTGGCCCTTTCCGACGCCCTCGAGCAGATGGGCATTCCCACGCGCGTGATGAGCGCCATCGAGATGCACCAGGTGGCCGAGCCCTACATCCGGCG
>JAIQEX010000172.1 GCA_020073615.1 Terriglobia bacterium
TGCGGTCCACTTGCCAACAGTTGCTTCCACCACCAGCCCGACCCCGCTCACCGGCCCGAGAGCAAACTCGAAGCTGCCTATCACAAGGCCGACAAGGCCATCCAGCAAATCGTTGACCTGCTTGCTGCAGCGTGATGTTACACCAAAAATGTTGAAGTATTCTTGTTTACGATCTCCGATTTAAGAATCTAAACGCTGTCGCAAGCGAGACCCGGCGTGGTTTGCAGGATTGCGGCGAATTCCTTGAAGCGATTGCGAAAGCCGCCGGTCGAGCACCCACCGGCAATGCGAATACAATATGGGCTGGTGCCAGGTATATGCCGTCGAAGATATCCTCGCAAGTCCCAAAACACAGAACAAAGGGAGCGTCACGGCTCCCAAGATTGCCGGTCAATTTGGCCATCACGCAACTTCTAGCATTTCGCGCCTCGGATTTCTGGGACGTCGACTGGTCCCCAAACGGCAAGGTGATCGCAGCCGCAGGTGGGGACGGATGTGTATGGCTCTTTGACACCGAAGGAGGAGGCGTTCGGCTGCTAGAAGGCCACACAGCAATGATTCGGTCACTGGCGTGGTCCCCTGACAGTTGCCGAATTGCCTCCATCGGCTACGACGAAGCGCTCCAAGTCCGCGATCTTGCGAGTGGCAAGATAGTGCTCGAGATACGCGGTGCGGGCCGTGGCTGCAGTGTCTCATGGTCGCCTGATGGCGCATTGTTAGCCGCTGCATTCGGCGAGGGGGGGATTCAGGTTCATCGTGCAAGCACCGGGGAATTGATTCGGACTCTCAGCGAGCACACACGGTATGTGTGGGATTTGGCCTGGTCTGCGGACTCAGCCCTGTTGGCTTCGGGCTCTCTTGATAATCAGATAAAGATTTGGGACGTGGACGGCGGCACAGCGATTCGAACGCTCCGCGGCCATTCCGACTCCGTACGCGGCATAGCCTGGTCACCTGACGGCAGGGAAGTCGTGTCCATTTCAGACGATCGGTCAATTCGAATTTGGGACACGAAAGCGGGAAGATCTCGTGTTATTGCCGCGAACTCCGATTGGCTCTCGAGTGTTAGGTGGTCATCATCCGGCTGGGTTGCATATTCTTCCCGGAAACGGGGGCTCACGATCTGCAATCCAGGAGTAGGCTCCGACCCTAAGGTACTGAAGGGAGAGTGCGGGTGGGTACGTGGATTAGCCTGGTCTCCAAACGGTGAGTTTGTCGCTGCACGCGGACCGACCAATAGACTCACGATATGGAGTCGAGAGAAGGCCCAGGTTCACCGCAGTTTCGAAAGCTGCGATGGGCTGGGCACACACGCTCAATGGTCACACGACGGCCGCAAGCTTGCATGGGCCAGTCGGGACGAAATCGAAATAACTGAGATTCATAACGGACGAATTCGTGCGACGACCCTGCTGGTGAAGCGATTTTTCGGCGGAGTGGTCTCCTGGGCACGCCGGGGAACGAAGCTCGCTTCTGGAGGAAACGATAGGATAGTCCGGATCTGGAACGTTAAAGACGCGAGCAAAGCGTTTGAATTGGTGGGACATTCCAGTCCGGTTCTATCGATATCTTGGTCACCAGATCAGCGATCGGTGGTATCCGGTTCCTACGATGGCAAGATTATGGTGTGGGATATCGAGACTGGAACGCCAGCGGGCCTCTTGCAGGGCCACACGGCAAGTGTCGGCGTTCTGGCCTGGGGACCTAAGGGACGCCTCATCGCTTCCGGATCGGAAGATAGAACGGTTCGAATATGGGACGTGGAGAAACGTGAGACGCAAACGATCTTTGAGGGCCACACGGCGCCCGTTCAGGCGTTGGCATGGTCGAAGAATGGAGAGTTTCTGGTTTCCGGCGGGGAGAATGGAGAATTGCGCCTTTGGCGGGTTCGAAACGGTGCCCTGCTCGCGTCGCTTCAAGCCACACCTTTCCGACAACTTCCGCGCTCCCTCTACTTCGACAAACCTCCCGAAACGTTGAAAGCTCTCAAACGACTCGGCGTCTTTCGGAGGGCTTGGACTCCCGTTCCTTCCTCTGTCCAACAAGCGCCTTTGGCATTGTCTTCGGCGAAAGTCGTCCTAGTTGGCGATTCGAGTGTGGGAAAGTCATGCCTGGCGCTTCGGCTTGCAGAGGACCGGTTTGAGGAACGCGGAACAACACACGGGATGCAGATCTGGTCCATTCCGCTTTCACCAATTCGCAGTTCAGGCTTCTCTTCACTTGAGGAAGTGCAGGAGCTGTACCTTTGGGACCTTGGGGGGCAGTCCGAGTACCAACTGATCCATCAACTCTTCCTGCATGATACCACGGCAGCCATCGTGCTCTTCGATGCGACAAGGGGTGACGCCAGTTTCGAGGCTGTCGAAGACTGGAATCGTCGCATTGAAGTGCAAGCTAAGGGCCGAGCGCTTCGGAAGGTTCTTGTATGCACAAAAACAGACTTGGGGGGCGTTGTCGACTCGCGGCGTGTGCAGTCCCTGAAGGAACGATGCGGCTTCGCGGCTTATTGCGAGGTGAGCGCTTTGACTGGAAGTGGTATCGACGCTGTTCGTCATCACCTACAGGCCATAGCGGCTTCACGGGAACATAGTCGCATCTCAAGGCCGGCGCTCTATCAGGCCATCCGCACCACTATCCACAGACTTAGAACCATGAAAGCGATCATCTTTCATGGCGACCTATGTCGAGATCTGCAAGATGACGGCCTCTCATTCAATGTAGAAGATCTTGAAACTGTGCTAAAACAACTCGCGCTAGAAGGTGCTATCGTCGACGTCCTGCTAGCCCAAGGTGACCGAGTTCTGGTCCTCCGAATTGATGTCGTTTCTAAATACGCAGGCTCCCTAATATTAAGTGCCCGAGACAACCCTCGTGGTGTACCAGCACTTGAGCCACAAAGAATATTGTCGGCTGAAACGACATTTCCCGGATTGCGTCAGGAAGAAAGACTCGACCGTGCAACTGAACGCGTAGTCGTGGAATGCGTGGTGCAGATCCTACTTGAACGCGGCTTATGTTTCGAGCAGGCCGGTATCCTTATTTTCCCCACCTTGTTTCCGAACGCAGCGCTTCCAGAGTCGGGCCAATTGCGTCTTTCGAGACCACTGTTTTATGACTTTGATGGACCGATAGACAATATCTATTCTGGGTTAATCGCCCACATTGCGCTGAGCGGTGCGTGGGGAAAGGTAAGTATCTGGAATAGTCTTGCGCAATTTGACGTGCCAGGCTGCGGTGCGGTCGCGATTTCCAAGCATGAGCGGGGACACTTCAAGGGACACTTAGATATCTATGTAAGTCCTGATGTTGAATCAGATCGGAGGAGTGTCTTTGTACTTTTCGTTGAAGAATACCTTCGCCAACGCGAAATTGAGCTACTGCAGGGGCTCGCATTCGAGTGTGAGTGTTCGTATGCTTTCAGTGAGGATCTGCTGCGCAACCGGCTAGCGGCCAACAAGGATGCCGTTATTTGTCCTCAGTGTGACAAGCTTCATCCTTTATTCCGGCCAGAGAAGTCGAAGGCCATTACTGGAAAGGTGCGAGCACTGAGGACGGAAACAGAGCGCCGGACCGACAAGGTCGTCGAGTCTGTAAAACGGACCATGGCGACCGGCGTTTCGCAACCGTGCGGTCCGATTAGAATACTGCATTTGAGTGATCTGCATTTGGATTCCGGCCGCTCTGTCGAGGAAGTGCTTCAACCACTTGATATGGATCTGCACGACGAACTTGGTATAGACGCACTGGATTATCTTGTGATCACTGGCGATTTGGCTCATAAGTGCAGCGAGACAGGCTTCCAACGCGCCCAGGAATTTATCGAGGCGTTGATTAGGAGCTTCAACTTGAATTCATCCCGTCTCATCATAGCGCCAGGCAACCATGATCTCGACCGCGAGTGTACCGTGTATGAACTTGAGTTGGACGCTAAAAGGGCTCAGCGTGCTCCCGAAGAGAAACGAGTTCAGAAAGATGACATCTTTTTACTGCGAAATGAAAGCGAATATCCGAAGCGCTTCAATAGGTTTCGTGCCTGCTATAAGGCACTGACCCAGTCCGACTACCCATTAGAGCATAGCGAGCAGGGTGTGATCATTCCATTCCCGGAAGACGGACTTGAGTTCCTCACCCTTAATTCGGCTTGGGAGATTGATCGATTTCATGTTTCTCGTGTCAGCATCAACGGCGCGGCCTTGTCAAAAGCGCTGATGCAATCGAGATCAGACGCGAAGCTTCGGATAGTAGTTTGGCATCACGCAGTGTATGGGACCCGGCCGGTTGCAAACCCGGAAGTTCTTGAGCGGCTGATTGCCAAAGGATATCGCTTGTGCCTGCACGGTGACGTGCACGAAGAGCGGAATGATTCGCTTAATCAGGTTGATCCAAATCGTATGTTGTTTGTAGTGGGCACGGGCTCTTTCTCATCGGCGGCCGCCGGGTTGCCTTCAGCGACGCCCCGGCTGTACAACATAATTGAGGTTGAGCGGGATTTTCGGAAAGTCCGCATTCGGGCCCGCGCGCAGCGGAGACTGGACGGGGCATTTGCGCCGCATGCGGTCTATGGTGCTGGCTCTGATCCAGACCTCCGGCGCGGGGACTACTGGTTTTCAATTCAGCCCTGAATCCAGGTCTTTGGCGGCATCGTGGCGAGTCGCCGTGCCTTTTTGTCTGGTGAACGCCTGCTGAATCTACAAACAGGAAGTTGGCGGTATTGTTCGTTCAAGTTGGCTTCCCACCGGTAGTCCGAAACCGCTCTGGCGGTTCCGGGTGAATTACGCGCCACTCGGAGAATGCGCACCTCGAAGACGAAAGCCTCGTTCCTCCAGGTCCTTTTCCGCTCCCGAGGTCGGAGCTGCTCGCTCGGGCCGTACAATAAAGGCGTTGCCAGGGTTTCTCGAACGCATCGCGCGCACTATAGAGCGCTACGGGATGTTCCGTGCCGGCCAGAAAGCCGGCGTGGCCGTCTCGGGCGGCGCCGATTCGGTCTGTCTGCTCTACGCGCTCGTCGAGCTGGCGCCGCGCTGGGACCTGCACTTGAGCGTGCTGCACCTGAACCACCATTTGCGCGGCGAGGAATCGCGGCGGGATGCGGAATTCGTGCGCGACCTGGCGGCGACACTGGGGCTGGCGGTGGCGGTGCGCGAGGCGGACGTGGGCGCATCGCCCGATAATCTGGAACAGGCGGCGCGCGAGGCCCGGCTGTCATTTTTTCGCGAGGCGCTGGCGGGCGGCGCGGTGGACCGCGTGGCGCTGGGGCACACACTCTCGGACCAGGCGGAGACCGTGCTGTTCCGCTTCCTGCGCGGCGCCGGAACCGCCGGGTTGTCCGGCATCCGGCCCGTGCTGGCGGAGGGCATCGTGCGCCCGCTCATCGAGGTGGAGCGCGCCGAAGTGGCGCGGTTCCTGGGCGAGCGCGGGATCGCCTGGCGCGAGGATGCCACCAATGCCGCCTGCATGTTCGCCCGCAACCGCATCCGCCACCAACTGCTGCCGCAACTGGCGCGCGAGTGGAATCCGGCCATCGCGGAGACGCTGGCCCACACGGCGGATTGGGCGCTGGCCGAGGAGGCGTATTGGGAGGCCGAGATGGACCGGCTGGCCGCGCGCCATTTCACGGAAAAGGGCGGCGCCGTCCTGGTGCGCGTGGATGCGCTCGCTGCCTTACCGCTGGCCGTGGGGCGGCGCCTGGTGCGGTGCGCCATGGAACGGGCGAAAGGCGACCTGCGCGGCATCGATTTCCGGCACATCGCGGCGGTCCTGGAGGTCGCCGCCGGCGCGGGAGGGAGCGGTCGCGTGCAGGCGCCGGGTCTGGACATTCACCGCTCTTTTGCATGGCTGCGGTTTGCGCGGCCGGCGGGAAACCGCGTGCCGGAGCGCAATTACCGCGTCCCGGCGCAGGTGCCGGGCGTGGTCCGCGTGCCCGCCGCCGGCCTGGAGATTTCGCTGGAACTGATTGAAAAAGCGGAAACTTCTGAAAACAGCGCTTGCGTATATAATAAAGAGATGGGCGGCATCGACTGGCAGCGTCTGTCCGGTCCCCTGGAAGTGCGGAACTGGAGACCGGGCGACCAGTATCAGCCCCAGGGATCGACCGGCGCAGAAAAGATCAAAACCCTCTTCCAGCACGCCCGTATCCCCTTGTGGGAGCGCCGCGATTGGCCGATTCTGACCGGCGGACCGGATATCGTTTGGGCGCGCCAGTTCGGACCAGCGGCCCGGTTTGCGGCGGGACCCGGAAGCAAAGTGGTGCTGCAGGTTCGGGAAGCAGAAGCCCGGTGAAGCGATTTCGGAATCAGGATCGGGCGCCGCAGCGTCTATGAAGGTAGGGCGGTAGGGAGGTTTCGTGAATTCCAATATCAAGACTTTGTTGTTCTGGACCATTCTTATCTGTGTGGCGGCCTTGCTGTTTATGGTAGTCCGGACCGGCCAGGGGCCACGCGATCAAGAGCTTACCTTTTCCGAGTTTCTGAACAAGGTCCAGAGCGGGGAAGTGAAAGACCTGGTCATCGCCGGGAACGACGTTCACGGAACCTATCTGAACAACCCCAACGTGGCACTGCACACCACCAGCCCGACGAACTATCCGCAACTGTACGACCTTCTCAATCAGAAGAACGTCAATTACAAGATTAAGGACACGTCCTCGAGCAACTGGGTGTCGATCCTGGTGCAGGCCTCGCCGTTCATCGTGCTGATCGCGTTCTGGATTTTCATGATGCGCCAGATGCAGAGCGGCGGGAACAAAGCCCTCAGTTTCGGCAAGAGCCGTGCGCGGCTGCACTCCACGCAGCAGAAAAAAGTCACCTTCAAGGACGTCGCGGGCGTGGAAGAGGCTAAAGAGGAGCTGCAGGAGATCATCGAGTTTCTGCGCGAGCCGCAGAAGTTTCAGAAACTGGGCGGACGCATTCCCAAGGGCGTGCTGCTGATCGGGCCGCCGGGAACGGGCAAGACGCTGCTGGCGCGGGCGATTGCGGGTGAAGCCAGCGTGCCGTTCTTTTCGATCTCCGGTTCCGATTTCGTGGAGATGTTCGTGGGCGTGGGCGCGAGCCGCGTGCGCGACCTGTTCGAGCAGGGCAAGAAGAACGCGCCGTGCATTATTTTCATCGACGAGATCGACGCCGTGGGACGGCATCGCGGCGCGGGCCTCGGAGGCGGGCACGATGAGCGCGAGCAGACCCTGAACCAGTTGCTGGTGGAGATGGACGGCTTCGAATCCAACGAGGGCGTGATCCTGGTGGCGGCCACCAACCGCCCGGACGTGCTGGACCCGGCGCTGCTGCGGCCCGGCCGCTTCGACCGCCGCGTGGTGGTGGGCCGCCCCGATGTGCAGGGCCGCGAGGCCATCCTGCGGGTGCACACCAAAAAGATCCCCCTGGGCGATAACGTGGACCTTTCCGTGCTGGCGCGCGGCACGCCGGGCCTGGCCGGCGCAGACTTGGCCAACCTGGTGAACGAAGCCGCGCTCAACGCCGCGCGGCAGAATCGCAAAGTGGTCATGATGATCGATTTCGAGCTCGCCAAGGACAAGATCCTGATGGGCGCGGAGCGCAAGTCGATGATCCTGAGCGATGCCGAAAAGCGCAACACGGCCTACCACGAAGCCGGACATGCGCTGGTGGCGGCGGTGCTGCCCGAAGCCGATCCGCTGCACAAGGTCACCATCATCCCGCGCGGCATGGCGCTGGGCGTGACCATGCAGTTGCCCATCGACGACAAGCATTCCTACAGCCGCGACTACCTGACGGCGCAGATCACCATCCTGATGGCCGGCCGCATCGCCGAAGAGCGCTACATGCACCACATGACCACGGGCGCGGGCAACGATATCGAGCGCGCCACCGACCTGGCCCGCAAGATGGTTTGCGAGTGGGGCATGAGCGAGCTGGGGCCGCTGAGTTTCGGCAAGAAGGAGGAGCAGATCTTCCTGGGCCGCGAGATCGCGCAGCATCGCGATTACAGCGAAGAGACCGCCATACGCATCGACGAGCAGGTGAAGAAGCTGGTGCAGGGCGGCTACGAAAAGGCCTCGCAGGTGATCGAGGAGCGATCCGAGGCGCTGGTGAAGATCGCCGAGGAACTGCTCATACGCGAGATCCTGGACGGCAACGAGGTGATGCAGATCATCAACGGACAGCCGCTTGAGCCCATGTCCAAGACGGGCTCGAAGGACTCCGAGGATCATACCCAGCACGTGCTCCGGCCGGAGGGCGGGCGCCGCGTCACGGGCCTCGAAGGGGAGCGTCCGCAGCCGGCGTGATCCCGCTTTTCCCGGTCTACCTGTTCGATATCGACGGCACACTGCTCGACTCGGCGGAGGATATCTGCGGCGCCATCCAGCAGGTGCTGGCCACCACCGATTGCGCTCCGGTAACCTTCGAGCTGCTGAAGGGCTACATCGGGATGCACCTGCGGGACATGTTCCGCGACATCTTCCCACGCTACGACGAAGCGCAGATCGACGAGCTGATCCGGCAATACCGCGCCTGCTACCCGGCGCGCGGGCACAAGCGGACGCGGGTATACCCGGGCGCGGCGGAGGCGCTGGCGGCGCTCGGCGGCCGCAAATCGACCGCGACCACCAAAGGCACGCCGACCACGCGGGCCATCCTGGAGCAGTTCGGCCTGATCGGCTATTTCGACCACGTGCAGGGCACCGACGGCTTCCCCTACAAGCCCGCGCCGGACGTGATTCTGACCGCGCTCGCGGCTCTGGGCGCGCGGCCCGAGGAGTGCCTGATGGTCGGCGATTCGCCCTTCGACATGGAAGCCGGCCGGCGCGCCGGCGTGAAGACCTGCGCCGTGCGCTACGGCTACGGGAAGCACGAGGAGCTGGCGCGCGCAGAGCCGGATTTCTGGGTGGACGATTTGCGGGCGCTGGCCGAGGGGTAAGGGGCTCCGGCGCTCCGGGCGCGCCGATGTCTCACAGGCAGATTCGGACGGCGCGGCGATCGATTTCGCCGCCAGCCTGGTCCAACACCTCGCGCGGCAGGGAGCGCTGAATCTGCTCGAAGAGCTCATTCTCCTCGCGCCGGATATGGCTGGTCAGCAGCCCACAAAACTGCTCCAGCACCGCGGCCGAAGGCGCCGTGCGCAATTCGGCGATGAAACCTTCGAGTGCCCGGTGCTCTGCCACGAGTTCATCGACGAGCGGCATCGGCCCGCACAAGGGAAACAGCACTTCCTCCTCGATGGCGAAATGATTGGCCAGTTCCAGCTCGTACCGGTCGATTGCGCGCCGCGCCAGCTTGGCAAGGTTCTCCGGCGAGGCGTCCGCAGCCAAGGAGCGCCTCGTCAGGACACACAGGGCCAACCCGTTGTGGTGCTGGTGCGAGAGCGGAATGAGGCTGGGATCGCGCCGCATCGGTCACCTGCTACTATAGCCTGACTTTGGCACCTGGGGCATACCGCTTCTCTGCTCCACCCTACCGGGGTGCAGCACTTCATCCGTCACCAGCTACCGTTTCGCCGGCCCGTAGTACGGCGGGGGTTCCGGCACGGCGGCGCCATCTTTGCGGGGGTCCGAAGCGCCGTAGTTCACGTGCGCGGCCGAATCGTGCAGCACGATCTGGCCACCGCCCATTTCATTCGAGAAGTCGCCCTGCACCTTCAGTTGATGGCCCCTGGCCGTCAGCGCGTCGCGCACTTCCGGGGGGATGCGGTTCTCGATCAGAACATCGCAGCCCCCGAATGTCTTCTTGGTGAAGCGCGGCGCCTCCACCGCGGCTTGAATATTCATGCCGTGGTCGACCACGTTGGAGACGAATTGCGCGTGCGCCTGCGCCTGGTTCAAGCCGCCCATGATGCCGAAGCCGATGTGGATATCGCCCTTCTCCATGAAGGCCGGAATGATGGTGTGGAAGGGCCGCTTGCGGGGCGCCAGCGCGTTGGGATGCTGCGGGTCGAGGTCGAACAGGCCGCCGCGATTTTGCAGCGCAAAGCCGTAACCATCCACCACCACGCCCGATCCGAAATGCTGGTACAGGCTCTGGATCAGGGAAACGATGTTGCCCTCGCGGTCGACCACGCTGAGGTAGATGGTATCGCCATGCACCGCCGCCGGGTCGCCCGGCGTATCCTCGCAGCGCGCCTTTTCGCCGATCAGCCGGGCACGCTGGCGCGCGTACTCCATGGAGACCATGCCCTCCACCGGGACCTTGGCGAATCGCATGTCGGCGACGTAGCGGTGCAGGTCGGCATAGGCCAATTTCTGCGCCTCGATCTGGGTGTGCAATTCGTCGACCCCACGCGGCGCGTAACGGGCCAGCGGGAACAGCGAAAGGATGTTGAGCATCTCGATGGCCGCGATGCCCTGTCCGTTGGGCGGCAGCTCGTAGACCTTCCAGCCGTGGTACTCGGTGGAGAGCGGCTGCACCCATTCGGAGGCGAACTCGCTCAGGTCGGCCGGCGTCATTTTGCCGCCCAGGCGGTCGCTGGTTTTCATGATGGCGCGGGCGATGGCGCCGCGGTAGAAGGCGGGCGCGCCCTCGGCGGCGATCAGCTTCAGCGCGGCCGCCATCTCCGGGTCGCGGAACATCTCGCCCACCGCGGGCGCCGCTCCGCCGTGGAGAAAAACTCGCCTGGCGTTCTCGTCCTTGCCCAGCTTTTCGACCTCCAGTTTCCACGCTTCGCCGATGATCTCGGTCACGGGAAAGCCGTGGGTGGCATAGTAGATGGCCGGCTGAAACAGGTCGGCCCAGGGCAGCTTGCCGAAACGCTGGTGCAGGCGGGCCCAGCCATCGACGCAGCCGGGCACGGTGACGGAGTGAATCCCCTCCTGCGGCATCGCCTTGTGCCCCATGGAGCGCAACGCGTCGATGGTGAGCCCCTGGGGCGCCCAGCCGCTGGCGTTGATGGCGGTCAGCTTGCCGGTCCGGGCATCCCAATGGATGGCGAACACGTCGCCGCCGATGCCGCAGCTTTCCGGCTCCACCACGCCCTGCACGGCGTTGGCCGCGATGGCCGCATCCATGGCCGAGCCGCCGCGCGCCAGCACCTGCGCCCCGGCTTGGGACGCCAGCGTCTGGCTGGTGGCCACGATGCCGCCGTCGGAGATCACCATGGACCGCGCCTGAGTCCGGTCCTGCGCCAGCACGGGAATTTGTAACATAAAAAGGCAAACCAGGAGTCGCATGAAAACGAGATCATACCAGCTTCCGGCCGGTCTGCGGATTCTGCCCCTCGCCCTCGCGCTTGCGGGCGGGTGCAACCGAGCGCCCGAAAGCGCCGCCGATGCGGACCTTGCGCGTGAGATCGCGGCCGTTCGCGCGGTCGACAACCACGCCCATCCGGTGCGTGTGGTGGGGGCGGGCGAACCGGCCGACCGCGAGTTCGACGCCCTCCCGGTGGACAACATGGAGCCGCAATCCGACCCCATGAACCTGCGTCCCGGCGCGCCCGCCGTGGTGGAGGCGTGGCGCGCGCTCTACGGCTACCCATTTGCCGACGTCCTTCCCGAACACCTGCGCGACGGCCAGGAACGCAAGCAGCGCATCGTGCAGGAGAAGGGCGAGCAATATCCCGCCTGGGTGCTGGACCAGATGGGCGTGGAGGTGATGCTGGCCAACCGCGTGGCGATGGGCCGCAGCATTCAGCCGCCGCGCTTCCGCTGGGTGCCGTATGCCGACGCGCTGATGTTCCCGCTGGACAATGCCCGCCTGGCGCAGCTCAACTCCGACCGCAAATCGTTTTTCGCCCTGGAGGACGTACTCTTGCGGCGCTACCTCTCGGGCGCCGGGCTCACGGCGCCGCCCGCCACGCTGGCCGCGTACCTGGACCGCGTGGTGACTCCTACGCTCGAGCGCCACCGCCAGGGCGGCGCGCTCGCCGAGAAATTCGAAGCCGCCTACCTGCGCTCGCTCGCCTTCGACAAAGTGGAGCGCGCCGCGGCCGAGCGCGTCTACGCGCAGTTCGCTGGCAAGAGCGCTCCGCCCGACGCCGACTACAAGACACTCCAGGATTTCCTGTTCCGCTACATCGCGGCGGAATGCGGCCGGCTGGGCATGGCCGTGCATATCCACACCATGGCCGGCGCGGGCAGCTATTTCAGCGTGCAGGGCGCCAATCCGCTGCTGCTCGAAAGCGTGCTGAACGAGCCCGAGCTGCGCCAGACACGCTTCGTGATGGTGCACGGCGGATGGCCGCTCACCCGCGAGATCACCGCGCTCCTCACCAAGCCCAACGCGTACCTGGACTATTCCGCGCAGGACCTGGCGCTGACCCCGGCAACGCTGGCGGCGACCCTGCGCGAGTTCCTGGAATTTGTTCCCGAGAAGGTGATGTTCGGAAGCGACGCCTATCCGTATATCCCCGAAATGGGTTGGGAGGAATCCGGGTGGATCGCCGCGCGCACCGGCCGCGAGGCGCTGGCGCTGGCCCTGACCGCGATGATGCGCGCGGGCGAAATCTCGCGCTCCCGCGCCGCGGAACTGGCGCGCATGGTGCTGCGGGAAAACGCGAGAAAGCTCTATGGCTTGTAAAATGCACTTCACCGCCGAGGCGGTAGAGTAGGAGAGAGGGTGAGCGCCGAGGGCGCCGACCCCCTCTCCCCTCGTCGAACCGGACATGCGGATTTCCCGGCATCCGGCTCTCCTGAAAACTCTCGCCTGAGGCATGCACAGGCAGTTGTGCGGTATTGGCT
>JAIQEX010000250.1 GCA_020073615.1 Terriglobia bacterium
CTGCCAGCAGAGAGGGTTGAGCTTATCGACGCTGTCTCGCTATCGTAGACGGCAGGAGCAGACGGTCGGCGGGGTCGCAGAGGGGAAGCGTTGGCTGGCGGTGGAGGTGTCCGCCAGCGGCGCAGTAGCGGGTGGCGAGAGGGCCAGCGGCCTGGCGGTTGAGCTTCCCGGTGGGCGACGAATCGAAGTCGGCCGCGGTTTTGATGCCGCCACGCTGAAGCGGTTGCTGGCTGTGGTGGAGCGAGGCTGAGCATGTTTGGTGTAGGTCCGGCAAATCGGTACGAATCTCCCATAGACCGCCGCCCATCGGCCGGCATAGGGGCATGCCGGCCGGCCAACGCCATTGCGCCCTCAAGAAGTCTTTCCCCACGGCATGACGTTCGGCTTCTGGCAATTCCTTCAGCCACTCGCGGACGGGCTCAGCCCCTGCACCGGTTCGAAAAAAGATCAGCGGGACTTTCCGCGGCGGTGGGCTTTCCGTCATCCCCTTCGCTCTTGTACCTTCTGTCATACATGTACCATAAATAGTGCATTATCGGCAAGATCCTAGTTTGCTGGGTTCCGAACGGAGTTCCGCGGTGTCTCCGTGATTAGGAACGAAAAGTTGGCTTCGGCCGCTCGATGTCGGCGGCAGCGCGTGCGGGTTCGCTGCCAGTACTCGTCTGCGCAGCAGCCGACGGCGGTGACGGATACTTGTCGACGAATCCCCTTCGCGCCGGCAAAACGCCAGCCGGGAGCCGCGCACTGACAGCCCCTGCGCCCGCGTGCCGCCACGTCGACGACCCGTTGGCGTGGCGCGGCGCGGGTCGCCTTAACCCGTGCTACCCCACTTCGCGCGCCCCCTCTCCCCGCCAATGGGGTCTTGCCCGGCCCGCATCCTGGAAATTATCATGCAGGGGCATACCCGGCACGGCCGGCTCCAGGGACCATGATCGAATTCTTCCGGAAGCTCTTCTCCAACGATTTCATGCCCCACGGGATGTGCTATCTCTGGGACCCCGCCGTACTGTGGCTCAACGTCGCCGCCGACCTGCTCATCGCCGCGGCGTATTACGCCATTCCGTTTCTGCTGTTCCGCTTCACCCGGCGCCGCCGCGACATCTCCTTCAACTGGATCTTCGTGGCGTTCGGCATGTTCATTCTGGCGTGCGGCACCACCCATCTCATGGCCGCGGTCACCGTCTGGAATCCCGTGTACCGGCTGGACGGCGTGATCAAAGCGGTTACCGCGGCGGCGTCCGTCGCCACCTTCCTCCTGCTGATTCCCATGGTGCCCACGCTCGTCAGCCTCCCCAGCCCTTCCCAACTGGCCAGCGTCAATGCCAGCCTGGCGGGGGAGATCGAGGAGCGCCGCGCTGCCGAAGCCCAGGTCCGCATCGTCAATGAGGAGCTGGAGGAGCGCGTCTTGAAGCGCACCGCGGAGCAGGAGCTGGCGGCCCAATCCCTGAAGCTGGCGCTCGACGATCTGCGCCAGGAGATGCGCCGGCGGCACGAGCTCGAGGACCAGTTGGTCCATTCCCAGAAGATGGAGGCCGTGGGACGATTGGCGGGCGGCGTGGCCCACGATTTCAACAACCTGCTTACGGTCATCCTCGGTTACACCGAGATGCTGCGGGAACGGGTCCAGGACGATCCCACCGCCGCCGATTTCGCGCAGGAGGTACTGCGCGCTTCCGAACGCGCCTCGGCCCTCACCAACCAGTTGCTGGCCTTCAGCCGCCGGCAGGTGGTGGTGGCGCGCGTCGTAGACCTGAACGAGATGGTGCGCCAGATCGAGAAGATGCTGTGCCGCATGATCGGCGAAGACATCCAGTTGCAACTCCTGCTCGACCCCGCGCTCCCGCCGGTCAAGGTGGACTCTTCTCAAATGGACCAGGTGATCATGAACCTGGCGGTGAACGCGCGCGACGCCATGCCGCGGGGCGGAACCCTGACGATTGCCACGGCCCCGGTCGAGATTCCCCAGGAACGCGCGGAGAACCACCCCGGCATGGCGCCCGGACCGTATGCCACGTTGGCGGTGAGCGACACCGGCATGGGCATGGACGCGGCCACCCGGTCCCGGATCTTCGAGCCGTTCTTCACCACCAAGGAACAGGGCAAAGGCACGGGGCTGGGGCTCTCCATCGTCTATGGTGTGGTCAAGCAGAACGACGGCGAAATCCTGGTGAACAGCGAACCCGGCCGGGGCAGCGTGTTTACGATCTATCTTCCGGCGGTCGCGGCTCCCGTGGACGCTCTCCCGGCCGGGACCGAGGAAACCGGGCAGGAGCCGGCCACCGAAACCATCCTGCTGGTGGAAGACGAAGAGCAGGTCCGCAGCCTGACGCGCACCATGCTCGAGCGGCGGGGCTACTGCATTCTGGATGCCGGCTGCGGCGCCGATGCGCTCCGCCTGGTCGAGCGGCATCACAGCCAGATCGATCTGCTGCTGACCGATATCGTGATGCCGCAGATGAGCGGCACCGATCTGGCCAGGCGGGTGACCGCCGCGCATCCGGAAATCAAAGTGCTCTTCATGTCCGGCTACACCGACGCCAGGCTCGTCGACCAGGCCATGATCACCGCCGACACGCAGTTCATCCCCAAGCCATTCTCGCAGACCGTTCTTCAGAAGAAGGTGCGCGAGGTGCTGCGCGGGTGAAGATGGTCACCGCCGAGATGGGATGAGAAGGCCGGTCCCCTAAGCGGGATGCGTTAAGCTCCCAATTACAGACGCACTCAAGGTGCAAAAAGGAGACCGGCATGAAAAAGCATAGCAGCAACCAGCAGGTGACGCGTATCGTGAGTCGGGACGTAAATCGGGAAAAGTTCACGTTTTTCATCGGCATTGATCTGGGCGACAAGAACAGCGACTTCTGCGTACTGAACCAGGAGGGCGAAGTCCACGAGAGGTTTCGCTTGAGGATGAAGGGCGGAGACTTCCAGGGCTATTTCGTGAGTATCCCGCCCAGCCGGGTGGCGCTGGAATCCGGCGGGCAGTCGCGCTGGGTGGCCGAGATCAT
>JAIQEX010000173.1 GCA_020073615.1 Terriglobia bacterium
GTCGAACAGCTTGGCGAACAACTCCATCGGACGCCTCCTGGATTTTGTGTCAGCAACAAAATCATCGGCGAAGTATCCGGTGGAGTCAAATGTGGCTTCGGAGAGAGAGGCGGCCAAGGGAAGAAAGGGATTCCAAAGGGAAAGAAACCGCAGGTTTCGTTCCCTTTGGGCTACAGCAACGAAATGCCGCGACTTGCCCTGGGATGCGTATGGTTCGGGCAGTCAAAATTGCAAATATTTTTGGCTAGGCTTTGGTCGGTGTGCGTTTGCCGTCGCCCCAGGGAACTTCTTCGACAGCCACAACGCCACAGCGGCGACAGTCGACGCGCCGCATCGTGTACAGAAGGAAGACGAGAAACCCCCAGAGGGGAATGAACTCAAAGCGCCGTTCGGCGAGCTGGTCGTAACCGGGTGCTGGCAAGTGGCAGCGCGAGCAGACTGCGGCCGAACCCTTGCGCGGTCGCACGCCACTCCGATGCTCTTTTTGTCGGCAGTGAAGTGGGCGTGCTGGTAGACAAAACCCCGGAAACGATGGCAGCGGTTTAGAATCGTCAACAGTTCCATGGCGTGGAAGCGAGGGAATGGCAAATGGCGGACTGGGCGCAGCGGCGGAATCGGCAAGTCCGCCGAAACCGCCGCCCGAAACATCAGTCGATCGTATTTGCCAGGTCAATTACGCTTGCCAGAGCAGCAGCTAAATCGGCACTGAGCATGCCGGCCGGAGGTACGGTTCGGCCGGTCAATAGGTAGACTCGATTTTGCATGCTCCAAAGGAGAGTGATCCGCTCGATCCGGGGGACGCCATCGCTGTACCCGAACCCGTCTTCCGGGCCGGCGAGGCCGAATTCCTCAATCAGGGTCGCGGAACCAGATCGCAGGCTTACCTCGCGGACACCGACAAAGCGGTAAGGCGTAGGGCAGCCAAACAGAAGCGCCGGCACGGTGGTTGTAAGGCGGGCAAGGTGCTGTGCCCGATCCCGGTTCCGCAAGCCCGCGGCCTGCAAGCCCGTCATCGCGAATGCCTCGAGATCGAGACCAGGCGGCGCCGTGACGACCGGCGGGGGGCACTGCGACAAAGTGAGTTCGGACCATGCCGTTCCTCCGGACCGCGCGTCAGATGCATCCGGCCAATTGGCGGTAATGGTGGCGCCGATCTGCAAGCTGAGTGGGGTGCCGTCCCACTGCATGGGAACCTGCGCGCCCGCGTTACGCAATGCCAGGGACGACAGATCGGCGGCGCTGATAACCGCGGCGAATGACATGGGGCCGAGCACCGATAGCTTGGGCGGGGCGATTAGGATTCCGGGATCCGGCAATCGAGGAGTGAAGCCGGCGCGGAGCGCCGCTTCGGCCGCGCTGGAAACTGGCTGTGGGCTGCCGGGTTTGAGCATTTGCCGGATGTGGAGCGCCTTCACGACGTCCGGCAGCCGGCCCAGGGGCGACGGCGGTTTGCGGACGAGGGTTACCCAATACCAAAACTGCTCCACGCGGCTCCAGCCAGAGTTTCCGATCTGTTGCGCAAACGCGCGCGTCTGAGGGATCGAGGGGACCGCGATACACGCAATCAAAGCGGCCATTGCGCCAGCCAGCAGATAGCGTTTCAGGCCGGTCCGCCGACGGTGGTGATCGTCTGCGCGGGCTTCGAAGGCTGCCCGCGCCAAGCTGAGATTCGGCTCCCAATCGGCGGGTGGCGCTAACAAGTCCGCGCAGGCTTTTACCCACGGGCTCAAGTCCTGGCTCGATTCAGGATGTTGAAGGTTTTCCATAGCGATGCACGTATTCCTTTCGAAATGCTTCTTCGGCCCGGGCCAACAGAGTGCCGACCGAACCTTGCTTAAGGCGAAGCGCCGCGGCGAGCTCCGCGTAGCTGAGCCCTTCGGCGCGTAAGAGAATCAAGGCCACCTGGTCCGTTTTTAGCGCGCCGAGCGCCTGCCGCACGCGCGCCCGCTCTTCGGTTTGTTCCAGCATTTGATGGGGGCTCGCGGCAAGACCGAATAGGGAACCGAAAGCTTCATAGCGGGCCCGCCGCCGGTCTTTCTTCAGTTGGTCCAGGGCCAACCGCAATCCTGTGCGGTATAGCCAGCCTTCGATGTTGGTATCTGCCGTGGGAGGCCTGCAATGGAGCCGCCAAAACGCTTCGGAGGCGACCTCCTCGGCGCGTCCGAAATCGCCGGTGACCCGGTAGAGGAGCCTCGCCAGACGGCGATATCCTGTGGCAAAGAGCGCATCGAAGTCGCGGCCAGCCTCTTTCGGAGCCGTGGTCGAGCCCGGAGATCCCGAACCTTGATCACACGCTGGTCTAACGACGCTCATGCGGAAAATGTGACACTCTCTCTAGATGAATGTCGAAACGGTCATGCTCCGGGCTGGGTTCTTCTCTCCGATTTCGGCAAGCAACAGATCATGGCCTTTGAGACGAAGATTGTAACGAAAAGAATTAGCGTGGATTACCCGCGCCTGATGGCGTGGTGTTTACCTGACCTTGGGGCCCGTCGTCGGCCTCATTGGAAACTTGCCGAAATGATCGTTTAGGAATGTCGGAACGATTCCATGCAAAGGACTCGTCCCGTTCGGCTTGGGACGGCAAACTGGTTCGAAGGCAAGTGTCTACGAACAGCTGAGCTTAAGCTGCGCTATTCGGCAGCCCGAGCCCAGCTTCCAGTCGCCATTCGAACGTATAGTGACCCACAGATTCCCCAGACGAGGCTTTCTTTTTGTCCGGCATTCGTAAAAAATTTGTTCCCGGCGCCGCGGGCGGTTGTCTTACTGGATGTGAAGCGAAAAGCCACAGGCTGCGAGGCCTATAATCCGATGTATGGAGCAGCTTCCCGACGAGGAGCTGGTAGCCCAATACCGCGCTCGCCCCGGCTCTCCGGGAGCCGATTCGTCGCTCAACGAATTGTTCCAGCGGTACCACGGCCGCGTGGCCCTGTGGTGTCTCCGGCTGACGGGCGACCGGGAGTCGGCGGCGGACCTGGCGCAAGAAGTTTTCATCAAGGTCTTCCGCAACCTCGATTCATATCGCGGCGACTCGAAGTTCTCCACCTGGCTGTACGCCATCACGCGCAATCACTGCTTCAACGAAGTGAAATCGCGCGCCGCCAGGCCGGAACAGGCGGGAGAACTGCTCCTCGAGGGGTTGGCCGACCATGCCGCCAATCCGTATACCCAACTGGAGCGGGCCAACCTGTCCGCTACCTTGCGGGAGCTGATGAGCGGCGCCCTAACGGAACTGGAAAGCCGCGTGATGACTCTGCATTACAGCGAGGAACTGTCGCTCGAAGCGGTGGCGCAGTTGCTGGGCTTGCAGAATGCCTCGGGGGCCAAAGCCTATATTGTGAGCGCCCGGCGCAAGCTGGCGCGCGCGGTGGAGCGTTGGAAGGCCCGCGAACAAAATATTCGGCCGTGATGGCGGCGCGAGGAGGGTACCGTGGCTGACCGCAGTGCATATGAGAACCAGATCCTGAAGGACGCATTGAACAGGACCCCGCAGTGTCTTCCGCTGGAGGTTCTCGCCAGGATCGCCGGCCAAGGCGCGGATAACGCCGGCGGCGCGGGCGCGCAGGCGCACCTGGCGCAATGCGCCCGCTGCCGCAACGAGCTGCAATTGATGCAGGAGTTTGAAACGGCCGAGCCGCGGCCCGACGAGGTGGCTTCGGTCGCGTGGATCGCGTCACAACTGCAGCAGCGCTCCGCGGAATTCACCACCGCCCTCCCGCCCGCCGCGGTAGCGAAGCCGCTCTGGCAGCGCCTGGGGAACCGGATTGGGCAAGCGTTGCCCACCACCGCTCGGTGGCGCGCCGTTTCCATGGCCTGCGCCTCGCTGGCGCTGGTGGTGACGGCCGGCGTTTATCTGCGGCACGGGGCACCGGATGAGGGCCTTTCCCGCCCCAACGGGGCCATTGTGTGGCGCTCGCAGCAGTTTGCCGTGGTGGCTCCGGCAGGCGATGTCGCGGCGCCACCGGCGGAGTTTCAATGGCAGCCGGCGGCGGGCGCCGCCAAGTACCAGGTCCGGCTTCTGGAGGTGGACCATCACGAGATCTGGTCCGGCGAATCCTCCACCACCTCCATCGCCGTCCCCGGCGGAATCCGGTCCCAGATGGCGCCGGGCAGGTCCTTCCTGTGGGAAGTGACGGCCCGCAACGCCGCGGGCGAGAAGATCGCCGGCACGAATTTACAAGTATTTCACATGTCGGTAAACAACCGATGAAGGCATTTCGAGAGACTGGTAGAGTCATGTTGTTACGACGAGGATTTTTGCTCTGTTTGCTTGCGTTTGCGGGCTTCGCCCAGGTGGTTCCGGTCACCGTGCGGGTCTCGAGTGAGACCGTGCCTCCGGGCGGCATGGCGCAGATGAAAGTGCTGTTCACGTCGCCGCAACCGATCATTCGCGGAGGCATGGCGCTGGACCTGTCGAACGCGGCGTTCGGCGCGATCGACGGCATTGCCCTGTTCAGCGATATCGGCGATGTGGCCGGAGCGGCGGTGATCGATGGCGGCCAACTCAATCTGCACTTCACCTCGCCCAAAGGGACCTTTGGGACCAACGCCGACTATCCGCTCATGACCGTCACCTTCACGCCCCGTCCCGGCTTGCCCATGGGTGCGACGTTCCCCATCAGCCTGGATCCGGCCGCTTCCTTCTGGCAGGACTTGTTCGGTTCGTCCATTCCCGTCGAACTGAAGCCGGGGAGCATCACCGTGGGGGGCAGTATCTCCATCACCAACGTCGTTCCCGGAGGCGGCACGCTGCCCGCCGGTGGCACGTTCAGCATCCAGGGCATCGGCTTCAGTCCCGACACCAAAGTCAAGCTGAAAACCGAGGTGCCCACCGACATCCGCTACGTGAGCCCCACGGAAATCCAGGTGACCGCGGGCGGCGCCATGACCCTGGACGGCCTGCAGATCGACGTCAAAAATAAGGACGGCTCCGCGGATACTTATTACTCCTATCTGCGCGGAATTCCCATGGGGCAAACCGTGCAGCCGCTGCTGGCGCGGACCGTGCCCGTGTTCTCCACCAGCACCCTGGCAGATGCCGTCCTGCCGTCCACCATTTCGCCGCAGTTGAACGCGAATTTCTTCACCGCGGTCGCCTTGCAGAATCCCCATTCGACCGCGGTCGAGGTCTCCGTGGAAGAGCATGCGGCGAACGGCCGCGTCATCGCCAGCGCCAGTCTGACCTTGCCGCCCGGTGCGCGCATTTCTCGCGAAGTCTCCGAACTGCTGGGCCACACGCTGGGCATCGGAGCCTATCTGCGGGTCATTGCCGGCCAGCCTATACAGATGGTCGGGCTGCTGGGCGACGGCCGCGCGGGAACGGTTCTGCCCATTACCTTCGTGCTTCCCACCGCCCCGCCGCCGCCCGGTGGGCCGAAAAAACGGCGCGAAACCGTTTACCTCGGCGGGTAGCGGGCGCGCAGCCCTGCGAGCGCTGCTCCGGCGTTATGCTGGAGGCGGTGCTGGCCGATCTCTATCCGCTGATCGCGGGGCTGGCTCTCGCTGCGGCGATCTACATGCTCCGCGAGCGCCGTCGAAAGCGGACGCGGATCGCTCCCCAGCGTCCCGACCTCACCATCTCCGAAGCCTGGGAAATGTGGCGCGCCCGCTGCGCCGGCGGCTTTTCCGATGCCGTCCTGGAAGAGGCCGCCGCCGGCCTGCCCGAGCCCGAAGATCTCCCGGCGCTGCGCCAGGATATCGTGCGCCACGCCTCCCTGGCCCTTTATCTCGATGCCATCCTGAAGCTCGGCGAAGCGGAGCGCCAGGCGCTTCTCAAAGGCTACCAGGACGGCATGGAGCCGCTGGTGCGGCGGGCCATCGGCGTCTGTACCGTGCGCCGGCAGGTGCTGCGCGAGTACGGCCGTCTCAAGTACGACGACGCGGCGCCGGAGGACTGGTTCCACCAGTACATGGAAATCGCCGCGCCCTATATTAACGAAAAGGTCCAGCTTGGCCGCCAGTTCCTGATTGAGCTCGACCAGGGCGCCGCCCGCCTGGTGGAGATTTACGACGAGCTGCTGCGCGATCTGGAAACGCACCTGCTGAAGAGCCCGCGCAAGAAGCGCTTCGTCCCGCCGGACCTGGCGCGCGGCCGGACCGCGGCCGTAACGGAGCGGTCCAATCCCTGCGCGCGCTAGAATGTCCGGATATGAAGCACCGCGCACTCCAGGGACTGGCGCTCGCCGTCATCGTGATGCTTTCCGGCGCCGTCGCCGCTGAGAAACGGCGCATCGCCGAGACCGACCTGTATTCGTTTCTGTGGATCGCCAATCCGCAAATCTCACCGGATGGATCGCAGATTGTCTACACCCTGGTGCGGGTCGCCGCCAAACACGATGCCTACGAGACCGCGCTCTGGATCATTCCCGCCAATGGCGGGCCTGCCCGCCAGTTGACCGCGGGGCCGCACGACTCGGACGCGCGCTGGTCGCCCGACGGCAAGCTGCTGGCCTTCCTGCGCGCATCGGAAAAGGATGGCAAGCAGCAGCCGGCGCAAGTCTACCTGCTGCCCATGGAGGGCGGCGAAGCGCGGGCGCTCACCGATATTCCCAAAGGCACCGGCGGGCTGGCGTGGTCGCCGGACGGGCGCACCATCGCATTCACTTCCACCACCGTTGCTCGCGATTTCGAAAAGAAGAAAGAAGGCGAAGACGAAAAAAGCGATGTCCGTGTGATTACCACGGCGACGTACCGCCAGAACGGCGCCGGCTATCGGGAACCGGATCGGCCCAGCCACATCTGGAGGGTGGACGTGCCGGCGATGCTCTCCGGGACGCAGAAGGCCACGCCGGTGACTACGGGCGAGTTCAGTGAATCGGATATCGTGTGGGCGCGGGATGGCGGCAAAATCTTTTTCACTTCGAATCGCGTGAAGGAGCCTTATTACGAGCCGGCGGCGAGCGCCCTCTACGCGGCCGGCGCCGCGGGCGGCGATATCGTCCGGATTGCCGCCATCGATGGCCCCATCCGCCAGATCGCGCTCAGCCCCGATGGCGGGCACATGGCGTTCGTGGGATCGGTCAATCACGCCGCGGGCACGGCCGAACGCTCCTACAGCCAGCCCGACCTGTTCGTCACAAGCGTGGAGCCGGGCTCCACGCCCAGGAATCTGACCGCCAATTACGATTTCGACATCGCCGGCGGCGTGGGAGGCGACCAGGCCCCTCCGCGCGGCGGCGGCTCCTCGAAACCGTATTGGAGCGCCGACGGGCGGAGCATTTTCGTGGTGGCCGGCGAAGAGGGCTGCGCCAACCTCAAGCGCATCGACTCGGAAACCGGCAAAGTGGAAGCGCTCACTTCGGGCGACCACGCCGTCTTCTCCTACAGCGCCACGCCCGATGGCTCGCGCGCGGCCGTGCTGATCTCCACACCGATCAACATCGGCGACCTGTTCGTCGTTGACCGCGCGGGGCGCATGCGGCAGCTCACGCACATCAACGGCGAGCTCTTCTCGCAGCTCGATCTGACACCGCCCGAGACGATTTGGTACAAGAGCTTCGATGGCCGGCGCATTCAGGCGTGGGTGCAGCGCCCGCCCGATTTCGCCGCCGGCAGGAAGTATCCGCTCATCCTCGATATCCACGGCGGTCCGCATGCCGCCTACGGCTATACCTTCGACCACGAGTTTCAGTGGATGGCGGCCAAGGGCTACGTGGTGCTTTATCCCAACCCGCGCGGCAGCACCACCTACGGCCAGGAGTTCGGGAACATCATCCAGTACCGTTATCCCGGTGACGATTTCAAAGATCTGATGGCCGGCGTGGACGAGTTGATCGCGCGCGGATGGGTGGACCCCGGGAAGCTGGGTGTCACCGGCGGCAGCGGGGGCGGCGTGCTGACCAACTGGACCATCGGCCACACGCACCGCTTCCAGGCCGCGGTTTCCCAGCGATCCATCGCCGATTGGGCCGGCTTCTGGTATACCGCGGACTTCACCCTGTTCACGCCCACCTGGTTCCGCGGCGCGCCCTGGGAGCAGGAAGCCGATTTCAAAGAGCGCTCCCCCATCACGTACATAAAGGACGTGACCACGCCCCTGATGCTCATCGAGGGTGAATCGGATTTCCGCACCCCGCCGGCCGATGGCGGCGAGCAGATGTTCCGCGCGTTGAAGTACCTCAAGCGGCCCGTGGTGATGGTGCGTTTTCCCGCTGAGACGCACGAGCTGTCGCGCTCCGGCAAGCCCACGCACCGCGTGGAGCGGCTGGGTAGTGGGTCAGTTTGAACTGACCCACTACCAGCGGCTGGAACACATCGTGGCCTGGTTCGACAAATACCTGCAGGGCGCGGAGATCCACACTTACGATGTGCGGTGAACCAATTCGGGCAACGAGATTCCGGGACGTCTCGGAATCCGCGGACAGCCGCCCGCCATTAGACCGAACGCGCAGGGGACCGGCGGCTACTCTTTGGGAATGGGGGCTTCGGGCGGGGGATCCTGCCTGGTAATGGTGACTTCGGGCGCGGAATCCTGCACAGGGATGGAGTCTTCGCGCTTGGAATCCTGCCTGGGAATGGGGACTTCGGGCGGGGGAGCCTTCAAATGGCAGTTGAGACCCGTTTGGTCATAAATGTAGTTTTTGAAGCCGTGCTTGGCGTCCTTTCTTACCTGGAGGGGCGGGTTCGGGACAAAGTCTGGACCGTTTACGACCAGCACGAAATTGTGGTTATAGCCTTCGAATATCATCCCGGGGAGCAGCAGCCCAAAGGCTTTTCTTGCGGCACACCGAAAATCGACTTGGTCCCCTGGGCCCAACGCCACCTTCCGAGGAGCGGTTTTGCACTTGGATGTGATGGTGACATGGGTAGCTCGCACTTGTGGATCTTTCATGGTCTTCTCCTTGAGTATTCAGTTTGCTACTGAGTCAATGCGCGGAATCTCGGGTCGTCCCGCAGATTCCGCCAATCCGGGTCCTGCCGCACCCCTTCCTTTGCATAACCGTGAGATAAGGCCGAAGCGAGATACTTCAATGCGGTTTCTTTGTCGCCCAGAGCGTGATAGCTAAGAGCCACTCGATACAGAACGTCGCGACTTTCAGGCGCCAGTTCCAGTGAACGACTCACGCGGCTGACGGCCTGGCCGCGGTGTCCGAGGCGGGCGTGCAGATATGCCACTCCCGCCTGCGCGTCGGCGTTGTTGGGGTCCCGATCGGCGGCCGGCTCTGCTAGCGTCAACGCCCGCTGGCATGCAGTGCGAGACTTCCCCTCCAGTCCCAACGCCGCGTAGGCCGATGCCAAACCGCTCCACGGCCGGGAGTCCTTATCGTTGAGCTTGAGGGCCTTGAGATACGTTTCGGCGGCCTTCCCATAGGCTCCGTCGAGGTAGTACAAAGCCGCCAGGTTGGTATAAGTGGCCCAGTTGGGGTTGAGTTCCGTGGCCTTCTCGTACATCTTCCGAGCGCCCGCCCAATCCTGCATCCGTTTCAGTGCGAGCCCGAGGTTGTTGTACGCGTAGGCATTGTCCGGCGTGAGCGCCAACGCCTCCCGAAACGCCTGGGCCGCTTCAATGTCGCGCCTCGCACGAAGGTAAAACATGCCAAGCGCGTTGTACGCGTCCCAGTCCGGACGCAGCGCCAGCCCCTTTTTGAGGCTGGCTTCGGCATCGGCCGGACGTCCCAGCGACTCATAGGCGGAAGAGACCTGCTGATACGCTTCCGCGCTGAGTGGGTCGAGTTGCAGTGCACGCTGGAACTCTTGGACGGCGAGGTCGTATTTGCCTGTCCCGGCATGGATTCGCCCGAGCGTCACGTGCACCGGCGCGAGTTGGCCGTTGATTTGCACCGCGCGCTTGCAATTCGCCAAGGCTTCGTCCACGAGTTTGAAATCCGAGTCGATCTGGTACTTGGTCCATTGCGCCCCAGCCAGCCCTACGTAGGCGAGCGCGAAAGACGGGTCGCTGTGGACGGCATTGGCGAACATCTGGATGGCGGTATCCAGGTTGCCCGGCTTGTCATGGCGCTGCATATAGCCCAATCCGTTCACGTAAGACTCATACGCCTGCGGCGCGGCGCCCGCATCCCCGGACGCCCTGCCGAGCGCGCGCGGATTCAGTTGCACGGCCATCAGCTTCGCCAGGCTGGCCACCGCCTTGTCCTGAAGCGCCGAGAAATTGCCCAGCCGGTCGTCTACCACGTCCGAGCCCACCTGCCGGAGAGTGACCCCGTCGATCAGGTTTACCGTCAGCCGCACGCCGCTCGGATCGCGTTGCACGCTACCCGTGATCGCGAGGCTGGCTTGGAGCACCTTATGGGCCTCGGCCGGAGCGCCGATCTTCCAATGCCGCACTTCGCTGGCCGGCACGATCCAAAGCCGCCCGCCTGCCTGATCGAGGCCGGTCAAACGGCTGGTCAGCGTCTCCACCAGCCCGTCGCATGTGGCCTGGTTGCCGGGATCGTTCCCGATGTTGCGGAATGGCAACACCACCACGCGCTTCACGGCCGGCACCGGCGGTTCGGCGCGCCCCCGCCCCATCCACCACGCCGCCGCGCTTACCAGGGCTAGCGCCACGGCCATCGCCGCCCATTTCCATTTCCGCCATGCTTTCCCCACGCCCGCGGGCCGCGCCTGCACAACCTCCGCTCCAGCGCCGGACACCGCACCCGGCTGGTCGCGGATTTCCTCCAAGACGATCCGCGCGTCGTCAATGTGTTGCAGGCGGCGCTCGGGGTCCTTGCGCAGGGTGCGGCGGATCAGGGCGTCCAGCTCAGGCGGCACACCCCCCAGCGGTTTAGGCTCCGCGCCGGCGGTGGCGGCCAGCGTGGCGGTAATCGTTTCCCCGGCGAAGGCGCGCCGCCCGCTGATCAGCTCGTAAAGGAGGCAGCCGAAGGCGAAGATGTCGCTGCGCGCGTCGGCCGCCTTGCCCTCGATCTGCTCGGGCGCAATGTAGCCGGGGGTGCCGGCGAGGGCTGCGGTCTGCGTGGATGCCGCTTCGTCCGGCGCCGCCATCTTCGCAAGTCCGAAATCGAGCACCTTGACCGAGCCTCTCTCGGTTACCAGGATGTTGCCGGGCTTCAGATCCCGGTGCACGACGCCCGCGGCATGCGCGGCCGCCAGCGCGTCGGCGACCTGAATGCCGCAGTCGACCACCTGCTTGACGGGCATGGGACCCTGGAGCGGCCTGCCCTGGACGAACTCCATGGCGAGGTATGGCGCCCCCTCGTGTTCGCCCACTTCGTAAAGGGTGGCGATGTGCGGATGGTTCAATGCGGCTACGGCCCGCGCTTCACGCTCCCAACGGTGGCCGAACCGGGCCTTGACGAATTTGAGGGCGACGCTACGGCCTAGGCGAGTGTCACGGGCCTTGTAGACCACACCCATCCCGCCTTCGCCGAGCTTGCCCTCCACACGGTACTGCGCAATGGCGTCTCCGGGTGCGAAGGCGGCAACATGGAGGAAGCCCGCAACCGGGCTGGAAAGGCTGGCGGTCCCATTTTCGGCCAGGAGGCGCTCGACTTCCGCGCGCAGCTCCGCGTCGCCGCCGCAGGCAGCATCGAGAAAGACTGGCCGCTCGGCTTCCGGCCGCTCACAAGCCGCGCCGAAAACCTCCTTGATTCGACCCCAGTGAACCGGCGTCACACTGCCTCCCTCGCGCCGAGCTGCGACCGCAGCCATGCCTTGGCCATCGCCCAGTCGCCTTTCACGGTGCGCGGCGATAGGCTCATGGCCTCCGCCGTTTCCTCCACCGAGAGGCCGCCGAAGTAGCGCAATTCCACGATGCGGGACTGCCGCGGGTCCAACTCCTCAAGCCGCGCCAGGACTTCATCCACGGCCAGGATCTCTTCGGTCTGGTCCACGCCGCCCGTGCCGTTGAAGACCTCCTCATTCAGAGTGACCGGGATGCCGCGCTTGGCGGCGCGGCGGCGGCGCGCATGGTCCACCAGCAGCCGGCGCATCAATTGGGCGGCCACGCCGACAAACTGAGCGCGGTTCTGCCACGCGGCGCGGTCCTGGTCCACCAGCCGGAGGAACGCCTCGTGAACCAGGGCGGTGGGCTGCAGCGTATGGCCGGGCCGCTCGTTGCGCATGTAACAACCGGCCACCCGGCGCAATTCGCGGTAGACCAACGGCATCAACTGGGTGAGCGCCTCCTTGTGGCCGAGCTTCAACTGGCCGAGCAGCGCGGTGACGTCCCCGTTGGAATCCGCCATAGGAAACGGCGCCTCCGGTACTTCATATCTTAAGCCCTGAATAGTCTGTTTGTTGCCCCGATTTTGAGCCGTTTTCGCGTTCCAGCCGGGGGTAGCGAATTGAAAACCCGAAAAGTAGCGGCAGCAACGGTTTGGATGGCGGCAGTGGCGGCCTGTCAGGGCGCCTCGGCGGACGCAAACCCGGGACCCAGGGTAGTCGTCTGGCCCAGAATCCTAGCCAAAAATATTTGCAATTTTGACTGCCCGAACCATACGCATCCCAGGGCAAGTCGCGGCATTTCGTTGCTGTAGCCCAAAGGGAACGAAACCTGCGGTTTCTTTCCCTTTGGAATCCCTTTCTTCCCTTGGCCGCCTCTCTCTCCGAAGCCACATTTGACTCCACCGGATACTTCGCCGATGATTTTGTTGCTGACACAAAATCCAGGAGGCGTCCGATGGAGTTGTTCGCCAAGCTGTTCGAC
>JAIQEX010000174.1 GCA_020073615.1 Terriglobia bacterium
CTCCCCGGCTGCCTCCTTCTGCGTGATCAGCTTCTTCTTCGCCTTTTTCAGGGCCACCAGGCGGTCCCGTTCGGCTTGTGTCATCAGTAGTTGTCCTTCTTGCACCTCCCCAGCCTGAACGCTGTCAATAGGACATTTCTACTTGGCACGAATAGGACATTACCATTTGGCGCCGACATGTTCCTTAGGCGCCGGATCAACCGCGGCGCGCCGGGTCTATAATTGGCTGCATGTACCGCAACGTTGCCGTTCTGTTGTTTTGCTCGGGGGCCGTGGCGTACGGCCTCGATACGCCAACCATCGATCAATCGCTGAGTATGAAGTCGGCCAGCGCGGCGCAGATATCGCCCGACGGGCACTACGTCGCTTACGTGGTGCAACAGACCAATTGGGACGAGAATGAATTCGCGGCGCAGATCTGGATCGCGGTGCCGGCCACCGGCGAACGGTACCAGCTCACCAGCGGAAAGAAATCGAGTAGTAACCCGCAGTGGGCGCCCGATTCGCGGCGGCTGGCCTTCGTCTCCGACCGGGAGGGCAAGCGGCAGATCTACGTGATCGCACCCGCCGGCGGGGAGGCGGCGCAGCTCACCACCGAGGAAAACGGCGTGGGCGGCATGGCCTGGGCGCCGGGCGGGGAGGCCATCGCGTTCACCTCCTCGGGGCCGGACTCGAAGTCCCAGAAGGACCGCAAGGACAAGTACGGCGAGTTCGATGTGATCGGCGGCGACTACACCATGAATCACTTGTGGCTGGTGAAGGCGCCCGCGGACATTCCGGCCGACCGCAAACAGTTGCCCAAGCCGGAGGCGCTGACCAAGGGCGACCAGTTCAGCGTGGGGAGCTTCGCGTGGTCGCCGGACGGAAAGCGCATCGCCTTCAGCGCCACCCGCGATCCCGACCTGAGCTCGTTCGGGACCGAGCAGATCTACGTGGTGGACCTGTCCGACCAGCACGTGCGCAAGCTGCTCGAGGGCGGCGGCCCGAACAGCCGGCCGGAGTGGTCGCCGGACGGCCGGCAGATTGCGTTTGTCAGCTCCGGGGGCAGCCCGTCCTTCTTCTACACCAACCGGCACATCGAGGTGATCGCGGCCGAGGGCGGCGAGCCGCGCGTGGTGACCAGGGATTTCGACGAAGACCCGAATCTCATCGACTGGGGCCCCGGCGGCATTTACTTCTCCGCCTGGCAGAAGACGAGCCGCCAGGTATTCCGCGTGGATCCGGCGGCGGGCGCCGTGGTGCGGATCAGCGCGCCCGCGGAATTCCTGGTGGGCGACGTGTCGTTCACCCGAGACCACCGCACGCTGGCGGGGACAGGCGCGGCGCCCAACCGCTTCTCCGAGGTGTTCGTTGCGCCGGCCGCGGATTTTGCGCCCCGGTTCCTCACCGATTTTAACGGGCAATGGAAGGAGTTCCGGCTGGCGACGCGCGAGGTGATCCAGTGGAAGTCGGCGGATGGCACCACCATCGAAGGCATTCTCATGAAGCCGGCCGATTACGATCCGGGGCGGAAATACCCGTTGCTGGTGGTGATTCACGGCGGGCCGACCGGGGTGGATACCGCCACGCGCGGGGCCGACCGCACCTATCCCGTGGAGCGGTTTGTGGCCAAGGGGGCGCTGGTGTTGAAGCCCAACTACCGGGGATCGGCCGGCTACGGCGAGAAGTTCCGCTCGCTGAACGTGCGCAATCTCGGGCTGGGCGACTATGAGGACGTGATTTCGGGCGTCGACTTCCTGATCGCCAAGGGGATGGTGGATAAGGACCGCGTGGGCGCCATGGGCTGGAGCCAGGGCGGGTACATCTCGGCTTTCATCACCACTTACAGCGACCGCTTCAAAGCGGTGTCAGTGGGCGCGGGCATTTCAGACTGGGCCACTTACTATGTCAATACCGACATACACCCGTTCACGCGCCAGTATCTGAAAGCTACTCCGTGGGAAGATCCGGAGATCTATCGTAAGACTTCGCCCATCACCTACGTGAACCGCGCCCGGACGCCTACCCTCATACAGCATGGCGACCAGGACAAGCGGGTGCCGCCGCCCAACGCTTTCGAACTCTACCAGGCGCTGAAGGACCGCGGCGTTCCGGTCAAGTTGATCCTGTACCGCGGCTTTGGCCATCCCATCAACAAGCCAAAGCAACAGCGCGCGGTGATGGAGCACAATTACGAGTGGTTCAGCAAGTATATCTGGGGCGAGGAGGTTCCGGCCGCTGCGGCCCCGTCCAGCCCGGGCCGGCCTTGAGGCCGGGGGCCGGGGGCCGGGTTGCGGAGGCGCGGCGCGCGGTGCTTTATCGCGCGGCCTCGAGCAGCAACCTCGCCGCCAATCCCATTTCCCCCATCAGGAACAGACGGTGCGCCCGTTCGCGGATGGCTTTGAGGGCCGGGCTCAACTCGGAGCGGCCAGACGGTAGTGAGGAAGACTGGGCCGGGTTTTTTGCGATTTCGTTTTGCATGACCATGAGTACCTGTTGACAGTATGGGCCACCGGCTTAGCCGGGGAAAGTGCCAGCAGTACGGTGACGCGTTCCAGTACAAAGGCTGTAAGGTGACTGTATTAGTGGTGGTAGAGTCCGCGAGAAGAACATGCGATTCTCCAGCATGATCACGGCGGTGGATGCGCACGCCTGCGGGGAGCCGGGGCGGGTGATTACGGGCGGGGTCCTGGACGTGCCCGGCAAGACCATGTTCGAAAAAAAGATCTACCTGGAAACGCGGGCGGATCACCTGCGCCGGCGAATGCTGCGCGAGCCGCGCGGCTACCCGGCGGCCAACTGCAACCTGATCCTTCCGCCCACGCACCCGGAGGCCGACGCCGGCTTCGTGATCATGGAGCAGGTGGAATATCCTCCCATGTCGGGCACCAACACGATCTGCGTGGCGACGGTGCTGATCGAGACGGGCATGGTGGCCGCGGTGGAGCCGGTGACGAAGCTCAAGCTGGACACGCCGGCGGGGCTGATCGAGGTGGCCGCCGAGGTGAGCCACGGGAAAGTGAAGAACGTAACCTTCCGCAATGTCCCGGCCTTCGCCACGCACCTCGACGCTCCGGTGGAAGTGCGCGGGTTGGGCACCGTGACGGTGGACGTGGCGTACGGGGGCATGTTCTACGTGATTGCGGAGGCGGCCCCGCTGGGTTTCCGTCTCACGCCGGACGAAGGCCGCGACATCGTGCGCGTGGCGGAGACGATTAAGGCGGCGGCGCGCGAGCAACTGCCGGTGACGCACCCGGAAAATCCGGGCATCGCCGGAGTGACTATCGCGCAGATCTCGGGCCAGCCGTCGCGGGCCGGGGTGGACCGGAAAAACGCGGTGGTGGTCTCGACCGGCGCGTTGGACTGGGAGCGGCCGGAATCGTGGACCGGGGTGCTCGACCGTTCGCCCTGTGGCACGGGCACGTGCGCCAAGATGGCCGTATTGCACGCCAGGGGCATGCTCCCCTTGCAGCGGGATTTCGTGCACGAGGGCATCCTGGGTACGACCTTCACCGGCCGACTGCTGGCGGAGACGCGTGTGGGGCCCTACGCGGCGGTAGTGCCGGCGCTCTCCGGGCAGGCCTGGATCACGGGGTTTGCGCAGTATGTAGTGGACCCCGAGGACCCGTTCCCCGAAGGGTTCACGGTGGGAGACATCTGGGGGCGCGCGGGGTAGCGAAAGGAAACGACGTTCATGGCAGCGACGAACCTGATGGACTTGACCGGCCGGGTAGTGGTGGTGATCGGCGGCACCTCGGGGTTGGGCCGGCATCTGGCCGCGGGACTGGCGCGGGCGGGGGCCGATGTGGTTCCCACCGGGCGGAGAGAACCGCTGGTGGAGGAGGCCTGCGCGGAGGTGGAGCGCGCCGGCCGCCGGACCCTCCGTCACCCCTGCGATATCGCCACCCGCGAGTCCGTGGACCGGTTCCGCGATGCCGTGTTGGCGGCGTTCGGCCATGTGGATGTGCTGCTGAACGCCGCGGGGCAGATATTCCGCAAGCCGACCAACGACGTCACGGAAGCGGAGTGGAGCCGGTTATTGGACATCAATCTCACCGGCATGCTGCGCACCTGCCAGTCTTTTTATGCGGCGCTGGCGGCCCATGGGCGCGGGCGCATCGTCAATATCGCCTCGCTGAATTCATTCGTCTCGCTGTTCGAGGTTACGGCGTATGCGGCGTCGAAGACCGGCGTTCTGGGGTTGACGCGGAGCCTGGCGGTAGAGTGGGCGCGCGCCGGGATCAACGTGAACGCCATCGCGCCGGGAGTGTTTCGCACCGATCTGAACGCGCAGCTCCTGGACGGCACCGACCGCGGGCGCGAGCTCCGGCTGCGCACGCCGATGGGCCGGTTCGGGCGGGCCGAGGAGCTGGTGGGCGCGGCCGTGCTACTGGCATCCGACGCCGCCAGCTTCATCACCGGGCAGTGCATCGCCGTGGATGGCGGGTTCCTGGCGTCGGGAGTGAACCAGTAGGGAGACGGCGGCCGGCGATTTACAAATTGTTTACCGCGGCGAAACCCATTCCCGATGCCTCGGTCTTTAAGCTGAGATAGCGGGACAGTTATCCAGACTGCTCACCACGGCGGGAAATCCGCCCCTACAGCGACGGAGAGAATTCCAATGAAACGGATGGTTTTGACGGGAGGATTATGGTGTTTCCTGGCGGCCGCGGCACTTGCGGCGCAGCCCGCTGCGGAAATCCCGCGCTACGTGGCGGTGGAACTCAGCCTGGATGGAGCGGTACGGGATGCCGGCGTCACCGGTCCCGACGAAGTGGTGGGCAGACGCAATACGGCGACGGGCGAAAACCATGCCATCGTGCTTCGCGGCGATCGCGAAATCGACTTGCATCCGGCAGCGGCCTCCTCGTCGTGGGCGATCGCGGGCGACGCGGATCTGCAGGTTGGCGCGGCGGCGATCGGTGCCCATTCCCACGCCATGGTATGGCGGGCGGCGGCCGACAGCGTGGTGGACCTGCACGATTTTCTGCCCGCGATGTACACCGATTCCGTCGCCACCGCATTCGATGACGCGGGCAACGTCACCGGTGTCGCCATCGCGTCCGATGGCACGGCACACGACTTTCTGTGGCGGCCCATGCAAGGTGCGGCGCGCATCGTCTCCCGTACAGCCAGCCGCGCGAGTGGCGGCGGAGCGGGCGGCGGCGGCGGTGCCGGAACTAGCGTCGCGGACAAAGTCGGCATTACTCGTGCGCTCTGGTTCCCGAGCGTCTTGGCTCCCCCGACGGGCGAGCTTCTCGTGCAGGCCACCAGCAGCCGTCCCGACGCCGTGCTCACGCTGAGCGACACAACCACCGGACAGCTCATAGCCACGCTGCCCAACCTCGGCGGCGGAAGATACGGCGGCACGGTGATCTTCCGGTTCAACCCCGTCACCAGCGTAACGGTGACCAGCAACCTGGGCGGAAGTAAATCGCGCAGTGTGATCCTCGGTGTGCAGTAAGCCATCCCCGGTACGTTTCGCCGCCGGAGGCAATTTCACCGCGTCACCGCTTCGGCCAACGCCTCGAGAGCCTGCTGGCATGCGGCGCGCGCGACGTCGTAGTGGGTTACGGCGCGCATCTGGCGTTCGTTGATGGGGTTGAGCAGCACGCCCGATTGTTTGAGCCGCGCGCTGATTTCGACGGGGGCGAGGTTGGTGGCGGCGACGTCGAAGACCACGATGTTGGTGGCCACCTTGCCGGGATCGATGGCAATGCCGGGTATGCGGGCCAGACCTTCGGCCAGGAACCTGGCGTTGGCGTGGTCCTGGGCCAGCAGCGCGGGCGTCTCTTCGAGCGCCACCAGGCCGGCCGCCGCCAGCACGCCCACCTGCCGCATACCGCCGCCCAGACGCTTGCGGTAGAGGCGTCCCTTGGCCATGAGCGCCGCGGGCCCTGCCAGCATGGAGCCGGCCGGCGCGCCCAGCGCCTTCGAGAGACAGAACATCACGGTATCGGCCGCCGCCGCAATTTCACTCACCGGCAGGCCCGTGGCCGCCGCGGCGTTGAAGATGCGCGCGCCATCCATGTGCACCTTCAGCCCGCGCTCGTGCGCGCCATCGCAGATCTCGCGGATGGTCTGGATGGGATAAACGGTTCCGCCGTGCATGTTGTGCGTGTTTTCGATGGCCACCAGCCCGGTGGGCGCCGAGTACGGGTTGACCGCGCGAATCTGCCGCCGCACCTCGTCCCAGGAAAGGATGCCGTCGGCGGTGGGGATGGCGCGAACCACGCAGCCGGAGAACCACGCCACCATGGACAGCTCGTAATCGAGCAGGTGGGCGCGGGAATCGCAAATCACTTCCTGGCCATGCTCGGTGAGCAGCTTGACTGCAATGGTGTTGCCCATGGTGCCGGTGGGAACGAACAGGGCCGCCTCCTTGCCGGCGATTTCGGCGGCGCGCCGCTCCAGGCGGTTGACGGTCGGGTCCTCGCCGTAAACGTCGTCGCCGACCTCGGCCTCCATCATGGCGCGGCGCATCGCCGGCGTGGGCTTGGTAACGGTATCGCTGCGCAGATCGATGGCCTTCATGAGAGCAGAAACTCCTGGAAAACTTCATTGGAGAGAAGCACGCCGCGGCTGGTGAGGCGCAGAACGCCGCCCGCGGTTTCGAGCAGGCCGGTATGGAGGAAGCGCCGGATCGGCGCGGCGAAGCGCCGCCATTCGTCGGGCTCGGGGCAAACGCCGGCCATGAGCCGTAGACCGACGAAGAAGCGCTCTTCCTCGATATGGGCCGGGGAGGTTTCGGCGTCCTGGCCCTGGAGGTACGCCTCCACCGATTCCGGGTTCCGGCGGCGTGAGTGCCCGTCGAAGGAGTGGGCATCGGCGCCGAAGCCGGTGTAGGGCTCCAGCTTCCAGTACTTGAGATTATGCCGGGATTGGCAGCCGGGGCGGGCAAAATTGGAGATTTCGTAGCGCGCGATGCCGAGGGCGTCGAGCCGTTCGACGGCCGCTTCGTAGAAATCCGCGGTGGCATCGCCGCCGGGCGTTTCGGCCGCGCCGTAGCGCGCGCCGCCGGCCAGCATTTCCTTGCCGAGACGGCTGTCGCCGTCCACCTCCAGCATGTAGACCGAGACGTGCGCGGGAGCGAGGCGCTCGATCCACTCGAGGGATTCGCGCCAGCTCGCTGCGGTCTGGCCGGAGAGGCCGGCGATGAGATCGATATTGCAGTTCGCGATGCCCGCTTCGCCCAGGATGCGCATCTCCTCGGCGACCGTCTGCGCGGTATGCTTGCGGCCGGTGCGCCGGATCTCCGTTTCGACGAACGACTGCACGCCGAGGCTGACGCGGTTGATGCCGCACTCCGCCCAGGCACGCGCTTTTTCCGCGGTGATGGAGCCGGGCGCGGCCTCCATGGTGGCCTCGAGCCACGGCCGGCCGGGAATCTCGCCGAGCAGCGAGCGCCAATCGCCGGCCGCCAGCGCGCTCGGGGTGCCGCCGCCGAGGTACACCGTTTCCGGCCGCCAGTCCCACCGGTGGGCGCGGATTTCGCCCTGAAGCGCGTCGCGATACTGCAGCTCGACGGCGGCCGGGTAGACACCCGAGGCGAAATTGCAGTAGGTGCACTTCTGCGCGCAAAAGGGATAGGAAACGTAGACTCCAGGCACTCTCTTTTGATTGTAGCGGGGGAGCGGGCAGTCTGCCGGCAGCGAAGACAATCGGCATTCCGGTCACAGATCCTGAAAAAAATCTCTTGGCTGTAACCAAACGGCTTGCACCTCTGCAACGCCCTCCGCCCTGCGAGGCCCTGCTACCCTGAAATCGTAAAGAGGCTTGCGCCCCACCGCGTAAGCCCCAACAGTTTTCTTCGTGGCCACGAAGCGTTGCATTCAGGTGGTACTGAACTCCCCGGCGGCCTTGAAAGCCATGCGGCATGCACCTATATGGATGGTGTCGACGGGGAGATCTTGGGATCGCGGTCCCAGCACGTCCTTTGGAGAGCGGAGAGCAGTGATTGCCGTCCCATCGGATCTCAGAGAGCCAGGCGTCGAATCGGCAACGATATGCCCGCCATCCAGCGGGCCTAGATCATCGAAGACGCGGCTCAAACCATTGGCGGCCGGACACGCCCGGCGATAAGTCCGCAAGCCCCGGCCGCCGCAACGAAATCCTCACCCCGTTTCACCCGCCCCCTTACGGCCGCAGTGTGTCCAGAAACCCGGCCCGAAGGGCCGCACCTTCCCCTAGCCCCCGGCCCCCGGTTTTCCGTTTCACTCGCCCCCCTACGGCCGCAGTGTGTCTTCAATCGCCGGCCACACCCTCTTCCCCCGCCCACTTGGCGCGCAGGAAATCGCGGTTCATCCTGGCGATCACTTCGAGCTTGATGTCCTTGGGGCAGACGGCTTCGCATTCCCCGATGTTGGTGCAGCTTCCGAATAGCTCCCGGTTGGCTTGCGCCACCATGGCCACGGCGCGGCGCTCGCGCTCGGGCTGGCCCTGCGGAAGCAGGCCCAGGTGGGCCATTTTCGCGCCCATGAACAGCGAGGCCGAGGCGTTGGGGCACATGGCCACGCAGGCGCCGCAGCCGATGCAGGCGGCCGCGTCCATGGACTTTTCGGCGTCGTCCTTGGGCACCGGAATGGCGTTGCCGTCGGGCGCGCTGCCCGTCGCCACGGCTATGAAGCCGCCGGCGGCGATGATGCGGTCGAAGGCGCTGCGGTCCACCACCAGGTCCTTCACCACGGGGAACGCGCGGGCGCGCCAGGGCTCCAGGTACAGCTCGTCGCCATCCTTGAAGTGGCGCATGTGAAGCTGGCACAGGGTGGTGCCGGGCAAAGGCCCGTGGGCGATGCCGTTGACCATGGCGCCGCACATACCGCAGATGCCCTCGCGGCAGTCGTGGTCGAAGGCCACCGGCTCTTCCCCGCGCATCGTCAGATCCTCGTTCAACACGTCGAGCATCTCCAGAAACGACATGTGCTCGCTGACGTTGGGCACCTCGTAGCGCACCATGCGGCCCTTCTCGCCGGCGCTTCGCTGCCGCCAGATGTGGAGGATGATTCTCATTACTTGTAGCTCCGTTGCGAGGGATGGACGTATTCGAAGGTGAGCGGCTCTTTGTGCAGGACGGGAGCGTTGCCCGCACCGCGGAACTCCCACGCCGCGGCGTACGAATAATGTTCGTCGTCGCGCGCCGCTTCCCCTTCCGGTGTCTGGTACTCCTCGCGGAAGTGGCCGCCGCACGATTCGTTGCGGTTGAGGGCGTCCAGGCAGATCAGCTCCGCCAGCTCGAAGAAATCGGCCACGCGGCCGGCGCGCTCGAGCGCCTGGTTCAGCTCTTCGCCCGAGCCCAGCACCTTGACATCGTGCCAGTACCGCTCGCGCAGCTCGGGGATCTTGACAAGCGCCTGCTTGAGCCCCGCGGCATTGCGGGCCATGCCGCAATACTCCCACATGACCTTGCCCAGCTCGCGGTAGCAGGCATCCACCGAGCGAGTGCCCTTGGCGCCCAGCAGCCGCGCGGTGATGGCGGCGACCTGCGATTCGGCGTCGCGCACCGCGGCGTGGGAAGTATCGACCTTCTCGAATTTGGTCGAGGCCAGGTAGTCGCCGATGGTGTTGGGGAGTACGAAGTAGCCGTCCCCCAGGCCTTGCATGAGGGCGCTGGCGCCCAGGCGGTTGGCGCCGTGATCGGAGAAATTCGCCTCGCCGACCACGTACATGCCGGGGATGGTGGACATCAGGTTGTAATCCACCCACAGCCCGCCCATGGTGTAGTGGCTGGCGGGGAAGATGCGCATGGGCATCTGGTAAGGATCTTCCCCGGTGATGCGCTCGTACATGTCGAACAGGTTGCCGTAGCGCTCCTTGATGACGCTCTTGCCGAGGCGCTGGATGGGGTCGCGGAAATCGAGATACACGGCCAGGCCGGATTCGCCCACGCCGCGGCCCTCGTCGCAGACCTGCTTGGCGTTGCGCGAGGCCACATCGCGCGGGACCAGATTGCCGAAGCTGGGGTACTTGCGCTCCAGGAAGTAATCGCGCTCGTTCTCCGGAATCTGCGCGGCCAGGCGCTTGTCGCCTTTCTTCAGGGGCACCCACACGCGGCCGTCGTTGCGCAGCGATTCGCTCATCAGCGTGAGCTTGCTCTGGTACTCGCCCGAGACCGGAATGCACGTGGGATGGATCTGCGTGAAGCAGGGGTTGGCGAACAGGGCCCCGCGCTTGTGGGCGCGCCAGATGGCGGTGGCGTTGCACCCTTGGGCGTTGGTGGAGAGGTAGTACACGTTGGCGTAACCGCCGGTGGCCAGCACCACGGCGTCGGCGATGTGCGACTCGATGGCGCCGGTCAGCAGGTGGCGCGTGACGATGCCGCGCGCCCGGCCATCCACCACGATCAGGTCCAGCATCTCGGTGCGCGGGTGCATGGCCACCTGCCCGGCGCCGATCTGCCGCTCGAGCGCCTGGTAGGCGCCCAGCAGCAACTGCTGGCCCGTCTGGCCGCGCGCGTAGAAGGTGCGGGAAACCTGCGCGCCGCCGAACGACCGGTTGTCCAGGTAGCCCGAGTATTCGCGCGCGAAGGGCACGCCCTGCGCCACGCACTGGTCGATGATGTTGAGGCTGATCTCGGCCAGGCGGTATACGTTGGATTCGCGCGCCCGGAAATCGCCGCCCTTGACGGTATCGTAGAACAGCCGGTAGACGCTGTCGCCGTCGTTATGGTAATTCTTGGCCGCGTTGATGCCGCCCTGCGCGGCGATGGAGTGCGCGCGGCGCGGCGAATCCTGGAAGCAGAAGCAGCTCACGTTGTAACCCAGCTCGCCCAGGCTGGCCGCGGCGGATCCGCCGGCGAGGCCGGTACCCACCACGATGATCGTGTACTTGCGCTTGTTGGCCGGATTCACCAGCTTGAGATTGAAGCGCTGCCGTTCCCATCGCGTTTCGATCGGGCCGTCCGGAGATTTCGAATCGAGTTCCATGCTGGCGTTCCTCAGAGATGCAACAAACCGGCCATCACCGCGATGGGGATCGAGCAGTTCCCGATGGCGATCAGGATGGCCAGGATGGCGGCGCCCTTCTTCAGTTTGGGCGTGTAGCGCGGATGGCTGATGCCCACGGACTGGAACATGCTCCACATGCCGTGGTACAGGTGCAGGCACAACAGGATCATGGCCAGGATATAAAACCCCGAGATCCACGGGTTCTGGAAGCCCAGGATCACGTTCTCGTACACGTTGGGCGTATGGGGATTTTGGTTGATGTCTTCGAGCGGCAGCACCGCGCCCACCGTCAGGTGCAGGACGTGGAACACGATGAAGGCGCCCACGATGGGCCCGCTCCAGATCATGGTGCGGGCGGCATAGGAGGCCGGCACGTCGTCCTTCTTGACGTAGCCGACGGGCCGCGCCGCGCGGTTTTGCAGCCACAACTGCACGCTCGCGGTGATGTGCAGAATCACCGCCGCCAACAGCACCCCGCGGATGGCCCACAGCGGGATGGCGTTGGCCGGGTTGTGCAGGAACGCGGCGTAGCGGTTGATCTGCTCGGGGTCGGAGGCGTAGATCTGCAGGTTGCCGAGCAGGTGTCCGATCACGTAGCCCACGAGCATCACGCCCGTGATGGCCATGACCGCCTTCTTGCCGATGGGCGCTTCGTAGAAACGCACGGCCCGGTAAATAGGGTTGATCGCGATAGCACTCATGCGAAATTCCTGACGGTGGCGAGTTGTTCGGCCGCGCCCCTCGCCGGGGGCGGGCGAAGCGGGTCCAAATTTCCCAAAGCTCCAGTATACTCGCGGTGCGGGCCGGCGGGGCCGCGCGGGCGCTAAAAAGTGTAATCCGGCGGCTTGATGCCCTTGACGCGCAGGTAGACCTCGGCTTGGCCGCGGTGGTGCGCGGTGTGCGTGAAGTAGCCCCACAGCCATTCGAACCCGGTCATTTTGCGGGCCGCCGGGCCCACCACGGCGTCCAGTTTTTCCGGGGTCATGGCGGCCACGGCCTCGTTGCAGAAGTCGAACGAATCGCCGAGGATCTGGAGGGCGTCGACGCGGTCCACGTCCACCTTTTCTGTGTCCTTGGCCCAGGCGGCGATCTTGGGCGGGAGCGCCGGCCGCGCCAGGCCGCTGGCTACGGCGCAAGCGCCCAGATTGCTGGCGGCGATGTGGGCCATCAACTGGCCGAAGTTCATCTCCGCGGGATTGGGCCGAAAGGTGTAGCTTTCGGCGGGCATGGCTCGGGCGACGGCGATGGTGAGGTCGCCGGACGCTTTCCAGTGTTTGGCGAGCGCGTCTTTGACGGTGGTCTGACCGAGCGCCGGCAGGGCCAGCGCCAGAAGGGCGAGCGGTATTTTGTACATGGATGTGCCTCGGGCTTCATTCTAAGCGCACAGGCGGTGCCCAAGGCAAGTGCGGGCGCCCCATAGGCGATTCCGGCTGCGCTGCCGCCGTGACTCGCCATTTCGGTTGACTGCGTTCCTTCGGTCCGGTAGGTCAACGACGTCTTGGATGGCCTTGTCGGCCTTGTGATAGGCGAGTTCCAGTTTGCTTTTCGGGCAATGTTTGGCATCCGGCTGGTGGTGGAACCGACTGTTGGCCAGCGGACCGCAGAGGCGTTTGTGGAAGAACAGGAACAGCAGGGCCACCTGCACCCC
>JAIQEX010000175.1 GCA_020073615.1 Terriglobia bacterium
GTCGGTATAGAGCCGGACCAACTTGAAGATCTCTCGGATCTCGATCTTCTCCTGCGCGGCCCCGCCGGGGAGCCCCCGGCTCCTCGTGCGGCGCCCAGGATCGGCCGCAATGATTATTGCCCTTGCGGGAGTGGCAAGAACTTCAAGAACTGCTGTGCAACCTCTTGAGCCCATGGAAGCGAAATCACTGGATCATGCAAATCGCGGAACCCAAGGCTGACTGACGGCTGGAACTCGGTACTCTCAAGTTCTGTCCTTCAAGAGCATTATCCCGCAGTTGTGCGAACCACGGGAACATGCGTTGGCAGGCACAGGCGCGCCGGCCAATGGCCCGCCCGCCGGTCAACTTGCCGTCTAACGCGCGTTGCTGCCATGTGCGGCGCCACCGATAGCTCGGTGGCGTTTACCCAAACCCGCCGTGAGCCACCGTCGGCCCGCATCTCCGCGTCAGCCGCTCCGGGAAATTACACGCTGGAATCGCCCGTGCCTTTCTGAAATCCGGTTCGGCCGGGCATTGGTCAGCGCTTATGGTCCGCCTACCCCACCACCTCCAGGAATGCCCGCGCGGCGTGGCTCAGCTCACGCCGCGCGGGATAGATCAGGCGGATTTTTCTTTCCACGTGGATCTCCTTCACCCGCACCTCGCATAACCGCTTCTGCTCGATCTCCTGCTCCACGCACATCCGCGGCAGAAAGGCCACGCCGATATTGGTCTGCACCAGCTTGCGGATGGTTTCGATGGTCGGCATCTCGACCTCCATGTGCAGCGGCACTTTGTGCGCCTGAAACTCGCGCAGGACCACCTCGCGGTAGGGCGATAGCACGTTGTGGGCGATGAAGGTCTCCGCGCCCAGCTCGACGATGGAAATCATTTTGCGGCTGGCCAGGCGATGGACGGGCGACACCACGAAGGCCAGGGAGTCGGTGTAAATGACTTTGGAGCGGAGGCGCTCGTCGGCCGGGTCGTAGCTGATCGCGCCCAGTTCGAGATTGCCGTTCAGCAGCTCGTTGGGAATCCTGCTCGAGAGGCTGCGGCGGATCTGCACGGCGATCTTCGGGTACAGCTCGCGGTACCGCCCGATGTGGCGCAGCAGGTAGAGAGTCGTGGATTCGTTGGCGCCGATGATGAGACGGCCGGCGGAGTTGTCGCGCAGCTCGGCGAGCGAATTGCGGAGCTCCTGCTCGAGGCTCTGAAAGCGCCGGGCGAATTCCAGCACGATGTGTCCGGCGTCGGTGAGCAGCAGGTCCCGGCCGGCGCGGTCGATGAGCTTTTCGCCCAGCTCCAACTCCAGGCGCTGCAGGCCGAGCGAGACGGCGGGCTGCGTGCGCAGCAGCTTCTCCGCCGCGCGCGAGAAGCTCTTTTCCGTGGCCACGGTCAGAAAGACTTGAAGCGAATAGAGTTCCATTTGCGATTCCTGCATTATAACATCTGCTAATGCGTACCGCTAACATTATAAATTTGCTAAATCGAACAAGGGCCCTCATAATGCTCCTATCAGGTTATATTCATGAGCGACCGCGTATACATTTTCGATACAACCCTGCGCGACGGCGAGCAATCGCCGGGATGCAGCATGACCGTTCCGGAAAAGCTGCGCATGGCGCGCAAGCTGGTGGAGCTGGGAGTGGACATCCTGGAAGCCGGCTTTCCCATCGCGTCGGAGGGCGATTTCGAAGCGGTGGAGGCGGTGAGCCGCGAGTTCCCCTGGGCGCAGGTGGCGGCGCTGGCGCGCTGCTCGACCCTGGACGTGGAACGGGCCGCCCGTGCGCTGGCGCATGCCCGCCGGCCGCGCATCCACACGTTCATCGCCACCAGCGACATTCATTTGAAATACAAGCTCAAAAAGTCGCAGCAGCAGGCTTTGGATGAAGCGGTGGCGGCGGTGGAGCTCGCCCGGCAGCACGTCGACGACGTGGAGTTTTCGGCCGAAGACGGTGCGCGCACCGAGCCGGAATACCTGGAAAAGATTTCCCGCGCGGTGGTGGCCGCGGGCGCGCGCACGGTGAATATTCCGGACACGGTGGGCTACTCCACGCCCAAGGAGTACGGCGTGCTGATCGGCGGCATCGCGCGGGCGCTGGGCGATTGCGCCGTGGTGAGCGTGCATTGCCACGACGACCTGGGCCTGGCGGTGGCAAACTCGCTGGCGGCGATTGAAGCCGGCGCGCGCCAGGTGGAGTGCACCATCAACGGGATTGGCGAGCGCGCGGGCAACTGCTCCCTGGAAGAGATCGTCATGATTCTGAAGACGCGCTCCGACACGTATCCCTACCACACCGGAATTCACACCGAGCATCTGTATTCGGCCAGCGAGCTGCTGAGCTCGCTGATCACCTTCGGGCCGCAGCCCAACAAAGCCATCGTGGGTCGCAACGCGTTCGCGCACGAGGCGGGCATCCACCAGGACGGCTATCTCAAGGAAAAGACCACCTACGAGATCATCGACCCGCGTACCGTCGGGGTGCCGGAAGGCAGGCTGGTGCTGGGCAAGCACAGCGGACGGCACGCGCTCAACGAGCGCGCCAAGCAGCTGGGCTTCGAGCTGGACAAGGACGAATTGAACGCGCTGTATCAGCGCTTCAGCGCGGTGGCCGACCACCGCAAGAAAGGGCTGATGGACGAAGAGATCGCCGCGCTGATCCGCGAGGGGCGGCAGAGATCCGAGCGGGTGGCGGCGGACTGACGCCCGATGGGCATGGAGCTGAACGTTCTCGTCCTGGCCGGAGACGGCATCGGGCCGGAGGTCACCCGCGAAGCGGTGCGCGTGCTGCGCCACGTGGCGGAGAAGTGGCATCACCGTCTGGAGCTGACGGAAGGACTGCTGGGCGGCATCGCCATTCAGCGGACCGGGACGCCGTTTCCGGAAGAGACGGCGCGCCTGGCGGCGGAGGCCGATGCCACGCTGATGGGCGCGGTGGGGCTTCCGGAGTTCGACGACGCCCCGCCCGAGAAGCGGCCGGAAAAAGGATTGCTGGCGATTCGCCGGGCGCTGGGCGTTTACGCCAATCTGCGCCCGGTGCGCGCGTACCAATCGCAACTGGATTCTTCGCCGTTGAAGAACCACCTGGTGGAAGGCACCGACATGATTATCGTCCGCGAACTGACGGGCGGTATCTATTACGGGACTCCGCGCGGAATTACCGGAGAGGGCGCGGAGACGCGGGCGGTCAATACCATGACCTATACGCGCGCGGAAATCGAGCGCGTTGCCCGCGTGGCCTTCCACCTGGCGCGCGCGCGGCGCAAGAAGGTCACGTCGGTGGATAAATCGAACGTGCTGGAGAATTCGCAGCTCTGGCGCCGGGTGGTCGTGGAAGTGGGCAAGGAGTATCCCGACGTGGCGCTCGACCATATGCTGGTGGACAATTGCGCCATGCAGTTGATCTTGAATCCGCGCCGTTTCGATATTGTGCTGACGGAGAATATGTTCGGCGACATTCTGAGCGACGAAGGCGCGGTGCTGGCGGGTTCGATCGGGATGCTGCCGTCGGCGTCGGTCGGCGCGCGGCGTCCCTCGGGCGCCTGGACCGGGCTATACGAGCCGGTGCACGGCTCGGCGCCGGATATTGCCGGCCAGAACAAGGCCAACCCGCTGGGCGCCATCGGTTCGGTGGCGGCCATGCTGGCCTACAGTTTCAGTTTGCAGGAAGAAGCCGCCGCCGTGGAGACCGCCATCGAAGCGGTCCTGCGGAGCGGCAAAGTGACCGCAGATCTGCGGCCTTCGGGCGCACCCGCCACCACCGCACAGGTGGGGGAGTCGGTGTGCGCCGCGATCGGTTGAGCGCGGGGCCTACCAGCCTCCGCGCTCAGCCATAATAAGGATTGCCGGGCCGTCAGCCCGCATCGCCCGGGCCCCCGGCCCCTGACCCCCGGCCCCCGGTTCTCATATGCCTCGCACCATCATCGAAAAGCTCTGGGACGCGCACGTGGTTCACGAGCAGCCCGATACGCCCACGCTGCTCTATATCGATCTGCACCTGGTGCATGAAGTCACGTCGCCGCAGGCGTTTCAGGGCCTGCGCGAGCGCGGGCTGCGCGTGCGGCGTCCGGACCTTACCATCGCCACCGCGGACCACAGCATTCCCACCACCGACCGCGCGCTGCCCATCGTCGACGAAATCGCCCGGCGCCAGCTTGCCCAGCTCGAAACCAACTGCGCCGAGTTCGGCATACGCTGCCTGGGGATTCACAGCGACCGGCAGGGTATCGTGCACGTGATCGGGCCGGAGCTGGGGTTGACGCAGCCGGGAATGACCGTGGTCTGCGGCGACAGCCACACCGCCACCCACGGTGCATTCGGCGCCCTGGCTTTCGGCATAGGCACCAGCGAAGTGGAGCACGTGCTGGCCACGCAATGCCTGCTGCAGCGGAAATCGAAAACCTTCCAGGTGCGCGTGGAAGGCACGCTACGGCCGGGCGTCGCGGCGAAGGACATCATCCTGGCGCTGATCGCCCAGATCGGCATCGGCGGCGGCACCGGCAGCGTGTTCGAATACACCGGCAGCGCCATCCGCGCGCTCGATATGGAAGAGCGCATGACCGTGTGCAACATGTCCATCGAGGGTGGGGCGCGCGCCGGCCTCATCGCGCCCGACGATACCACGTTCCAGTATTTGAGCGGGCGCGCGCACGCGCCACGGGGCGAAGCGTGGGACGCAGCCCTGGCGCGCTGGAGGCAGCTTCCCAGCGGCGACGGCGCGCAATACGACCGCAGCCTGACGCTCGATGCCGCGGCGCTGGAACCGATGATCACCTACGGCACCAATCCCGGAATGGGCATGGCGATCGGGGCGCCGCTGCCCGACCCGGCGCAGGTGTCCGACCCGATGGCGCGCGAGTCCATCGCCAAGGCGCTGCGCTACATGGGGCTCGAAGGGGGCAAGCCGCTGCTGGGGCATCCCATCGACGTGGTGTTCATCGGAAGCTGCACCAACTCGCGCATCTCCGATCTGCGCACCGCGGCCCGCGTGCTCGCCGGGCGCAAAGTGAGCCCGCGCGTGCGCGTGATGGTGGTGCCGGGATCGCAGGAGGTGAAGCGGCAGGCGATGGCCGAGGGGCTGCCGGAGATTTTCCGCGCGGCCGGCTGCGAGTGGCGCGAGCCGGGCTGCTCCATGTGCATCGCCATGAACGGCGACCAGCTCTCGCCCGGCCAGTACAGCGTTTCCACCAGCAACCGCAACTTCGAAGGGCGCCAGGGACCGGGCGGGCGCACTTTCCTGGCCAGCCCGCTCACCGCCGCGGCCAGCGCGCTCACCGGCGTGGTGACCGACGTGAGGACCCTGCTATGAAGCCCTTCCGCAACTTCGAGAGCCGCCTGGCGCCGCTCGCGGTCAACAACGTCGATACCGACCAGATCATTCCCGCGCGCTTCCTGAAGACGGTTTCGAAGCAGGGGCTGGACCAGCAGCTTTTCCACGACTGGCGCTACGACGCCGAGGGGCGTCCCAAAGCGGATTTCATTCTCAACCAGCCGCGCGCCGCCGGGGCGCAAGTGCTGCTGGCGGGCGACAATTTCGGCTGCGGCAGCTCGCGCGAGCACGCTCCGTGGGCGCTGGTGCAGTTCGGCTTTCGCGCCGTGATCAGCACCTCGTTCGCCGACATCTTCAAGCAGAATGCGCTGAAGAATTCGCTGCTGCCGATTGTGGTGCCGCCGGATGTGCACGCCGAGCTATTCGCGGCGGTGGCCGCGGACGCGGGCGCTACCGTGAAGATCGACTTGGCCAATCAAATCCTCACCACGCCCGGCGGGCGGCAGGTGGAATTCCCTGTGGACAGCTTCGCTAAGCACTGCCTGGTGGAGGGTGTCGACGAACTGGGCTACATCCAGCGGCACGAAGGCGACATTGCGGCCTTTGAAGCGCGGCGCGCCGGGTCCATCAACACGCTGGAGGAGTGACCCTAGAACCGGCCGGCGTACCCCGACGATGCCAGGAAGGCGCCCACCAGGTCGCTTACCGGCACGCCGGCCTGCAAGGCGGCGGTCCAGCGCTCGAGGCCGGCGGCATCGCCGCCGCGCCGCAGGAACGCCAGGAAAGCCAGGTTGGCGTTCACCCGGCTGGCGATGTGCGCGTCGCACTCGGGGCTGGTGAGCACGGTCTGCAACACTTCGCCGCGCGCGCCGCCCTGGTCCAGCTTCGACCGCAGGGAATCTACTTCCTCGGCATTGGGCTCACGGCCCAGCAGGTTGTGATACACCGTCTCCAGGAAAGCGGCATCGCTCATGTTCGCGGGATACGCCGCGGCGTATTCCGGGGTTTTCAGGAAAGCCGAGAGCACGGTCTCTTCCATGGTGCCGGAGCGCATCAGCTTGTAGATTTGCGACCAGCCGGCGAAGTCCGGGTCGCGCCGCATGATGGTCAGGTAGCACTTCACCACATAGGCGGCGCCGTCGCGGAACTCGGGGGCGCTAAACAGACTGGCGACGATCTCCGCGCGGGTGGTGGTGCCGGCGTGGAGCGCGCTCAGGTGAGCTTCCACCTCGCTGGCGATGGGCGAGCGGCCATAAAGATCCTGGAACACGCGGCTCAGGAAGATGTCGTCGGCCACGCCGGTGCGGGCGCTGGCCACGGCAGTCCCATGGGTGGAGACGTTGGCCGCAACGGCAGCCTCGGAGCTGTTCTCGTTGGCGCCGGCCGCCCAGAGCGATCCGGAAGCTACGAGAAAGGCGGTTGCGATTAGCGTCTGTGCGTTTTTCATGCTCACCCTGTTCACACTTTGCCAGGGGGCGCGGAGGAAGAAGTTATGAGGATGTGAAGGAAATGTAAAAACGCGCTTATACCATTAAAACCATTGGGACTTGCGGGATTGCGCAGTCAATAATCCGTGATAATACGGAACCGGGGCGCCCGGCGGAATGGGCTATTCAGCACATACGGACCCTGGGCTAGAACCGGGAAGCGTACCCAGGGGAGGCAATGAAGGCGCCCACCAGGTCGCTCACCGGCACGCCGGATTGCAGGGCCGCGGTCCATTTCTCGAGGCCCGCCGCATCGCCGCCGCGCCGCAGGAACGCCAGGAAAGCCAGGTTCGCGTTCACCCGGCCGGCGATGTGCGCGTCGAACTCGGGGCTGGTGAGCACGGTCTGCAACACTTCGCCGCGCGCCCCGCCCTGGTCCAGTTTCGACCGCAAGGAATCCACTTCCTCGGCATTCGGCTCGCGGCCCAGCATGTTGTGATAGACCGTTTCCAGAAAAGCGGCATCGCTCATGTTGGCGGGATACGCCGCGGCGTATTCCGGGGTTTTCAGGAAAGCCGAGAGCACGGTCTCTTCCATGGTGCCGGCGCGCATCAGCTTGTAGATCTGCGACCAGCCGGTGAAGTCCGGGTCGCGGCGCATGATGGTGAGGTAGCACTTCACGACATACGCGGCGTTGTCGCGAAACTCGGGGGCGTTGAACAGGGTGGCGACGATCTCGCCGCGGGTGGTGGTGCCGGCTTTGAGGGCGCTCAGGTGGGCTTCCACCTCGCTGGCGATGGGGGAGCGGCCGTAGAGGTCCTGAAACACGCGGCTCAGGAAGATGTCGTCGGCCACGCCGGTTTTGGCGCGGCTGCCGGCCACGGCGGCGGCATGGGTGGGAACGTTGGCGGCGACGGCGGTTTCGCTCGAGTTCTCGTTGGCGCCGGCGGCCCAGAGGGACCCGGAAGCGGCGAGGAAGGCGGTTGCGAAGATCGTCTGCAATTTGTTCATGTTCATCACCCTTTACACACTTTGCCAGGAGGCACGAAAAAAGGAGTTATGGGAATGTGAAGGATCTGTAAAAGCGCGCCTATCCGTTAAGAACAATTGGTTTTGCGGGTGTTTTCTGGCCCGTTGATCGGTAGTTGTACCGAGCCTGTGTGGGGATTCCGGTTGGGTTAGAATAGCGAAACCGATGACTCGCAATCTGCTTGCATGTATGGTGCTGCTCGCCGCGGGCGGGGCCGGCGTCCCGGCGCAGCAGGGCGGCCGCGGACCGGCTGCCACAGCGCAGCCCACGGCGGCGGAGAGAATCGCCGCCGTCCGCGAGAACTACACCAAGTTCGAGTACCGCATTCCCATGCGCGACGGCATCCGGCTGTTCGCGTCGGTCTACATCCCCAAGGACGTGTTCACCGACGGCCGGACATACCCCATCCTGATGACCCGGACGCCCTACAACGTGGCGCCCTACGGAGTCGACCAGTATCGCGCCGGCCTGGGCCCCTCCGACCTGTTCGAGCGCGAGAAGTTCATCTTCGTGTATCAGGACGTGCGTGGCCGCTTCATGAGCGAGGGCGAATACACCATCAACCGCCCGCACCAGCCGGTCAAGAGCGGGCCGAAGGATACCGACGAAAGCACCGACACCCACGACACCGTGGCGTGGCTCGTCCAGAACGTTCCCGGCAACACGGGGAAGGTGGGTCTGTGGGGCGTGTCGCAGCCGGGCTTCTACGCCACGGCGGGCATGATCGACGCGCATCCCGCGTTGGTGGCCGTCTCTCCGCAGGCGCCGGTGACCGATTACTACCTGGGCGACGACGTCTATCACAACGGCGCCTTCATGCTGGCGCACCGCTTCAGCTTCTACGTGAGTTTCCGCCCGCGGGAGGGCGAACCGGAGCCGCCCAAGCCGGCGCTGCCCTTTCCCTACGGCACACCCGACGGCTACGAGTTCTACCTGGAGATGGGTCCGCTGGCCAACGCCGAAGAGAAATACTTCCAGCACAAACAGCCTTTCTGGACGCTGAACGTCGAGCACACGGCCTACGACGACGTGTGGCAATCGCGCGCCATCTGGAAACATCTGAAAGGGGTCAAGCCGGCGGTGATGGTGGTGGGCGGCTGGTACGACCAGGAAGATCCGCAGGGTCCGCTGCGGCAATTCGACTTCATGGAGAAGAACACGCCGCCGGCGGACATGCTGGTGATGGGCCCGTGGAGCCACGGCGGATTCGCGCGCGGCGACGGCGACCGCCTGGGCAACGTCAACTTCGGATCGAAGACCGCCGCGTATTACCGCGAAAAAATCGAGCTGCCGTTCTTTGTGTACTACCTGAAAGGCCGGGGCGACGGCAAATTCCCCAAGGCCTGGGTCTTTCAGACGGGCATGAACCAGTGGCGCCGCTTCGACTCCTGGCCGCCCGCCGCCGCCAAACCAACCAACCTGTTTTTGGATGCCCAGGGCAAACTATCGTGGCAGCAGCCCGCGCAGCCGGCCTACGACGAGTACCTCTCCGACCCCAACCGGCCGGTTCCTTATGTGGGCCGCGTCCTGATGGGCATTCTGAGCAGTTACATGACGGAGGACCAGCGCTTCGCCGCCACGCGGCCCGATGTGCTGGTCTACAAGACCGCCGTGCTGGATCATGACGTGACGGTTTTCGGACCGGTGGCAGTGGACCTGAAAGTTTCCACCTCGGGCACCGACTCGGATTTCGACGTGAAGCTGATCGACGTGTACCCGGGCGACGCGCCGGACTATAACAATCCGCCCCCCGCGCAGCCTGGTGTTCCGGCCGTGCCCGGCGCGCCGGGTGTGCCGACGGCGGCGGTTCCCATTGGAGGCTACCAGCAACTGATCCGCGGCGAGCCGTTCCGCGGAAAATTCCGCAAGAGCTTCGAAAAGCCGGAGCCGTTCGAGCCCGGCAAGCCGGACCGCATCACCTTCAACCTGCCGGACATCGCGCACACTTTCCGGCAGGGACACCGCATCATGGTGCAGATCCAAAGCTCGTGGTTCCCGCTGACGGACCGCAATCCGCAAAAGTTCCTGGACATCCCCAAGGCGCGCGCGGCCGACTTCGTAAAAGCCACCGAGCGGGTGTACTTCGGCGGCGCGGACGGGTCGCGCATCCAGTTACGGATTGCGGAGTGAGACGCGGTGAGAGAGTCGGTTGACAGGCGAAACGCGCCTGTCCCTGGAGTTTAGCGCGCGAAAACCGGGTAACATGACTCATCCCGTGTCAGTGACCCCAAATGACGAAGCTGTGCGGCAGATCCGGGAGGCGTGGCCATCGAATGCCGATTATCTGGACGACTTGCAGGAACGGCTGACTGCGGCGCACCCCATCCCCTTGGTTCCGTTCGTGGGCGCGGGGCTTTCGATGCCCATGGGGTTTCCCTCGTGGGGCGGATTCCTGAAGCAACTTGCCGCCGAGTGCGGGAAGTCCGGCGAGGTTGCGGCGTTGCTGGCGGAAGGCAACTACGAAGAGGCGGCGCACACGGTCGAACAGGGGCTTCGACCGGCGATCTTCAATAAGCGCGTCTCGCATACGTTCGGTAAGCGAAAGTCGCAAGCGTGCGAGTTGCAGGGCGCCGTTCTGGCATTGCCGCTCCTATCTGGCGGCGCGGTCGTGACCACGAATTTCGACCGCATTCTGGAGCGCGTCTTCGCCGAGGCCGAGGTACCATTCGAGCACGTCGGCTGGGGCACGCAAGTGGACTCCATCCGCCGGGCGATCGCAGAGAACAAGCCCTTCCTGCTGAAGATTCACGGAGACGCGGAAGAACGATCAGGCCGGGTGCTGACCAAGAGGGAATACGACACCCACTACGCGCCGGGGAATCCGGAGGGGCTGTGGGCCCAGTTGGGGCGGATCTTCCAGGGGCGGACGCTGCTCTTCGTGGGATGCAGTCTGGGTCCTGATCGGACGATGGATGTGTTCGCCGAGATCCTGAAACAGGCATCGGGCCTGGAGCACTACGCGATCCTGCCGAAACCGGCGACCGACGACGAGTTCTTTGCCAAGCAGGCGCTGCTCGGGGATCGCGGAATTCTGCCGATCTGGTATCCCGCCGGCCGGCACGATCTGATCGAGCCGCTGCTGCGCTGGATCGCGCGTTTGCAGCCTTCCGGGCGGGTGCCGGGCCCCGACCTGGTCCTGGAGCGGCCGGCGCAGCGCAAGAAGGAAATCCGCAGCGAGTTGGACTTGTTGATCCCCTATCAGCGCACGACGCCTCTGGTGGGCCGCGCGGCGGAGTTGGAGCGTCTGCAAGCGTGGCTGCGGTCGGAGGCGGCGGTCTCGGTGAGGGTGCTCACCGGCGGCGGCGGATCGGGAAAAACGCGGCTGGCGGTGGAGCTAATCGAGTGGCTCGAAGAGACCGAGCCGCACCAATGGAACTGCGGGTTCCTGACGCTGGCGGAAATCGAGCGGTTTTCCGGGCTGCAGAACCTCTCCCAATGGCGGCGGCGAAAGCCCGTGCTGGCGGTAGTGGATTACGCCGCGGGGTCGGCCGCAAAGCTGCAGGTATGGCTGGAGCAACTCACGGCGGCGGAAGTGGCGGGAGAGAAGGTGCGCCTGCTGCTGCTGGAGCGGGAGGCAAGTTTGGAAAGTGGGTGGCTCGGATTGATCCTTGCGCGCGGGTATTCCGCGGCTGCGGTACGCGCGTTGCTCGATCCGCCCGAGCCCGTGCGCCTGGAAGCCGTCGCCGAAGCGGCCGACCGGCGATCGGTGTTGCGCGCGACGGTCGAGGCGGGTGCCGAGCATCGTCGAATGCCGGCGCCGCCTGTGCCGCCGGCCGGCAAGGACGCGTTGTTCGACCGCAGGATTGAGGAACCGAGGTGGGGCGATCCACTGACCTTGATGATGGCGGCGTTGACCGCGCTCGACACCGGGCGTGTGGCGGCCTTGGCTCTTGATCGTCGGGACATGGCGTTTCGGCTAGCCGAGCGGGAGCGTGCTCGCGTGGAGCGGTTCGGCCAAGGTGCACCGCCAGGCCTAATGGCGCACATGGCGGCATACGTCACGGTGTCTGGCGGGCTGTCGCGCGACAACTTGCGCCAGGCGGCGAAGGTGGAATCCGAGGCGACCGGGCGGGCGCATCCGGGCGGCTGGCGCGAACTGGCGGACAGAGTGGGTGAAGCGCTCGAAGGCGGCGATGGGGCGAACCCTGTGGAGCCCGATGTGATCGGGGAGGCGTTGCTGCTGCAAGTCTGGGGCGGCGCGGAGGTGCGCGAGGGCTGTAGCGCAGTGGTGCGGGCAGCGAAAGTGCGCGGACAGAAGGTTGCGGCCTCCGTGGTCCGGGCGGCCCAGGACTTTTCCATAGGCGAGAAGCCACGGTCGGAGCCGCTCGCGTGGTTCGATGCGCTGATCGCTGAAGGGAAGGACGAGTTGGCACTGTTGTGGCAAATCGAAGCGGAGTTGCCACCGCACACACTGGCGCTACGGGAGCGCGCCCTGGAAGTAGATGAGATGTTGGCCGCGGCCCTACGACAGCGTCCAGGTGTCGATGAGGATGCGCAGCAGGCACGCGCCGTGGTACTAAGCAACCTTGGCAACAGGCTGGGCGACCTCGGGCGGCGCGAGGAGGCGCTCCGGGCAGCCGAAGAGGCCGTGCAAGTCCACCGCCAACTGGTGATGCAACACCCCGACGTCTTTCGCCCCGATCTCGCCATGTCGCTGAACAATCTAGGCAACAGGCTCAGCGACCTGGGGCGGCACGAGGAGGCGCTCCAGGCAACCGACGAGGCCGTGCGCATCCGCCGGCAACTGGC
>JAIQEX010000176.1 GCA_020073615.1 Terriglobia bacterium
TGAGATACTTCGAAGCCGGCGTGGCGGGCGGAGCGCCGCCTGAGCGTCGCAAAAAACTCATACTGCCAGCACGTTGGGATGCCATCGCCGGGCCCGCTCACCTCTCGGCATAATACACGTTGCAGACGTGTATGTCGTTTTTGGGCTTCGCCACTGTAAATTCCTGGTTGAGAACTCCACTCCGGTTACCTGGGCACACGCGATGAGAAATCCAGGCTAAGTCCAACTGGCCTTCTCTGAAAATGTTCGAAATGTCGTAACGAATTGCAGAAGATAACCGGAATACCTGCCGCTCCGTGTCCGTTGATTCGATCATCAGCTTTCGCTCCATATCGGCAAGAACACGCGCTGTCGCCTTAGTGTCCCGCTGCAGTATTGTTGCAACCTCGGTGATTGCTGCTTCATTTCGGCTCCATAAGAGGCGGAGGGCCACGATCTGGTCGATGTTGGGAAGTGATGAGGAGCGGCGTTTCACAAATTCTCTGAACTCTTCACTTCGACCCAACAGTAGGCGCGCCGTGAATTTGTTGTCTCCGCTTTCGAACGTTGGAAAATCCAGTCCGCCAGATAACGCAGACTCAAAAACGATATGAATGCCTCGTCCGATTTTGTCACACAAACCGGCAAAACGAGCACCTTCCGCCAGAAGGAAATTTCTGTATGTTATGCCGGCACACAATGCAAGAGATTCCCTGGGTTAAGCCCGGGGAGAAGGTCGCCGGGATTCCCGATTTCAATCTCCGATGCCGTCAAGGTGATCATTACTGGCGCCGCCGTGCGCCAGCAACGGTGAATATAGGCGTTAACTAGGATTTCCCTTACCGTCTCGACGGGCAACTGCGGGCAAAGAGCGGTGATCCCAAACTGACTGGACAGAACCAACTCCTGAACGGACTCGACCACGTTTCTTCGGATCGTCCGATGCTGACCACAAAAATCAAATACAGTTTCGAAGAACGGCAAGAATCGCGCAAGTGCAGTTTGCTTGCCGAATAGAATCAGGGCTGCTAGGGACACACGGTAGCGAGGATACCGTTCGCCGTCCATAAGACAACGTTCAACCAAATTTGCGCGAGCCAGGAACTCAATGGGCTCTAGCGGTGAATCCCGCATCCCAAAAGTGGTTCGGTATCGGTCAATAGCCCAATTGATCGAAGTCAGCGAGAGGTCTTCGAGAGACGCATCATGCGCAATCGCACGAGTTCTATCATCATCGGCCGTCGTAAAGTATGGGCGGCAGTCTTTACCGACTCTGATTTTTGAGATGCCGGCCGTCGTTACGTGAGCACATAGGTGCCGTGTCTTCGGTATTACGATGCCGAATGCGTTCGCTCCGGAGGCCCCACGAACCTCCGCAAGGAGAGCGGTGAGGTCATGTACTTCACATTCGACCGGCGGAATCGTTTGGTCCTTGATCCGAGTCTCTAGCCATGCGGCCGTGACATTCCGAAACGGACAAGACGAGAATCTTGGAGGCTCCTCCGCAACACCCACAATGACTGTACCGCCCTGGGCGTTGGCAAGACACGAGGTGGCCTCCACTACCTTTTCGGTGAGCTGCCGCTCGTTATTACACCATCCTTTAATCTCCAACTGCTCGTATTCCACGCGCTCCGGCGACTGTGCGCAGAGTTGTAGGAGAATGGCACGAAATTGTTCGGAGTAGTTGTTGACGTTTGCCCTCCACACGAGCTTACCAACAACACGGATCGACCGCACCTCCGATCCGCCCGGTTTTGGCTTCCTGGTGCCCCGGAAAGAGCGCCGCCTGGTGGCCTGCACCTGGGTGGGCACCAAGTTTGCCCACCGCGTGCCGGAGGGCAAAGTGGTGGCGCGCTGCTTCCTGGGCGGCATGGGCGACGCGGGCGTGCTCGATGAATCGGACGACGCCATCGTGGCATCGGTGGTGAGCGAGCTGCACGAGATCGCCGGCATCGCCGCGCGCCCCCGGCTTCAGCCGCATCTTCCGCTGGCCGCGCTCCATGGCGCAGTACACCGTGGGCCATCCCCAGCGGCTGGCCGAAATGGCAGCGCGTGCGGCGGCCGTGCCCGGCCTGCACCTGGCGGGCAACGCCTATGAGGGCATCGGCATCCCCGATTGCATCCGCATGGGGCGGCGCGCGGCGGAGAAAATTGTAGCCGAGCGCTAGCCTGGACTAGGGCACCGTGGCGTGCAGTCCACGGAAGTACGCCACCGTGAGCTTGAGGCCTTCCTCGAGGGAAACGCGCGGTTCCCAACCCAGCAGTGCGCGCGCCTTGGCGATATCGGGGCGGCGTTTCTTGGGGTCGTCCTCGGGCAGCGGCTGGTAAACGATGGCCGACCGGGCGCCCGTCAAGCGCCGGATCTGTTCCGCGAACTCCAGAATCGTCATCTCGCGCGGATTTCCCAGGTTCACCGGGTAGCGCTCGCCGGAGAGCATGAGCCGGTACAGCCCGTCCACCAGGTCGCTCACGTAACAGAAGCTCCGTGTTTGCGATCCGTCGCCAAAGATCGTCAGCGGCTCGCCGCGCAGCGCCTGGTCCAGAAACGCCGGCACCACCCGGCCGTCGTTCAGCTTCATGCGCGGGCCGTAGGTATTGAAGATGCGCGCTATGTTGCTCTGCACCCCGTGCTTGCGGTGATACGCCATGGTGACGGCTTCCGCGAAGCGCTTGCTCTCGTCGTAGCAGGAGCGCGGCCCGACCGGGTTCACGTTACCCCAATAGCTCTCCACCTGCGGATGCACCAGCGGGTCGCCATAGCATTCCGAGGTGGAGGTCAACAGGAAGCGCGCGCCCTTTTCGAGCGACAGTTCCAGCATGCGGCGCGTCCCCGCCGAGCCCACGTCCAAGGTCTCTATGGGATAGTCGAGGTAATCTTTGGGGCTGGCGGGCGAAGCCAGGTTCACCACCGCATCCAACGCGCCCTCGATGGCGAAAGGCTGCGTGATGTCCTGCTCTATCAGGCGGAAGGCGGCGTGCCCTCGCAGGTGAGCGAGGTTGCCGCGGCTCCCCGTGAGAAAATTATCGAGGGCGACTACCGCGTGGCCTTCCGCCAGCAGACGGTCGCACAGGTGCGAGCCGATGAAGCCGGCGGCGCCGGAAACGACAATGCGCAAATCTCCTCCAAATAGTCCATTCTAACGGACGACGAAGGAAAAACCTCACAATCGTGGTGTCCGCCCGCGGTTTTTGTTAAACCTGGATTATATGACCGACGCATCGTGGGCCGAACGGGCGGTTCTGATCGTACTCATCGCCGCATCCCTCGCCTTGTCGTGGCTTCGCCTGCGCAAGGTCCTCCATGCCATCCGGCTTTCCCGCGCCACGCCGGATTTCGAAGTCAAACCCCTGGGCCCGCGCCTCCGCCAGTTCCTCTGGGAAGTGGTGGCGCAGGGTAAAGTGATCCGCGAACGGCCGCTCGCCGGTCTCGCGCATGCCTTCGTATTCTGGGGATTCTGCGCGTTCGCGCTGATCACCCTCAATCACCTCGCGACCGCATTCGGCGCCCGCTTTCTTTCGCCCGGGGCCGCCTTCGGGCGATTCTACTACGCTTTCGTGGCGGTCTGGGCGGTGGCCGTGGCGGTCTCCATCGCAGGCCTGTCCGTGCGGCGTTTCTTCGTGCGGCCGGTCTGGCTGGGCAAGGTGTCGCCGGAATCGGGCTTCATTGCGCTGCTCATCTTCGCCCTGATGGTCACTTACCTGGCCGGCCTGCGCTTGGGCGAGGGCACCGCCGCGGGCCACGTGAACTGGTGGCTGCACACCCTGGCGCTGTTCGCCTTCCTGCCGCTGATCCCCCACACCAAGCACCTCCACCTGGCGTTGAGCCCGGTGACCGTATTTCTCCGCCGCGCCGGCTTCAGCCGCATCCCGCCGCTCGCGGGCGACGACGATTTCGGCCTCGATACCGGCAAGGACGTCACCCGCATCGACGCCCTGCAGGCCTTCACCTGCGTGGAGTGCGGCCGCTGCACGGAGCACTGCCCCGCGTACAACACCGGCAAGGCGCTCAACCCCAAAGAAATCGTGCTCGGCCTGCGCGGCTACCTCAAGGAGTTCGGTCCCGCCGCCGAAGCGCCGCTGTTGGGCAGGCATATCTCCGAAGAGGCTGCGTTCCAGTGCACCACCTGCGGAGCCTGCGAGTTCCAATGCCCCGTGGGAATCCAGCACCTGCCCATGATCGTCGGTCTGCGGCGCGGCGCCGTCAACACCGGAAAGTGGAAAGACGATTACGGCACCAAGCTGTTCCTGAACCTGGAGCGGAACGGCAATGCGCTGGGCTTCGCCGCCAGCGAGCGCCAGAAGTTCATCGAGAAGAACGACCTGCCGTTCTACGACGGCACGCAGGAATACTGCCTGTGGCTGGGCTGTATGGGCGCTTACGACCCGCAGGGCCGCGAGATCGTGCTCGCCCTGGCGCGCGTGCTGCGGCACACCGGCGTGACCTTCGGCGTGCTGCGCAAGGAGAAGTGCACGGGCGATCCGGCACGCCGCCTGGGCAACGACCTCGCGGTGTCGCAGGTGGCTGAGGCCAACATGGAAACCCTGCGCGCCGCCAAGGTGGGCAAAATGGTATCCATCTGCCCGCACTGCGTGCGCACCATCGGCACCGACTGGCGCGAGTTCGGCGCCACCTTCCCGATCGAGCATCACAGCGAACTGCTGGCCCGCCTGCAATCGCGCCTGCCCGAGTCCGCCAACGGCCGGTCGAAAGTGGTATTCCACGACCCCTGCTACCTGGGCCGCTACCGCAACATCTATGAAGAGCCGCGCGAAGTGATTGCGCGTTCGGCCGAGGTGGTCGACCCGCCCCGTGCGCGCGAGCGTTCCTTCTGTTGCGGCGCCGGCGGTGGCCAGATGTTCCTGGGCGAGGAGAAGGGCAAACGCGTCAACGTCGCCCGCGCCGAGGAGCTGGCAGCGACCGGTGCGGAGGTGATCGGCACGGCCTGCCCCTTCTGCCAGACCATGTTCCGCGATGCCCTGGGCACGGTGCCCGCGGCCCCGCGCCTCCTGGACATTGCGCAAATCGCCGCGGCATCGCTTCCTGGGGCGCAGCCGCAACCCGCGCCGTGAGATCCGCGGCGGGATGGTATACTCTGAACTGGGTGCGGCGTTTCGGTCGCGCCCGGCTTCCAGCCAGACCCCTTCGCAAGCGGGCGCGTAGCTCAATTGGCAGAGCAACTGACTCTTAATCAGTAGGTTGAAGGTTCGATTCCTTCCGCGCTCACCAGGAAAACGACCACTTATAGGCTACTGAACGGGCAGGCTGGAGGCTACTTTAGTGGATTCTTTAGCGACCCCCGTCGAATCCGGCAACCGGAGCGCTTCCACGGCCTCGCGCTTTGCCGCCATCCGAATGTGGCAGTAACGTTCCAGCATCGCCCTGCTCATGTGCCCATCAGCGCGAGCATGGTTGATTCCGGCACGCCCGCCTCCGCCATCTTCGTGGCCGCCGTGTGCCTGAGATCGCGGAGACGGCATTGGACGCCAGCCGCCTTCCGCAGGGCGTTCCAGGCCGACGAAATATTCGTGATCGGCCTCGTGGGGTCGCTCGGCTGCGGCTTGCCGAATGGGAACTCTATTCCGTGCCGGAACCGGCGGAGTTTCGGGAAACGCCGTCCCGGTTCGAGAAGAAGCAGACGGGCGGCGGCTCGGGGGATGAGAGTTCCGACTGCCCGGACTGTGACGAAGCTGTTGATGTCGGTGATAAATTCTGCGCGAACTGCCTCGACCCCGCTCTCGCCGCCTGCGAGCGCGCGCTCGACCTTGCCGCTCCGCGCAATTACCGCCTCATCCACGCCGATGGCCTGGTCCTCCGCGCCCGCATCGCCCTCGCCGGCGGCGACGCCATCGCCGCCCGCAACGACGCCGAGTCCGCGCTCCAGATCGCCGAGCCCTGCGAGTACGCCTGGGCCGAGCGCGACGCCTGCGAGGTCCTCGCCCAAGCCTGGCGCACTCTCGGCAACCTTGTCGAACCCGCCCGCTACGCCGGCCGCGCCGCCAATCTCAACCGCCGCCTGACGCCGGCGGCCGAATGACCGCCACATGTCACCGTCGTGGCAGAATCCGGGCGGTTCAGGGGAGGGCGCCTCGCTGCTTCCGCGAGAACTCCCGCGCCTCAGGAAGGTTTATGGTAGTGGCCGGTGGCGAAAAACGTAAGGTCTCGCGGACGTGCGGCTCCCCAATGGTAGGATACGGAGGGCGGAGATTCACTGGGACGAAGCGTCGGGCATCGGGAAGAAAGAGCTTAATTAAGCTGCCTTCCCCGTTTATTCGCCGATCTCGATCTTCGGCCCTTCTTCCTTCGCCGCCTCTTCGCACCGCGCCACGGTGTTGCGGGCCATTTCGAGAAACGGCTCGCCTTCGCCGGCGCGCAGGACGATCGGCTTGCCGGTATCGCCGCCGATGCGCACCTGCGGGTCAAGCGGCAATTCCGCCAGAAAATGTACCTGCATCTCCTTGGCCGTGCGCCGTCCGCCGCCATGGCTGAATACGTCGATGCGCTCGCGGCAGTGCGGGCAGGTCAGGAAGCTCATGTTCTCGACGATGCCCAGGATCGGCACGCGCACCTGGTGGAACATGTGGATGGCCTTGCGCGCATCTTCGAGCGAGACGTCCGACGGCGTGGTCACGACGATGGCCCCGGTAATGGGGGCGGTCTGGATCAGCGAGAGCTGCACGTCGCCCGTTCCCGGCGGCAGGTCGATCACCAGGTAATCGAGGTTGCCCCAATCGACTCCCCGCAGGAACTGTTGGATGACGCTGTGGAGCATGGGGCCGCGCCACACCAGCGGCTTGTCGCCGGGGTTCAGAAAGCCCATGGACATGAGCTTGATGCCGTACTGGTCGAGCGGCTGGATGCGCTCCCCGTAAGCCATGGGCGTGCGGTTGATGCCCATCATCAGCGGCACGTTCGGGCCGTACACATCGGCGTCCATCAGCCCCGCCTGGTAGCCCAGCGACGCCAGGCCCACCGCCAGGTTCACCGATACCGTGGTCTTGCCCACGCCGCCTTTTCCGGAACCGATGGCAATCAGATTCTTCACGCCGGCGATCGGCATCTTGGGCATCTGGCCCGGCTGGTTGGGGGTCATCGCTTTCTATCGTAACAGGCGCGGCGCGGAGGCACGGTCCAAACCCGCGGTCCATAACCAAAGCGAACTTGATATTGTGGACCAACGCAATCCAAAATCGTTTCCAGCCTTTGAAGGAGGGCGCTTGATGCAAATGATTCTGCTTTACCCGGACGGCCGGAGAGTCGAAGCCGTGATGCTGGCCGCCAGCCAGGGCCGGATGCGCGTCGTGGTGCGCAACCAGCGCGACGCGGTCGAACTGTTTCGGATGGGGGACCATTGGATCTCCGACCGGGGGGACGCGGTCGAGTTGGAGGCTCTGGTAGACGACCGCGGCAACGGCTGGAGCGACTTCTGCCGGCAATTCGGCGAGCAGGCGCCGGCGGAAACCCGCTACGCCGCCGCCGGTGACTGACCGGCGTCTCCTCCTACGCCCCGGCGGCGCCGCCGAAAAACGGCTGGCCCATAATCCGCTCCAGTATCGCCACCGCCCGTTCGATGGGGCAGCGCGGCATCCGAAACTGCCCCTCCACCGCCGCCTTCAGCTCCGCCATGCTTGCCAGATGCGTCACGCTGGTCTCGCCGCCCTCGTGCCGCCACAACTTCCGGTCGATCAGGTCCACCGAATACCCGTCGAAGATGCGGCTGATGCGCAGGCGATTCAGGAACCAGGCGTCCGGTGCATACGAGTTCAACACCACCGGATCGAAAAACTCCCGCGGCCTCGCCGGCTCGTGCGCCACGTAGCCTTCCGCATTTCCCGCTCCGGAGAACATGCTCAGCCGCAAGCCGCCGCTGCCCCTGTCCCAGTCCAGCACGTAACGGTTGCTCCCCTCATCCACCTCGGCAGGAAGCCCGTCCAGCCGTATCGGTTCGCGCAATGGCGCCGCAAAACCTACATCCACGTGATAGGCCGCCGGCCCGATCCGCACGCGAATGCACGTGTGCACGTTGGGCCGGCTCATGTCGGCGCCCAGCAGGTCCGCGTCATACCCCAGTGCCCGCAGCAGGTCCGTCAGATACGGATTATTGGTGTAGCAGGTCCCTCCCAGGTCCCAATCCTCGATGCCGTCCAGAAACTCCCGCATGGCCGTCACCCGCCCGGTGCGCTCCCGATCGTACAGCAGCAGCTTGGAAATGTTCTCGAACGGCACGCACGACAAGTGCCGCCGCACCAGCGTGCGCAGCCCGTGCAAACCGGAAGGACATCCTTCGATTCCCAGCAGCCTGAGGTATTGATCGAAAATCTCAGTCACAAAGGATCCAAATCTTTTCTTGCCCCTTCCTTCAATGCCTTGCACGGCTCCGCCGCCAGTCCGCCCGCCGCCCGCCTGCTATTCTGCGGTTGAGAGAGAGGGTTGCGCCCACCGCTCGCAGCCCCCAACAGTTTTCTTCCCGGCCTGGAAGCGTTGCACATTACGGTGGTGCTGAACTCCCGGACGTCCTGAGTAGGGACGATTGCGATTCGCGTCGACGGGAGACTTCGGAACCGGTTCTGTTACACCGCGCGGACAGATCTGCGGATCTGCTCCCACGGTCTTCAGAGAGCCATTTGCGTCGAATGGAATGCGTAAGGTACGCGCCCTCAAAGCCTACCCCCTGCCTCCCAGACGCGGCTCCAACCATTGGCGGCCGGAAAATACGCCGGGCGATAAGACCCGCGGTTTGTACAACCGTAGCCCCGGCCGCCGCAACGAACTAAAGCCCGGAGTGTATCTGTCGCAAAACGGTGGCTGGCTTCGCTGTCCCAAGCCGCGCAGTTTGCGGCGCGTGGACAGCGTAGCCTGTCACCGTTTGGCCAGGAGCCCCCGGCCTTCCCCCTACCGCGATCCCCGCAACGCCACACCCGAAGTGCCTCGAAAAAGCCCGGCCCGAAGGGCCGCACCTTCCCCCGGCCCCTGGCACCCGCCTTCCTACCGCGCGCTGAACCGCGTCCACGGCCGCGCATCCATATCGTGCAGAATCGGCTTGAACCACGCAAACTCGGGATGCTTCGCCAGGTGCTCGGCCGCTCTGTAGCTGGTGCCGCACGCGTGGCCGAGCGCGGCGGTGAACGACATCTTCTGCGCGCCGGCGGCGTCGGTCACCTTGTTCTGCACCGCGCCCGCCGGCGCATAGGGTGCCTGCCAGGTCCCCATGCCGCGCGGCGAAACATCGATGTGCCCGCATAGCGAGCGCTCGCTCGGTTCCACCTTGCCTTCGTACGTGTCGTAGTGGTCCGCCAGGAACCGCTGGCCCGCGGCCACATCGATTCTGCCCTTGTTCTGCTCCATCAGCGCCAGCCACCGCGCGTGGCGCGCGTTCTCGCTCTTGCTCTTGTCGGCGGGGTCGAACTCGGTCTCCTCTTTGGTCAGTTTCGGATCCGCCGGGAAATTCGAGCCCACAAAAAAGCCGTCCTTCGTCCGCTGCAGAATCACGTTCTTCAGCCCCAGCTCCAGGCTGGCGATCTCGTTGTTCTTGCGGTCCGCCACCAGCCAGTTGTTGGCATATCCGCCATTGTTGCCTTCCTTCATGATGCGCGCGAAATCGTCGATCGACGCGGCGTACTGCATGGCCTTGCGCGCCCGCACGAACTCCGGAATGCCGTTGGGGTCGTAGCCGCTGAACCCGCTAATGGTGGTCTCGGTGATCGCGATGCCCGCCGCGTTCACCCCGAAATCGTCGCCGCTGTGGATCAGCCCCGGCATGCCGTCCATGATCATGCGGCTGCCCTGCGCGGGCACGATATCGAAAACGATGTTCCACCGCTCGCCCGACGAGTAGCTGGTCCAGTTGTTGTGCCCGATCACCACGCGCCCGTCCCTGCTGTAGCTGCCCGTGGCGGCGAACGCGCTGCAATGGTCGGCCGTGCCGTGCCTGGCGCCCTTGTCGCGCCACTTGTCGTAATAGGAGATCTCCAGCCACCCGTTGAGCGCCACCACGTCCCACACGTCCAGCTTCACGTCGCGCGCCTTCAACCCCTCGGCGATGCCCGTCATCTCCTCGCGGTACTCCTGCTCGATGTGCGGCCACCACACCTCCTGCGCCGTCTGCCGGAAGTACTCCCAGTTCTTCTTCTCGTCGTGCATCAGCTCCGTCGAGACGGCGCGGAACGCGTCCTTGATTTCGGCCGAGAGCAGGTACCCGTGCTGGAAGCCGATGTCGCCCGGCTTGCCCTCCAGGTGCACCTGCGTCCAGCCGTTACGGTCCGCGTAACGCGCGGCTTTCTTCAACCGGGGATCGGTTTGCGGCTGCCGGGAAACCAGCGTAAACGCCAGCGCCAGCAGCAACAGGGCGGAAAAAACGGACGTGCTTCGCATCCCCGCTATTATAGTAGAGATCCCGTCCATGGCAGAAACCACGCAGTCCCGGAAATTGACGGCGCACGTGAAAGCCGCCGGTTGAGCGTCCAAGCTGAGTCCAAAGTTGTTGGACCGGGTGCTGGCCGCCGTTCCGCGGTGGGCCGACGAAAACGTGCTGATCGGGTTTGATACCGCCGACGATGCCGGTGTCTACAAGCTGACGCCGGAGCTCGCCCTCGTGCAGACCGTGGATTTCTTCACGCCCATCGTCGACGATCCGTACACCTTCGGCGCCATCGCCGCCGCCAACGCGCTCAGCGACATCTACGCCATGGGCGGCCGACCCATTTCCTCGCTCTCCATCCTCGCCTGGCCCGGCAAGGGAGACATCGCCGATCTCGAGCAGATCCTCAAAGGCGGCGGCGAAAAAATGCACGAGGCCGGCTGCGCCATCGTCGGCGGCCACAGCATCGCCGACGACGAAATCAAGTTCGGCTACGCGGTCACCGGCACCATTCACCCCGCGCGCGTCAAAGCCAACGCCGGCGCGCGCCCGGGCGATGCGCTGGTCTTCACCAAGCGGCTCGGCACCGGCGTCATTGCCACCGCCCTGAAGCGCGGCATCGCTTCCCCCGAGCACGTCGAGGCGTCAATCGAGTCCATGCTGGCGCTGAACCGCCGCGCCTGCGACGCGATGCTGCGCTTCGACGCACACGGCTGCACCGATGTCACCGGCTTCGGACTGATCGGCCATGCGCGCGAGATGGCGCTGGCCAGCGGCGTCACCCTCGAAATCGAAGCCGCCCGCGTGCAGCTCCTGCCCGGCGCCGTGGATTACGCGCGCGCCGGCGCCATCCCCGGCGGCCTGAAGAACAATCGCGAGTTCGCCTCCTGCGCCGTGGCCGGGCTCCGTGAAATACCGCGCGAAATCGAAGACCTGCTGTACGACCCGCAGACTTCGGGCGGGCTGCTGATCGCGCTCGCGGAAAGCGATGCCGCGCAACTGGCGGCGGCGCTCCCCGGCGCATATTCCATCGGCCGCGTCCTGCCGCGCGGCGAGAAACCAATTTGCCTCATATGAAACCCAACCCGCTCATCGTCGCCCTGGACGTGGAATCGGCCGCCGAGGCGCGCGCCCTGGTAGCGGCGCTCGGCAGCCAGGTGAATTTCTACAAGGTGGGCATGGAGCTCTATGCCGCCGCCGGCATGGAATTCGTCCGCGAGCTCCACGCCCAGGGCAAAGATGTTTTCCTCGATCTCAAGCTGTACGACATTCCCGAGACCGTGAAGCGCGCCGCCGCGCAGGTGGCCCGCGCCGGCGTGCGTTTCCTCACCGTGCATGCCGTGGGCTCCGTGGTGCGCGCCGCGGGCGAGGGAAAGTGCGGCTCCGCCCTGAAAGTGCTGGCGGTCACCGTGCTCACCAGCTTCGGCCGCGAAGATCTCGACGAGCTCGGCTACACGTGCGAAGTTTCCGAACTGGTCGAGCGGCGCGCGCGCCTGGCGCTCGCAGCCGGCGCCGACGGCTTGATTTGCTCCCCGCTCGAAGCCGCCGCGCTCCGTGGCATCGCCGGTCCGCGCGCGATCCTGGTCACGCCCGGAGTGCGCTCCGCCGGAAGCGACAAGGGCGACCAGCAGCGCGTCGCCACCCCGGCCGAAGCCCTCCGCGCCGGCGCCGACTACCTGGTGATGGGCCGCCAGATCGTGCGCGCCGCAGACCCCGCCCGCGAGGCCGCTCGCGTGCTCGAAGAAATCGCGTCCGCATGAAACTGCCGGCCACGCTGCGCGCCCAAGTCTCCGGATTTCGTGGACTCGCGGCGGTGTCGGACAAGTTAGGAAAAGAAACCTGAGCTACCTGTGCGTTCGTGAGCTGCTGAATCCGTATCCCCGGGACCCTCGTGAACTCTTCGTCACGGCAGTCTCTGTCGTGTTCATGGCAGGGTTC
>JAIQEX010000177.1 GCA_020073615.1 Terriglobia bacterium
ATGCTCAGGAGCGTGGATTTGCCGGCCCCGGAAGGGCCCATGACGGTGACGAATTCGCCCTCCCTGATTTCTCCGTTGATGCGGCGCAGCACGTAACTGCGGCCGTAACCGCCTTCATAAAACTTCTCCACGTTGCGAAGTGTAATCATGATTTCGTCCTATTCATGCCGCAGGGCCGCCATGGGGTCAATCGCCATGGCCCGCCGCGACGGAAGATAACTGGCCACCAGCGCCACCGCCGCCAGCAGCACGGCAATGGCCACAAAAGTGTAGACGTCGGTCGGCTTCACGCCGTAGAGCATGGTGGCCATCAGCCTGGTGAGCGCGAACGCGGCGGCCAGGCCTGCGGCAATGCCGTACGCCGCCAGGCGCGCGCTCTCGCCCAGAATCGGCCCCAGCACTTCCCGCGGCTGCGCCCCCAGCGCCACGCGGATGCCGATCTCGTGGGTCCGCTGTCCGACCTCGTAGGACGCCACGCCGTAGATTCCCACCGCCGCCAGGGCAAAGGCGATCTGCGCGAATGCGGCCAGCAGGAGCGTGTGGAAACGGGGCTCGGCCAACGCCCGCCCCATCACGTCCTCCATGGAGCGCACGTCCGCCACGGGCTGGTCCGGGTCGAGCCCGTGCACCACTCGCTCCACCGCCGGGGCCATCGCCAGCGGCGCCAAAGCCGTGCGCACTACCAGCGTCAAGGTGGGGACCGGATCCTGTGCGTAGGGGCTATAAATCGTGGGCCAGTCCTCGCCCTCGATGCGCTCCGCTTTCACATCTCCCACCACGCCGACGATCCGGGCGGTGCGCACGGTGTACGAATCCAGGGTCAGGCGCTGGCCGATGGGGTCGCCCGCGGGCCAGAAACGCCGCGCCAGCGAGCGGCTCACCACGATCACCGCAGGCGCCTGCGCCGTGTCCGGCTCGATGAGCGCGCGGCCCGCCAGCAGCGGAATCCTCATGGCACGGAAGTACGCCGGGTTGACCGAGCGCATCAGGGCGATCGGCCGCTGGCCCGCGGGGGGCGCCGGCCGTCCCTCCACCGCAAAGGTCGACCCCAGGCCCGGCCCGGTCAGCGGCAGCCCGTTCACCGCGCCCACCGCGCGCACGCCCGGCAGCACCGCGATCCGGTCCGCCACCTGCTGAAAAAAGGCGATGCGCCGCTCTCTCTGCGAGTTCCGCCCGCCCGAAAGGGGCAGCCGCAGGGTCAACAGGCCGCGGGCTTGAAAGCCCGGGTCCGCCGCGCGCAGTCTCGCGAAGCTGCGAATCAACAGGCCGGCCGCGATCAGCACCAGCGCCGAGAGCGCGATCTCGCCCACCACCAGGGTGTGGCGCATCCTGCGCCCGATGCGGCCGGCGGTGCCGCTGCGCCCGCCTTCGGTCAGCGCCCGGTGCAGATTGCCGCGGATACTTTGCATGGCCGGCGCGGCGCCAAACAGAATGCCCGTCGCGAGCGAAACCCCCAGCGCGAACAGGAACAGCCGCCCGTCGACGCGCGCCTGCGCCAGGCGGGGAATGCTGGCCGGTCCCCAGTGCACCACCGCCGCCACCGCCGCGCGCGCCAGCGCTATCCCCAGCGCGCCGCCCGCCAGCGCCAGCAGCACGCTCTCGGTGAGCAACTGCGTCACGATCCTGCCTCCCGTAGCCCCCAGGGCCATGCGCACAGCCAGCTCCTTTCGCCTGCTGGACGCGCGCGCCAGCAAGAGGTTGGCCACGTTGCCGCAGGCAATCAGCAGCAGCAGCCCCACCGCCGCCATCACCACCAGCAGCGCCGGCCGGGCGTCGCCCACCAGTTCCTCCCGCAAGGTAAGCACCTGCGGGCGCCAACCGGCCTCGAGCGCCCCGTTAGCCTGTTCCATGCGCTCACCGATGGCGGCCAGCTCGCGGCGCGCCCGGTCCAGGTCCACTCCCGGCTGCAAGCGCGCCACTACCGCCAGAAAGCGCCCGCGGCCGCTCCCGGCCGGGTCGAGCCCCAAAGGAATCCAGACGTCCGCCGTGGCATCCAGTACCGAAAAGCCGGGCGGCAGCACGCCCACCACGGTGTAGCTCTCGCCCCGCAGGCCGATGGACTGTCCCACGATCTCCCGGTCGCCGCCGAAGCGGCGCTGCCATAAGCGATAGCTCAGCAGCGCGGAATAGGCGTGGCCCGGCCGGTCTTCCTCGGGACGAAACGCGCGCCCCAGCACCGGTTGCACGCCCAGCAGGGGAAACAGGCTCGCCGAAACGCGCTCCGCGTGCACCTCCTCGGGCTCCCTCGCGCGGTTGGGCCCCCCGGTAAGGTTGGCGGGAACGTCGTGGATCGCGGCCAAGGCTTCCAGGGTGTGGCTCTGTTGCTGCCAGCCCAGGAAGGCCCCGGCGGTGACGAACGACCGGTCCTGGTTTTGCGCGGGATTTTTTTCCCAAATCACCAGCAGGCGATCCTCGTCGCGGAACGCGAGAGGCCGCAGAAGGACGGCATCCACCACACCGAAAATCGCGCCGGCCGCCCCCATGCCGAGCGCTAGAGCCGCCAGGGCCACGGCGCTGAAGCCCGGGTTGTGGACCAACAGGCGCGCCCCGTATCGCACATCGCGGACCACCGGCAGCATGGCCCAGTCAGGTTAGCAGATCGCAGCCGCAAAACCCAAGTGAGCCAATATCGACTGAGCCAAAACCGCCTGGGAGCCTACGTCGATGCGTGCTCGGAATGCCGCATCCAAACGCTGCGAATCGAAATGCCGCCGTTGACGTTGCGCAGGCGAATCTGCGCTCCGCCGCCCCGCACCACCAGGCGGTGACCGCCGGTGGCGCGCGACACCGTGCCAATATCGGATTCGATGCCGCCGCTCAGATTGTGCGCCTCCAGGCTGGCGCCGGCGCTGCAGGGAATGGAGAGCTTGATGGGGCCGTTGACCGAGCGCAGGGAAATCGGTTTCGCGCGGCTGATGCGGTGGAAATCGGCCTCCAGCCGCCCATTGATCGTGGAGAGGTCCGCCTGGCCTTCCAGTTTCTCGGCGCGGATATTGCCGTTGACCGCCGACGCTTTCACCGGTCCCGCGAGCCCGCTCAGGGAGAGCCCGCCGTTGGTCAGTTTCACGTCCTCGAGATTGGCCGAGCGCGGAACCATGATGCGGTACTCGACGCTGGCGGGATGCTCGGCGTCGCCCCCGGTGTATTGCGTGTGAATGGAAACCAACCCGTCGGAAGGCTCCACCACGATTCGGGCGTCGTCCAGGTGCCGGGAGTCCGGGGCCCGCTTGATGGCCTCCACCAGCACCTCATCGCGGTCCCACGCCGTGATGCTGACGTCGCCGTAGAGGTTCTGAATCACCACGCGTCCGTTCGGGCTCAACGAATAGACTTGCCGGAACTCCGCGTGCGGCGTCCGGATTACGTTTGCATACAGACTGTTGCCGGCAACCAGCGCCAGCGACACCCAGGTCCCCAACAGCCGTTCCACCATGGCGCCCCCCTCTGACACAGCGCTTGACCCAGTTCTCCGGCGTGCGCCGGATTCGTCCCCCCGCGCCCCTGCGCGGGATTGCACACGGCCGCCCGGTGCGGCCCGCTTACGCTCCTAATTCTTGGCCGACTCGACACTCTCCTCGACGATTCTGCCGTCGAACAGCCGGATGGTCCGGTCGGCGAATTCCGCATAGCGCGGATCGTGCGTCACCATGCAGATGGTGGATCCGGCTTGATGCAGTTCCCGCAGCAGGCTCATTACTGCCTCGCCATTGGCCGAATCGAGGTTTCCGGTCGGCTCGTCGGCCAGCAGGATCAACGGGTCGCCGCTCAAGGCGCGAGCCACGGCCACGCGCTGCTGCTGGCCCCCCGAGAGCTGCGATGGGTAATGCTTCATGCGGTGCGACATGCCCACCCGCTCGAGGGCCTCCTGCACGCGCCGCTTGCGTTCCGCCGAGGGCATGCCGCGATAGGTCAGCGGCAGTTCCACGTTCTCGTAAACGGTGAGGTCGCCGATCAGGTTGAACGCCTGGAAGATGAAGCCGATCTCCCGGTTGCGGATGCGCGCGCGCTCCGACAGCTTGAGCCCCGTCACCGGCTTGCCGTTCAAATAATAGGTGCCATCGGTCGGCGTGTCCAATAGCCCCAGGATGGCGAGCAGCGTCGATTTGCCGCAGCCCGACGGGCCGGCGATCGACAGGTACTCCCCTTTCTTCACGTCGAAGTGAATCGAGGAAAGCGCGTGGGTCTCCACCTCGTCGGTTACAAAAACCTTGCTCACGCTTTCCAGGCGAATCAGCGGTTGGGAGCCGTTGTCCATGATGTTTTCTCTACCTCGTTACGAGAGTTGCCGCAATTTAGTTCAACTTTATCCGGTCGTACTGGTCGTATTGTGACATATCCGAAAGAATCACCTTGTCGCCCACCCGGAGGCCGTCTTTTATCTCGATGGTGTTCACCGAGCTGCGGCCGAAGGTTACTTTCACCTTGTTGGCGTACCGCCCGTCCGGTTCCAGCTTGAAGAGCTGGACGGTGCTGTCCTGCTGCCCGAAAACCGGACGCCCCACGAATACCACGTCGTCGAGTTTCTCGAGCTGGATGGTGCCGTCCACGCTCAAATCGGGACGGGAGCCCGGGGGCAGCGGCCCTTTCAAGGCCACATCTACGGTAACCGTGCCATTCAAAATCGAAGGATCGATGCGCGAAACATGGCCCTCGATGAGCCCGTTCGACCCTCCCCCGGCCAGGCGCGTATCGATGCTCGCCGGCTGTCCGATGGCGATGTCTTTAACTTGTGTTTCGGCGATCTTCAGCTCGGCCTTCAGATGGGAGGGCTGCGCCACCTTTCCCAACGCCGTACCCGCGGTCACCTTCTGTCCCTCTTCCACCGGGTTCATGGGTGGCGGCAGCGCCTGCAGCGTGCCATCGAAGCCCGCGCGCACCTTCAACTTGTCCACCTGGCTCTTCTTCAGGTTGTATTCGGCGCGAAGCTGCTCCACCTTCACCTTTTGTGCTTCCAGTTGCGCCTGCTCGGCCGAGGCGTTGATGGAAATGCGCCGCTCTTCCAGCTTGTACCGGCCTGCCAGTTCCTGGGCCTTCACCTCCGAGATCTTGGCATCCACGGCGGGCAGCAGGTTTTCCTTGGCCAGGGCGACATCGCGATCCGCCTGCATCTTGGCCGTGTTGGCGTCGGCGCCCACTTGCGCCGCCTGCGACTGCAGGTCGATCAGCGTCTTCTGCAGGGTGACTTCCAGGTTCTTGTAATCCGCCTCCGCGGCCTTCAGTGCGAACTCGGCCTGGAGCAATTGGGTATCGAGCTCGGGGCTGGTCATCACCATCACCACGGTGTCGGCTTTGACCGGCGTGCCTGGCCTCACCAGGATGCGCTCCACGCGTCCATCCGTTGTAGCCGTGATGAGCATGGTGTCTTCCGGAACCAGGGTGCCCAGTCCACGCACTTCGCGCAGCATCGGTCCGCGCTTCACGGTATCGGGCCACAGCGTGGACAGCTCGACACCCGGAGCCGCCGGCTTGAGCTTGGTCAATCCAAAGCTGATCCCGGCCACCACCACCAACAGCAGCGTGCCGCCCGCCACCATGCGGATTATTTTTTTCTTCCGCGCGTCCTTGCGAGGTATATCCATAAAGATGAATTCCCGCGTGTGAATGGCACGGCGCCTGCCAATCCGCACTCGATCTAACATTATGACGCTTTAAAGGATAGCGTGGGTAGCCGGGGTATCCGGGTGTCCGGTTGTGGGACATCCTGTGCCGCCATGGGACGGCCGATCAAGGGGCCGGGGTGGGTGTCCCAGGGGCCCGGCGCGGGTCGGGGGAACCGCCCCACTTTCCTCATGCCCACCTCGCGGCCCCCGGATTGCCTTGTGGGAACCGGGTTTGGCAGAACGCTTTCAATCAGGGAAACAGACCCGATAACACTATAAGAGGATTTGCACAATGCCCGCGTCAGATCGCTTGATTTTCGCGTGTTTCGCACTGTTGGGAACGGTACTCGCACCCTTGCATGGCGCCCAGGCAGCAGCCACATCATCCACCTCATTTACGGCGCCGTCCACCACATGGACAGCGTGTACACTCCTTGCCCGGTCCGAACTCGAGGCAGCTGTGGCCGCTCCCCTGCACGAGGGCCAGGAGCGCGTCAGGAACGGCGCCGCCACGTCCTGCTCCTTCGCCGCAGAGTTTGGGGGCCACATCGTGATCATGGCGCGCCGCGTTGCCGGGGGGAGTTGGTCCGCGCAGCAGATCGAGAGAATGCAGCGGGAATCGGGCCACGGAGGGTTTCGCGATTTCCCCGGATTGGGCGACCGGTCGTTCCTGTTCGACCTGCACACGGCGGGTGCCCTCCTGTGCGTCTTCCGGGGCGGCTATTATCTGCAGATTTCGGTATTCGGCATGGGAGACGCCGCCCAGGTGTCCTCTGCGGTCGAGCGCCTGGCCCGGCTGGCGCTGGCGCGGCTCTGAGGGAAACGGCTGGCGCGGTTAGCGCGGAATCTCGTAGCGCTTGATCTTCTCGTACAGCGTCGACCGGTCGATGCCCAATACCGCCGCCGCCTCCTTGATATTGCCGCCGGTGCGCTCGATGGTCGAGGCGATCAGCAGCTTCTCCATCTCCTGCAGCGTCATGCCCGCCGGCGGCGCCCAGCTCTTGCCGCTCGCCCCGTTCTGCGCCAGGAAGGAAAAGTCCTCTTCGGCCAAGCCGCGCCCGCGGCAGGTCACCATGGCCCGCTCCACCGCGTTCTCCAGCTCGCGCACGTTGCCCGGCCAGTTGTAGTCCATCAGCAGCTTCAGCGCGCCTTCGGAAATTTCGCCGATGTCCTTGCCCAGCTCGTGAGAGAGCCGCTCCATGAAGTGGTGCGCCAGGAGTGGTATGTCTTCGCGGCGCTCGCGCAGCGGGGGAATGCGAATCTCGATTACGTTCAACCGGTAGAAAAGATCGTCGCGGAATCTGCCCTCGGCCACCGCCTGCTGGAGGTTGACGTGCGTGGCCGCGATCACCCGCACATCCACCCGTACCTCTTCGGACCCGCCCACGCGATAGAAGCTGCGCTCCTGCAACACGCGCAGCAGGTCCACCTGCAGTTTGGGCGAGATGTCGCCGATTTCATCCAGGAATATAGTGCCGCCGGCGGCCATCTCGAACTTGCCCTGCTTCTGCTGGTTGGCGCCCGTGAACGAGCCCTTCTCGTGGCCGAACAGCTCGCTTTCGAGCAGCGTTTCGGCCAGCGCGGCGCAGGAGACGGCCACGAACGGCTTGGCCGCGCGATCGCCCGAGTTGTGGATGGCGCGCGCCACCATCTCCTTGCCGGTGCCGCTCTCGCCCTGAATCAGCACCGTGCTGCGCAGGCTCGAGATCTCGTGCGCCAGCCCTAGGATGGCGTGCATGCGCGCATTCTTGCTGATCACGTCGTGCACGCAGTACTGCCGCGACAGCTTCTTGCGCAGGATGGTATTTTCCCGTTGCAGGTTCTTGACTTTGATGATGCGGCTTACGAGGAGGGAAATCTCTTCCGGATTGCACGGCTTGACGATATACTCCTGCGCTCCCTCCTTCATCGCCGTGATGGCCGTATCCACGGTGGCGTAGGCCGTGATGATGATGATGGACGCCTCCTTCTGCCGCCGCCGGATCTGCATCATGGTCTCGATGCCGTCCATGCCGCCGGGCATCTTGAGGTCCACGAAATAGATGGCGTAATCCCGGCGCGACGCCATGTCCACCGCTTCGCGTCCCGACGACGCCGTGTCCACCAGGTAGCCGTCTTCGCGGAGCCACGCCGCGAGCGATTCGCACATCACCTCTTCATCGTCCACTACCAGAATCTGCCAGTGACTCTTCATGTCATTGCTCCCTAAGTCCGCGCCGCAGCTGCGCCGCGCATGCCGCGCAGAAGGCGGCGTGTTTCAAATCGATCTGCCGGACATTGGTGGCCAGCGACATGGCGCAACTCCGGTCGGCGCAGTGCACCAGCCCGAAGGTGTGGCCGGTCTCGTGCAGCGCCTCCTTATGAGCGCGCTCCAGAAAGATCTCGCGATTGGGCTCCAGCCCGTAAAACTCCTGACGCAGCCGCGCGAGCGAAATCACCGCCACCCTGCCTCCCAATTGTGCGTGTCCGAAAACAAACGTCAGGACCGGAATGAACAGGTCCTGCCCGCCTACCGCCAGCAGTTTCAGCGCATCGGCCGGACAGAGGCGGGTCAACATTTCCAGCACCGGGATCGAGCCGTACTGGCGCCGTCCCGCATCGTAGGCGAATTCCACTCCGGGAAGCTCCAACTCCCGCACCGGCGCCCCAAATCCGGCGGCCACACGTTCGCGTACCTCCCGGTACGCCTCCCGTTCGATGCCCGCGCCGATTCCCGCGATCGCGCCCACGTACAGATACTTCATTCCTTCCGGGCCAGTTCCGGCAGCGGAAGATCGCTCCGCTGCGGGGGCTGCTCGATGGGCAGCGATACGGTGAAGGTGGCGCCCTGGCCCACCTTGCTCTTCACCTCGATATCGCCCCCGTGCGCCTCGATGATGCCGTAGGAAACCGCCAGGCCCAGCCCCACGCCCTTGCCTTCCGATTTGGTGGTAAAGAACGGATGAAAAATCTTGGCCAGGTTCTCCGGCAGGATCCCCTCGCCGTTATCCGCCACCACCAGCGTCACCATGCCGTCGTCGGTCGCCGTCGAGACCGCCACGCGCCGCTCCGCCTTGCTCTGCGTCGCTTCCGCCGCATTCAGCAGAAGGTTGAGCACCACCTGCTGGATTTGCGACTGGTCGCAGGCCACCGCGGGCAGATCCTCGCGCAGGTTCGTCTCCACGGCGACGTTGCTCAGCTTCATCTTGTGCTGCACCAGCGAGAGCGTCATCTTCACGATTTTGTTCAGGTCGGCGGGCGCGCGCTGCGGCTTCGACCGCCGGGAAAACGCCAGCAGGTCGCTCACGATGCGTCCCACGCGCGCCGTCTCGTTGGTCACTTGCGAAAGATACTTGCGAAACTCCTCGATGCGGCTGGGCGGTACCCCGTCCTCCTTCAGCATCCGCTGCAGCAGCATGGAGAGGTTCAGCACGCCGGCGATGGGGTTGTTGATCTCGTGCGCCACGCTGGCCGAAAGCTGCCCCAGCGACGCCAGCCGGTCGCTTTGCAGCAGCTTCTGGTGCGCGGCTTTGAGCTGCTGCGTGCGGTCTTCCACCTTGGTCTCCAGGTTCTGCGTGAACTGGTTGATCTCTCCCAGGGCGGTGCGCAGACGGTCGCGCATCACGTCGAACGACCGCGCCAGCTCGTCCAGCTCCTCGCTCGATCCCACGATATTCAACGGCTGGTCCAACTCCATCTGGCTCACCGCCTTGGTGCCCTCGATGAGCTTCTCGATCGGACGGCTGAGGAACCTTCGCGTGAAATAGATGATGAACAGGCTCATGAGCGCGATTTCGACCCCGGTCACCAGCAACACGCGAAACTTCATGCTGGCGACCTCGTGATCGACGCTCTCCAGGCTCAGGGCCAGGTCCAGCACGCCCAGCACCTTCACCCCCGCGGGATGGGCGTGACACTCCGCCTGGCTGCACGAGCGCTCGTTATAAATGGGCGTGAACATTTCCAGGCGCCGCCGGCCGTCGGCCCCGGGAATGGTGTGCACCAGGAAAGGCAGGCGCAGCGGATCGATGGACGCCTGGCGGTCCTCCTGGTTGGTGGAAAACATCACGTGGCCGGCGCGGTTGAACATGCGGATGCGCTCGATTCCCTGTTTGAGGGCGATGGTCTGCATCACCTCGTAGGCGGCCTCGCGATGGTCGTCGAGCATGGCGTGCCAGGTGGCGCTGGTGATGCCCTTGGAGAGCTGGTCGGCCCCCAGGATCATGGTGTTGAGGAGCTGGCTCTCCTCGGTTTTGACATTGACCAGCCCGGAAACCGCCGCCACGATGATTACGATCACCGTGATGGAGAGCATCAGCTTACGGGCGAGGCGTCGGGGCATATCGGTATTTAGAGTCCGAAATTATTGTAGCGTGTGGCGCGCCGCGGCGGTAGGGCCGGGGGCACCTGCCGCCGGCGCGTAAGCGGCCCGCTGCGAACCTGCCTCGAGCCATTCCCCGGTGATCGCATTCACCCCGCTGGAACGGAGCACCTCATGACCGGAACGGAAACAACCGGCAACTTCGGACACGCTCCCGGCATCCTCATTAGTATGACCCCGCTCTGGCGGTTCTGGGCCCCTCGCCGTTTTCAGCTTTGGCTTGCCGCGGCGCTGACGATCAATACGATCGCTTTTATTGCGGCGCGGGGAGCATTCCGACCAGAGGTGAAGTGGGGATTGGCGTGCGATGTCGCGTTTACCGTGCCTCTGTTGTACTTCCTGCTGGTGGCGCGCGGGCAACCCAAAGCGCGATTTACGCTGGTTCCCATGTGCCTGGTGGCGCTGCTGAGAGCCAGTTATGTAGCGCCTGGAATGGGCTGGACGCGGCCGGTGATCGGCGCCGCGGCTGAAATCGCCATCGTCAGCCTGGTCTTGGTTCGCGTGCGCCGCGGGCGGCGGGCCGGCGGCCAGGACGGAGACGTTCTGGAGCGCCTACGCGCGGCCTGCCTGGAGGTGGTCCGCATCCCTGTTGCGGCGAATGTCCTGGCCACCGAACTCGCGTTCTTTTGGTATGGCCTCTGCTCGTGGCGCGCGAAACCGCATGCCCCGGCGGGCGCGAGGGTATTCCCGGTCTATGAGCGCAGCAGCGCCGGACTGTTTTTTGCAGCAGCCGCGGGCATGGGCGTGGTGGAAGCCCTGGTGGCCCACGCGATTGTGATGCGCTGGAGTCAGGCGGCGGCATGGGTGCTCAGCGGGCTGAGTATCTATGGCACCGTGTGGCTGATAGCGCTGAGCCGGTCGTTCTGGTTGCGCCCCTGCTATCTTCAGAACGGAGAGCTGGTGTTGCGGAACGGGCTGTTGTGGAGCTTGCGAGTTCCCCTCCACCAGATCGCGTCAATGTCACCGGCGCGGGGCGAACGAGCAGACCTGAGTATGCCACCCGCGACAGACGGCAATTTGCGGCTCGAATTCTCCAGCCCGGTCACGGTTCGAAAGCTGTACGGCTTTGAGTGGCGCGTGCGAAGTGTAGCCGTCTCGGTGGACGATCCGGAAGCTCTATTGCAGTGCTTTCGCTGATCGGGGGCCGGTTTCCCCGGACGGGACTTGGCGCCGGCACCGCCCGTGCGCGTAGAATCAGAAAGGTACTCGGAAACTTCCCCGTGCCGCAGAGCTTGGAGGTTCCAAAATCCTTGTACCAGTCCCCGTCCGGCACATTCGGATCTTGCGCCTTCCACTCAGCCAGTGCGAACAGGTCGTCCCCGGAAACCCTCCGCTCCCTCGCGCGATCTCGCAGGCGGGCCCACTTCTCCCTGGGAATCCGCCCCCACTGGATCTTCGGCATTTCTTCAGCGGCCCAGGATTAGAGTGCGGAACTCATCCACGATTCGGTCCTGTTCCTTCGGATCGTCCTTGGCAAGGTTCTCCTTCAGCCTCTTGAAGAACTCGCGCTTTCGGTTCGCCTGGCTTTCCAGGCCAAGGCGCACGAGCGCGGCAATCGCCTTGCTGACGCTGGCGTCAATCGTCTCGGCGTACCTTCCACCTCGGTGGCGACCGTGGAGGGAAGGCCGACGCTATAGCGCGGTCCAGGCTTGCTCCGGCGGTTCGTTTTGGATTTACGCGGACCGGCTTGACGGCCCCGCCTGGGCGTGTTTGCTTCCGGCTGAGGCACACAGAATCAGGATGCCTCAACGTGCATCAGCGCCGCAATGCCGAGGACTTCTTATCGGATCCGCCGGAAGCGGAGCAAGCGGAACTAGCGGGTTATCGGGAGTAATCTGCTCGTTCCGCGATTAACAACCCAAACCCTCTTTCCGAGTGTTGGGTAATCCAGGCTGAAAGTTGGTTCGGCGGCGGAGTCGATGGACAAAGCAGCGGCGAAAGCCGGGAAGTTGATTACGGAACGGATCGAGAGGGCGTCGAAGGGCACTGCGCATTGAAATCTCGTAGGGCCTCGTCAATAGAGCGGACCGGCTGCCCAGCTTTGCCGACGTACTGCTTGGAACTCACTTCCAGGAAGACGAGATTGATAAGCGCGTAACCGCAGTTCCGTGAATCATCGTACGCCTGCTTGATGTCCTCATAACTGATTTCCGCTTTCGGGTTTACTAGCATGACGCTTTGCCGATACAGCGGGAGATGATCGCTGTACTTAGAAATCACCGTGTCGATTACTACCCGATCGCTGACCAGGCCCTTCTCTATGATCCGTGCCGGTGTCGGCGCCGCGGCCACGC
>JAIQEX010000016.1 GCA_020073615.1 Terriglobia bacterium
GCGCAGCATGGCTTCGATCTTATGGCGCTCGGCGGACTCGCGATCCAATTGTGCCATCAGATCCAGCACCATCTTCTGCAAAACCTGCGGATCTTCCGGGAGATGTTGGGAGTCGATAGCCACGTGAGTAAGTCTTCTCCATCAGTGTACTCACTTACTCACTATCTGACAAGCGAAAACGAGAAGATATAGAAATGTTTTCACTAGTGTCCGGCTAACGACGTCGGCCCAACTGACAAGTCCATTGAGTGCAGAGAGTTATAGGGAGATTTGGCTTGCCGCGATTTGAACGGCAACGAGACCCAAAACCCGGCTCCGGCGGGGGCGACAATGGTGCGTGAACCAGGGCCGAACCGTTTTCTCTCAGTTGCTGAACTTCCTGCCGGATCGCGAGTTTCGCCGGTGCGTGGCGCGGTACGGCGGCGATGTGCGGCCGCGAGGGTTCTCTTGTTGGGACCAGTATCTGTCGATGGCCTTTGCCTTCCACCGTGTCCCGACCCAGTTGCTGCAGCGCCGAGATTCGTTTATGGCCGTCGATGACCACGTAACGATCCACTTGGCCCTCGACCGCCACCACCACGATGGGCGTTTGCTGGCCGCTCTCGGCCAACGACGCCAACAACCGCCGCTGCCGTGCCGGATGCCGCACTCGCAGGTGCTCCCAGCGCCGATCGAGTTGGTGAAACTCCAGTTGCATAGCGGCTGTTCCTGTAACCGCGATCAGTATGGAGCAGGCTGGAACTGGTCTTTTTCGGCAAGAGGGGGAAGTGGGCATGAAACCCTCGTGGGATCAGTTAGATATGCACGGAACTGGTCTTTCGCGGAGCGCACCAGAAGTGATCCCATAACCCCAATGAAATCACAGCCTTTCTGCCCGAACTCGTCTTTCGCGAGATCCCAGGGGAGTTGACTCAAGGGCGGCGCCAAACGCAATGGCTCCGGCGGTTGTTCCTGCGCTCCTCGCCGCTGAATGCGGTAGCCGGCAGTGTACTTAGGGTTCTTCGCACGCCAGTTTGCCTGCGTCTCTTTGCGCCGCGCTGTTTGGCACTCGGACTTACTGCACGCGTGTTGGCGTGGCCCCACCCGTGAGTTGGGACGGAACCACTGGTGGCAGATAGAGCATGGTCTTTTCCGGGGCGCGGGCATCGTGAATCATGATCACCATCTGCGCGTCTTGATGTCCCGTGACTGTCGATGTGGGGCCCTCAAACTGGACGGGCTACAGGCAAATCTGGGTTATTTTGGAGCCATTCGATTGCGGCGGTGATGATGGTCCGACGAAACTCGTCATCTACATGGATAGGTCCATCTGGGTAGATGTCCGGAAGCCGAAAGAGCGGCTTCAACTCTTCAATGGCACCGCTGCTATCGAGGTAGATTCCGTACACCTCACGGTAGCCTTCATACGGATCACGGCTACCGTCAGCGATCGCCTGTAAGACACGACGTGCCTTGTCAAGGGAGCCGAGCCTTCGTTCCGTGGATCGTCGACGTCGGGAAATCACGCTCCTCCATTCTATCGATTGAGCCCGTGACTACGACACTGGCGCCGATGGGTCAGTTTTGGAAAGCGGGCCCGGGTAACTTCTCGCGAGCGCCGAAGGACCTAGTGTTCTGAGTCATAATGTCGTTGAATAAATAGCCGGCCTCTGTTATGCTGTAACGGGTCGCAATTGCCCCCGGCGTAGCGAGCAGTTTTTCTCAGGTTAGTTTCGGCCACGCTGGAGGGGATCAAGAAGCGGCGCCTGGATCGAGCGTGCCAAACTCCCCGCGGGATGGGGTCGTCGACGCGCTATCCCTTCCCTTTTCGTGACTTTCTCAGATGTGTAGGATATCCAGGTGAGCGGAAGAACTCCCACGGACACCCATCCAGAAGAGCTCTCCCGCCCGCAGAACGAACCTTGGGAGTTCGCAGCTCCCAGAGGCAGATCCTATGCAGATCCTACACCTGTTAGCTGGAACGTTTCCGTGCGCTGCGGTTGCAGGGCAATAGCACGCCAAATACGCGTCACTGCAGTCTGGGACAATCGCACTTGCTGTGCCAATGATCGCGTACTCCAGTGGGTACTCCCGCCCGGCCGACTTTCCAGCGTCCGCGTCACTGCCTCCTCGACCATGGAGTCCGTGATGGTCCGGGGAGCGCCCGGACGGGGCTCGTCCGACAAGCCCTCTAAACCCAGACTGCGGAACCGTTCCCGCCACTTGCCCACGGTAGCACCGGTGATCTCCAACTGCCGGGCGATCTCCTGATTGCGGAGCCCTTCCGACGCACGGAGGACAATCTTGGATCGAACCGCGAGTCGTTGGGCAGCCTTTGGTCGACGCGCCAACAGTTCCAGCTTCTGCCGGTCCTCAGGCTTCAGGACGAGCGGTTTCACAGGGCGACCGTTACGCATATCGACCTCCTGGAAGAGTTCGATTAAGCATAACAGAGGCGGGCTATTTATTCAACGAAGTTATGACTCAGAACACTAGCGCAGCTTGACCACCGCGTCCTGGTAGAGCAGCTCCAGGGTCTTTATAGAGCCGATCTTTCCCTTGTAGGCGAAATACAGGAAGCCGCTGCGGGCGCTGTGGCACTCGCCCTCGGGCAGCGCGGTCTCCACCACCAGTTCTGCGGGCTTCACGCGCGGGGGCAGGTCGAGGCCGGCGTCGGGAGCGGGCGCGCGCGGCAGGTTGACCGGGCCCTGCCCCGGGGGAACGCTACCCGGGAAGGGATTGCGGTTGCGCGGCGGGCCTCCGATGATGACGCCCTTGTCGCCGATGCCGGCGTCGGCCTCCATGGTGGGAGTGGTCCGCCACTCGGGATGCTGCAGGGAGGCCGCCACCATGCCCGGGGTTTGCGGCGGCAGAAGCTGCCGTTTGCCGTTGATCCGCAGGCGGAAATCGCCCGCCCGCACCACGATGGTCTCTCCCTTCGGCGGGAACAGCGCCACTTCCACCACCAGGTAATCCGAGGCGATGAAGGTCTCTTCGCCACGCGAGAAACTGTGGACCAGGAACTCCGCGCCGATGCGGGCGTTGTGCGCCTCGGCATGCGCTTCGTACTCTTCGGGCTTCTGCTTCGGGGTAGTGCCCGACTGCGCAAACATCACGCCGGAACAACACCACAACAGGAAAGGCCGCACGCATTCATCATACCGCCCGGCACTGCGCCCGCCCCGAGGAACCCCGGCGCAAGCCATAGGGTCCATACTTTATCGCTAAACAGGGTCGTGGTATGCTGATGCGTCAGGAGCAGACCCATGACCAGACGCGATTATCTTCAATTGATGGCCGCCGCCGCGGGCCCCCTCGCCCCAGCCATCCGCGCCTCCGGCGATGCCGACCGCGAGACCCGCATGAAGTGGTGGCACGAGGCCCGCTTCGGCATGTTTATCCACTGGGGCCTCTACAGCGTGCTGGGCCGCCACGAGTGGGTGATGGAAAACGAAGGCATTCCGGTGGCGGAATATGAGCAGCTCGCGCAGCGATTCCATCCCAAGCCGAACGCCGCGCGCGACTGGGCCCGGCTGGCCAAACAGGCCGGCCAGAAGTACATGGTGATGACCACCAAGCACCACGAAGGCTTCTGCCTCTTCGATTCCAAGCTGACCGATTACTGCGCTCCCCGGCAGGGACCGGGCCGCGACCTGGTAAAGGAATACGTCGAGGCCGCCCGTGGCGAGGGAATGCGCGTCGGCTTCTACTACTCGCTTATGGACTGGCACCATCCCGACGGCGCGCGCTGCGCCACCGATGATGCCGCCCGCCGCCGCTTCGTCGATTACATCCACGGGCAGATACGCGAGCTCCTCACCAACTACGGCAAAATCGACGTGCTGTGGTACGACGTGGCGTGGCCGCTCAAGGCCGCAGGCTGGGAGTCGGAGAAGATGAACGCCATGGTGTTCCAATTGCAGCCCGAGATCATCGTGAACAACCGCAACGGGCTGGAGGGCGACTTCGCCACGCCGGAACAGCACATCACCGCCGGGAATCGCGCCTGGGAGTCGTGCATGACCATGAACGACAGTTGGGGCTACCAGCGGGCCGACGACAACTGGAAGACCCCGCGGACCGTGGTGCGCAACCTGGTCACCTGTGCGCACGACACGGGCAATTACCTGCTGAACATCGGTCCCCGGCCGGACGGCTCCATTCCCGAAGACTCGGTGCGCATCCTCACCGCGGTGGGCAAGTGGATGGAGCGCAACGGGCCAGCCATCTATCGGTCCGAGAAGTGCCAGCCGGGCAGCTCCGATTATGCCGGCTTCTCGCGCCAGGGCAATACGCTCTACATGCACGTGTACTACTGGCCGGGAGACACCGCGGCTCTGGGCGGCCTGATGAACCGGGTGAAATCCGCGCGCTTCCTGGCCACCGGCAAGGAGGTGAAGTTCGACCAGGACCAGTTTCGCCTGCGCCTCACGGGCCTGCCCGCGAAAGCGCCGGACGATCCGGTGACCACCTTCGCCCTGGAATGCGACGGCGAGCCGCGGCAGGAGACCACCGAATCGGTGCGGAAACAACGCCCGCGGCTGAAAGCGTGATCGCCCAACCGATCATCCGTCCGCCCCGTCTAAGGGTCGCAGGAGGATGCCCTTGAAAACCGCTTGGATAGCCGGCTGCTGGATGGCCGCCGGCCTGGCTTCCGGCTATCAGGCCCCCGCCGTCAACGCGCCCGCGCAGCCCAAGGGAATGATCGAGGGCGTGGTGGTGAACCTGGCCACCGGCGCTCCCTTAAGAAAAGCCACCGTACGTCTGGTTGGGCTGGGCACGAGTTCCGGACGAGGCCGGGGCGACGAGAGCGACCAGGGCGGCATGCCCAACATGGTGAACAAAGAGACCGACGAAGCCGGCCACTTTGCGGTCACCGGCCTTGAAGCCGGGCGGTATCAGCTCTCCGTGGAGCGGCAGGGCTTCCTCCGCCAGAATTACGGCGCCCGGCGGTACGGCGCGGCGGGCACGCCGCTCCCTCTGGCGCGGGACCAGGAGGTAAAAGGCCTCGTCTTCAAACTCGCTCCCCAATCGGTGATCGCCGGTAAGGTGGTGGATGAAGACGGCGAGCCCATGGCCGGCGTGCAGGTGCGGGCGCTCCGGATGGCTTATCGAAGCGGGAAGAAGCAGTGGGCCCAGGCGGGCGCCGGGAGCACCTCCGATATCGGCGAATACCGCATCCCCAACCTTACCCCCGGCCGTTACCTGGTGAGCGCCCTGCCACGCCGCACCGCCAGGAATATGCCGCTCACGCCATCCAGCGAGCCGCTGCCCGCCACGCCCGAGACCATCTACGCAAGCACGTACTACCCCAACGGGCTCGACACCGGCACCGCCGCGCCGGTGGATGTGGCGCCGGCTGCCGAGGTCCGCGGGATCGACATCAAGATGCTCAGAACTTCCGCGTTTCGCATTCGCGGGAAAGTTGCCGGCGCGGCGGCCGGCGGGCGCGGCCAGGTCACCGTGATGCTGACTCCCAGAGAGGACGCTACCGCGGGGCGCGGCATGAATATGAACCTGGCCATGGCGCGGCCGGCCGACGGCCTGTTCGAGATCCGCGGGGTGGCGCCCGGTTCCTATGTTCTCCACGCGCAGCTCGGCAACGGCCCGCAGCAGATGGTCGGGGTGCAACCGGTCGAAGTCGGCGCGCAGCACGTCGATGGCGTGGTCCTGACTCTCGCCGGCGGCAGCGAAGTAGCGGGAGCCGTGAAAGTGGCCGACGCCGCATCGCCGGTGGATTTGCCGAACCTGAGCGTCAACCTGCGGCCCGCCGGAATGGCCATCGGCGGGCCCCCGCGCAGCAAGGTGGATGGCGAGCGCAAGTTCGTATTGAAGAATGTTCTGCCGTTGCGCTACACGGTGTCGGTCTCGGGCGTTCCCGAATCCTGTTACGTGCAATCGATTCGCTACGGCGGGCAGGAGGTGCCGGATGCGGGGATCGACATGACCGGCCCGGCGGCGCTCGAAATTACCCTAAGCGCCAGGGCCGCGGAGGTGGATGCCGCCGTGGTGGACCAGGACGGAAAGCCGGTGGCGGGGGCGATTGTGGCGCTGCTCGCGGGCGACGGGTCGGCTACCCGCGCCAACAGCGCCGACGAGAACGGCGCCGCGACGTTCAAGGGGCTCAAGCCCGGCGAGTACCGCCTGTTCGCCTGGGAGGATATCGAGCCGGGAGCGTACCAGGACCCGGAGTTCGTGAAGCCCTTCGAAACCCGGGCGCAGACCGTGAAGCTGGATCCCGCCGCGCGCAAGGCGGTGCAGGTAAAAGCGATCTCCGCGGAGGAGACGGCGGGCAAGCCGTCCGGCCAGTAACGCGCCTCACAACCACGCATCGATACGGGCGAGGCATGCGGCGGGCGATAGCTTGCCGGTATCCAGCAGAAGTCCGGCGCGCGTGTATGGGTACTCGCGGGCCAGGCGCCGCACCAGGGCCTCGGTAAGATCCTTGCGCACGGCGTCCGGCCCGCGCTCGCGGAAACGCGCGGCAGCGGTCTCGGGCGCGACCCGGCACTCGATCAGCTTGAGTTTCGCCCCGGCGATGCGCTCCAACTCCGCGCGGTCTTCCGGGTGGCCGTAAGGGGCGTCGAGAATCGCGCCCGCCCCGGCGCCCAGCAGCAGTTCGGCGGCGAAATGCATGGCGCGGTAGGCCGCTTCGCGGTCGCTCCGCGTGTGCCGGGCGCGCGGCAGGATACGCGCCCGCGTAGCGTCCATGGACAAGTGGGGCAGGCTGCGGCGCCGCGCCACCTCCTCCGCCAGTGTGCTTTTTCCGGAACAGGGCGGCCCGGCGAAAACGATCAACACGTTTTATGGTGGCACGAGAAAGCAGGCACCAATCCGTACCCTCCGATGCGGGCGTGATGGTCAACGCGGGGGACGCAGCCATGGGTTGGGATGGGGCAGCTCGCGCGGCGGTAAGATGAAGCCGGACCGGATGGAGCCCGCACTTGCTGAAACTCACGCTCATCGCCGGCTTGGCCCTGTTCCTCGGTGCGAAGTATCTGCCCCATGCGGGCTCCTGGCTCGGCCTGCGCTCCCGGAAGACGTTCCGGCAGGCGAAGTGGATGTGGAGTTGGGTCGCCGGCAGCGAAGCCGAATCGCTCCAGGCGGAACGGGAATATGGGCGCGAGTGTGCGCGCGAGTTCGCGGCGCAGTTTTCCGGCAGATCCGCGCGCGACAACCAGGAAGTTGTGGCGTCGGTGGGTTCCCGCCTGGCAGCCGCCGTGGACGACCCCCGCCGCCAGTTTCAGTTCACCGTCGTGGTGGCGCCTACGGCCAACGCTTTTGCGCTTCCGGGCGGATTTGTGTTCATCACCGAGGCGCTCGTCGATCTATGCGAGCACGACGAGGGCGAGCTCGCCTTCTTCCTCGGGCATGAAATGGCGCACGTCCTGCGCGGCCATGCCAAGGATCAAGTGACGGCGAGCGCTTTCCTGAACGCCGTTACCGCGCGTCTCACCGGAGCGGGGCTGATGCTTCGGCAGGTGCTGGCGAAGGGATATTCGCGGGATCTGGAACTGGAAGCGGATCGCGAAGGAGCCCGGCTGGCGGCGGCGGCCGGTTTCGATTCGCGGGCCGCGGTACGCGGGCTCCGGCGCCTGGCGCAGGCTTCCGCCGGCAGTGCACGGCTGCTGGAGTACTTCTCATCGCACCCGCCGCTCGCCGAACGCCTGCAGAGGCTGGACCGGGCATCATCGTGAGCCTGGGTCCGTAGCGGCGCGCAGTACATCCCGCACCGCCTCGCTGGGCTCCAGCTCCTCGGGACCCGGCGGCACCGCCCCAGCTTCCAGCAGCGCCTGGACCGGCACGGCAAAATCCCCGGTGTCGCGATGCCACCCGCTCCCCGATCCGTAGAGCGCCTCCCCCCCCAGCGGCGCCCCCTGGTGCGTCCCCCGGTATACCAAAGCCGCTGTTTTAAGATCGGTAGCATGATCGAATTGAAAGGCCAGATCGCCGTAGTCACCGGCGGGGGCCGCGGGCTAGGCCGCGCCTTCGCCCAGACCCTCGCCGCAGCCGGAGCTTCGGTGGCCGTCATCGCGCGCGACGCAGGAGAGTTGAACCAGACGGTTGCCTCCGCCGGAGGAAACGCCCTCGCCTTTCCGGCGGATGTCACGGACGCGCAAGCGATCCTTTCCGTGTTTGCCGAAATCGGTCCGGTCGACTTGCTGATCAACAACGCCGGCGTGCTCGGCCCCATCGGCCCGTTCTGGGAAATGGATTTCGACCAATGGTGGCGCGCCATGGACATCAACGTGCGCGGCGCGCAGCTATGCACACGAGCCGTGCTCCCCGGAATGATTGCGCGCCGCCGCGGCCGAATTATCAATATCGTGACCGGCGCGGTGCCGGCGGCCTACCTTTCGCCTTACCTGACCAGCAAGACCGCCCTGGTACGGGCCACCGAATGCCTGGCCGCGGAAACCAAGCCTTACGGGGTCGCGCTCTTTTCCGTCGCGCCGGGGACGGTACGCACGGACATGTCGATGCACTCGGTCCACTCAGCCGAGGGCCAGAAGTGGATTCCCTGGTTCCGCCGTGTTTTCGAGGAGCATCTCGATCTCCCCCCGGAGCGGCCGGCGCAACTCGTGCTCGAGCTGGCATCGGGCAAAGCGGACGCTCTCTCGGGCTTGTATCTGACGCCGTTCGACGACCTCGATGCGATCCTCAAGAGCATCGCCCAAGTGGAAACGGAGAAGCTGCACTCGTTGCGCATCCGCGCGCTAGGAGCCAGTGCGGCGACATCCGCCATCGCCGCCATTCGCGACGCTGCCGAACGCGCCTAGCCGTCGTCTTCCCTCTTGTAGCGGCTAAGAGAGGGCTTTTCTCAGCTCTCAGGTCACTCGGCCGCGCGGGTCTCCGCCAGCCGGCGGCGCAGCTCTTCCGGCAGGCCGCCCTCAATCTCGGGCGTGATCAAGCCCGCGGCATCCAGGTCCTGGACGTGGACGCGGTCCTTGAGCCGGTAGCTGGTGAGTTTCATGCGCACCAGGTCGGCCACCGCGGCGAGGAGCACTCCATTTCGGGTTTCCACCGGGGGCGAGAAATCCGGTACCGCCTCGGCGTATTCCGGCCGCACCTTTTCGCGGAACATTAACAGGTGCACCGCGCTCCGGCCGCGGGGGTTGGCTGCGACCACCAGCATATCCACGCCCGCCGTGTGCCGGAACTCGAACCCGAAAGGGCGGAGAGCCTCCGCGATTCGATCCAGATCGCCGCGATTCACCGCCAGGTCGATATCGCGCGTCATGCGGGCGGCCAGCGGGTCCCTTTCGGAGATGTGCAGAAACACCGCCACCCCGCCCACGACGCGGTAATCGATACCGGCGGCGCGCAATGCGGATGTCACGCGATGCAGGACTTCGAAAAGCTGATCCACGTGCTCGTCGTATGCATTGTCGGAAATCACGGCCCTAACGGTCTCAGTATAGGCCCGCATTTGTACGCCGGTTAATAGCCCCCTTTCGCGGCGCGCGATACTATGCCTGAATGAGACGATTTCTGCTGGGATTGATTGTGGGACTGCTGGCGATCCCGCTCGGGGCTTTCCTGTACCTGCGCATGGGGTACGCGCCGGTCGCGACGGCGGCGCCGCCCTTGCCGTTCGAGCGCGCGCTGACGTCCATGGCGCTCGATGCGCGCATCAGGAAGGAAGCGCCGGACAGCTCTCCGGTGAGCGCGACCGAGGAAAATCTGCTGGCAGGGGCGAAAATCTATCGCGAAAACTGTGCGGTGTGCCACGGCCTGCGCGACGGCTCCCGGACGGCCATCGCGAAAGGAATGTTTCCCCGGCCGCCCGAACTCCTGCACGGCAAGGACATGATGGACGATCCGGTGGGCGAAACGTATTGGAAGGTCAAGAACGGCATCCGCCTCACCGGAATGCCCGGTTTCGCGGGCTCGTTGACCGAGACCGAGATGTGGCAGGTGAGCCACCTGGTGCGCGAAGCGGCCAAATTGCCGGCCCCTGTGGGCGCGTTGCTGGAGACGAAATAGCCCGAACCGAACGCCTACAGCCCCTTTTTGGCCAGGAACGCGAGCAGGTCCACGACGCGGCAGGAGTAGCCCCACTCGTTGTCGTACCACGCGATCACCTTCACCAGGTTGCCGTCCAGCACCTTGGTCATCTGGGAATCCACGATCGAGCTGGCGGGGTTGTGGAGCATGTCGGTGGAAACCACCGGATCCTCGGTGTAAGCCAGGATGCCCTTTAATTCGCCCTCGGCGGCCGCCTTCAGCGCGCCATTCACTTCCTCGGTGGTCGTGTTCCGGCCGAGCAGGGCCACCAGGTCCACCACGGAAACGTCGGGCGTGGGAACGCGCATGGAATAGCCGTCCAGCTTGCCCTTCAACTGCGGCATCACCAGGCCGATGGCCTTGGCGGCGCCGGTGGTGGTGGGGATCATGTTGAGCGCGGCGGCGCGCGCGCGGCGCAGATCCTTGTGGGGGAAATCGAGCACGTTCTGATCGTTGGTATAGCTGTGGATGGTGGTCATGGACCCCTTCTGGATGCCGAACTTGTCGTGCAGCACTTTCACCACGGGGGCCAGGCAGTTGGTAGTGCAGGAGGCGTTGGAGAGCACGTTGTGCCGCGCGGGATCGTAGGCGCCGTCGTTCACGCCGAGAACGATGGTGACATCTTCGTTCTTCGCCGGCGCGGAAATGATGACCTTCTTGACGCTGCCGCGGATATGCTTGCAGGCCTCCTTGGCATCGGTGAACTTGCCGGTCGATTCCACCACGATCTGCGCGCCCAGCGAGCTCCAGTCGAGCTGCGCCGGGTCCTTGGTGGCGAAGACCTTGATCTTTTTTCCGGCAACCGTGATGGAATCCGCATCCGACTTGATGTCCTGATGCAGGGTTCCGAGCACGGAATCGTACTTCAACAGGTGCGCCAGGGTCTTGGTATCGGTGATATCGTTCACCGCCACGAATTCCACATCGTTCCGGTCGAGTGCCGCCCGGACCACATTCCGCCCGATGCGGCCGAAGCCGTTAATGCCAACTTTTACTGCCATGATGTCTCCTGTTTTTTTTTGGGGAATTATTCTAACTCAAAGGATATCAGGATGCGGGTATCACAGGCTAGAGCGGGCCCCCGGCGTCAGACTGATGCGGCGAGCTGCGGGTCTTCCCGCCTTGTTCCACCGTCAGCCGCAAAGACAGTCAGCTTCTCTCCATGCAGAACGGATCGAAGAACCGGCCGTCAGCGCCCGTGCCGGGCGAACCGGACTACGGATCGCGCGGCGGTACGGATCGTCCCTGCTCCCAGGCGTCGGACAAACAGCGCCAGTCCGGCACTTGCGTGGTCAGCCTAATATGGCTATATGGTTCCCGAGCCTTGGCTACGCGGTCCAATTTCCGGCGTTCATCCACTGATCGCTCCCATTCTCTACTCCTTCCAGCAGGCCCGCGAGGACTTGGCGCGGTTCACCGAAGGGCTGACTCCGGAACGGCTTTGGGCTTCGCCGCACGGCTTCGGCTCGGCGGGATTTCATATCAGGCATATCGCAGGAAGCACGGAGCGGCTGATGAGCTATCTGCAGAACCGTGAGCTCACGGCGGACCAGATGAACGCGCTACGAGAAGAGGGCCAGCCACTGGGGTTGGGCCGTGAGGAACTGCTGGCGGTATTGGAGAAGGCGCTGCGAGAAGCCGAGCTGGTGGCGCGTGAGATCGATCCCGCTACGCTGGTGGAGCCACGCAGGGTCGGACGGAAGGGATTGCCGACGACCGTGATCGGGTTGCTCACCCACATCGCCGAACACACGCAACGACATGTGGGCCAGGCAATCAGCGCGTGTAAGTGGAGCAGCCTGGCCGGCTAACGTGCCTGGCCAACAGCAGTGCCGCCATCGCGGTGACAATGCGGGCCGATCTAACCGTCGAGGGCGTGACAAAAAAAGCCTTGAACTGCAAGCCATAACTCCCTAATATGTCAATATCTGTTTGCGCCCAATCCCGGGCCGGAGGCCGGGGGGTCCGAATTGGGTGAAAGAATACGCTTGACTCGTGTGCTGTGGGTTCTGTGGAGACCGGAATTCGCTCTTGTTAAGAGCTGCCATTGGGCGAGACTCCGTCAGGTCTCGGGCCCCAAGCGAAATAGGAGATAGAACAGATGCCCGAACAAATACTGCCAGGTACCTACATTACGGTACGCGACGATGCACTCATCAGCGCCGGACAGGTGGTTACCGGTAACATCGGCGTGGTCGGCACGGCTGCGAAAGGAACGATCGACGAGGTGCAGATTCTGGGCAGCTTCTCGGAGGCGCGCGATGCCTTCGGGGAGAGCGATGCCTGGCGGGGCGGCAACCAGAACGAGCTGACGCTCCTGCGCGCCCTCGAGCAGATCTTCAATAACGGCGGCAGCACGGTCTATGCGGTGCGCACGGCGAGCGGGGTTGTCGCCAATGCCGCCTACCAGACGCGGAAAGGCGCCACGGCGCTCACCAAACTGACCGCCAGGACGCCCGGGACGTGGGGCAACAGCATCAAGATTACGATATCGGATGCCGCCGACGACGCCTCGGTCACCGAGACGCTGAAAGGCAACGCGGCCGCCCTGCATCGGGCCCACGTGGTGGCGAACAGCCCGCTGAACACCATCGCGGTGAAGCAGGCCAGCACCGGACTCATCTTGAGCTACGCCATCGTCTACGATGCCGCGCCCGACAACGCCAAGCCGCAGGTGGGGATCAACAGCGCGACCGGCGCGCTGACGTTCACCACGCTGGCGAACTTCGCGCCGGTGGCCGCCGACGCGATTGCGGCCAACTACCAGGTGCCGGCGGCCAACAGCAGGAAGGCCGATCTGGTGTACGGCGCCATCAAGGAGACCTACACCGCGGCGGACGCCTCGCACCTGGCCGAGCAGGTGAACGCGCGGTCGGCGCTGGTCTCGGCGGCGCCGGCCGACGAGAGCGCGTTCTTCAACCAGGCTCCCGACAACACCGTCGGCGGCCGCCTGTTCGGTACCGGCCTCGACGGCAACACGGCGGGCGCCAACGGCGAGACGGCAAGCGCCGACGACTACAAAGACAGCCTGGCGAAACTCGAAAACGAGATTGTCAACATCGTTTTGCTGGCCGGCCAGGATGCGACGAACTCGCAGATGGTCAGCGCCCTGCTGGGGCACATCAACACCACAACAGAGATCCGGCGCGAGCGGATCGCGCTGATGGGAAGCAACGGCAGCGACGACTTGAACACCATCGCGGGGCACTCGCTGGACAGCGAACGCATGATCTTCGTCGCGCCGGGTATCCGGATCTCCGGGCAAAGCAAGCTGCCGGGGGCGTACACCGCGGCGGCAGTGGCCGGCCTGATCTCTTCGCTTCCGGTGCAATCCAGCCCCACCAACAAGACCCTGGCCATTCCCGGGGTATCGGTGGCGTTTTCGTCGTCGCAGCTCGAAAAGCTGGTGATGCGGAGAGTGCTGGCGGTGGAGAGCCGCGACGGCTACCGCGTCGTGAAGGGCATCACCACGTCGACCAACTCCGCGTGGCACCAGATCACCACGCGGCGGATTGTGGATTACGCCATCTACGGGGTGCGGTCGGCCTCGGATCCGTACATCGGCAAGCTGAACAACGATCGCGTGCGCGCAGCCTTGAAGGCGACGATTGACGCTTTCCTGACGCGCATGGTGGATAACGAGGCACTGATCGGCTACCAGTTGGACGTGAGTGCCACGCGGGCCCAGCAGATCGCCGGCGAGTGCATTGTGACCATGACGATCCGGCCCACGTTCAGCATCGATTTTGTGGTGGTCACGATGTACCTCGGTTAGAGCCAGGAGAGAGAAACCATGCCCAACGTAAATGTATTCCGCGGTTCGGATGCCGTGCTGGTGCTGGCGGTCGACGACAAGTCGACCGCCGAAGGCAGCCTGGCGGACGCCCTGATCGGCGAATATGAATTCTCCACGGTGGTCGGACGGCTGCAAAACGTCGAGGTGTCGGTGAAGAACGACGTCAAGCCTTTTTACGAGATCGGCAAGCGTTTTGCGACCGAATTGCGCCCCGGGAACATCGATATTTCGGGCTCCGCCGAGCGAGCCCACGTGAACGGCGCACTGCTGCGGCTGCTGCTGGGCGACGGGGCCAAGAGCCCGGCTCCCACCGGCGCCATGCCGCAGCCGGTGTTCAACATGGTGATCAGCCTGAAGAACCCGGCCCTGCCGAACAACAGCGACAAAGTCACCCTGTTCGGGGTGAAGTTCGACGGCTGGTCGTTCCACCTGCCGGAAGACGCGTTCGTGATGGAATCGGTGACCTTCAAGGCGCTGCGCGTCAGCAGTGAGGAGGCCAGCGGATAATGACACGGGCGCCAATCACGGCGGAAGATCTGCTGGCGGGATGCTCGGCGGTCCACGAGGTCACCGTACCGCCCCACGTGTTGAGCGCTGCCCGGGACCGGGGCGAGGCGGGGTTAACGGTGCAATTGCGGCCGCTCACCATCGGCCAGTTTCTGCTCATCATGAAAGCGGCCAAAGAGGACTCCTCGTTGATTCCGCTGCTCATGGTGAAGGAATCGCTGGTGGAGCCGGAGATCGCGCTCGGCCAGATCAAGCAGATGAGCGTGGGGCTGGTGGCCTTCCTGGTGGAGCAGATCCGGGCGATCAGCGGGCTCGGCAAAAAAAAAAGCCAATAGAGGGCCTGCATTCGTCGCCGGTCGCGCAGGCGTCGTTCCGGCTGGCGCGCGAGTTTGGATGGACTCCGCAGCAAGTGCGGGACATGACCATGGGAGAAGTATCCGTCTATATGCAGCTTTTGGAACGGGAGGAGGCCGGCTGGGGCCATGGGCAACGGGGAAATCGCGGCACTCGGTGAGGCACTGCGCGGCGAATTCGGCGATTGGCTGAACGGCGGACCGGCCGAGGAGCTGAGCGCGCTCGCCGCGGCTGCCGAAGCGGAAAGCTGGTGGCAGGACATCTGCGAACAGTTCGCCGCCCTCTACCGTCTGCTGACCGAGGCTTTCCCCGGCGAGGATTTCGCCGGAGAAAGCGCCGCGGGCGCGGTGGATGCAGGGGAGGGCGCCACGCCAGCCTTCGCGCCTTCGCCGCAGCCGGCTGGAGAACAAGCCGCGCGCAGCCGCATGCCGGAGGCGGTTGAGCCGCCGCGAGTTGGTGCCGATGGACTGCGGGAGCTCGCGCCGCGGGGCGGGCCGGGCGGAGCCGGGGAGGCTGTCGGCGCGAAGAACCCAGGGGCCGCGAAGTCCGGCGCCGTGAAGGCGCCGGGGGACGCGGTGGAGGCTCCGGGCGAGGGACCGCCGGCCATGGGGCTGAGGGAACTGGCGCGGTTTCTCGAAACCAGTGTGCCGTCCCGCGTACCGCGCGCGTCGCTGCCGGGCCGCGGCCGCGAGGGAGCGGCCGCCGAGCCTCGCGTAGCACCGGTTGACGCGCCCGGTTCGGATGCGTCGATTCCGAGCCGCGGCCGCGAGGGAGCGGCGCCCAGCGGCGAAGCCAGCACGTCTGCGGAACGCGTAGCCCCAAAACGTCCGGCAGAAATTCCGTTTACCGCCGCAGACGGATGGGCCGCGGGCGGAGGGGCCGCGGACAGGCGGGCCGCCGGCGGCGCGGCGGATGACCGCCTGGCCGATGACTGGATAGCAGGTGACCGCTTGGCCAATGGTTTGATGGCTGCTGGCCGCCCGGCTGTTGGCCGCGCGCAGCAACCGTCGCCAGTCCCCGGTCCCGCGAGGCAGCAGCCGGAAGAAGGCGCCGGCAGGGGTTTTCCGGTGACCGCGGCGCCGATGGAGGAGCCCGCGGGAATCGCCGCGGCAGGCCGCGCGGTCGAAGCCGGACGCCGCGCGGAAGCGGAAGCCCCGCGCGCGCATCCCACCGCCAGGGAAGAGATCGACGTGGAAGAGATCCTGGATTCGCTCGCCGAAAGGATCGAGCAGGAGTACCGGAATTTTTATGGAAGCTGACGGCCCATGCCTATCGAAATCGGCGGCATCGAAATAGCCCGGGTCCACCGCATCGCCACGGTCGAGCAGGCGGCGTTTGTCGCGCACCGGGTGCCCGGGCTGGAAGGCGACCTGGTGCAGAACCTGGGCCGCGGATCGGTGCGCCTCACCATCGAGGGGATCTGTTACGGGCCGGCGGCGGCGGACGACCTCGAGAAACTCCACCAGATGCACCGTGACGGCCAACCGGTGGATTTTCTCGCAGACATCGTCGGACAGTCCTATTTCAGCCAGGTGATCATCGAGCGGTTCGAGGTGCGGCAGGCAGCGGGCGGCCCGGATGAGTACGGCTTCGCCATGCTCGTGGCGGAATACGTGATTTCGCCCGAGCCGGAGGCGGCGCCGGACCTGGCGGCCGTGGATGCGGATATTGCCGACCAGGCGCAGAGCTTCATGGAGGCGGCCACGCTTCCCGACATGCTGGGTGGGATACCCAATCTCGACAATCCGCTGGCGCCGCTCGGAGGCGCGTTGGATGGGGTGAAGACCGCCATGGGCAAGCTGGGAGGAGCAGCCGGCAGCCTGGAGTCGCTGTTCGGCAAAGGGTAGAGACGATGGCAGCCGCGCTGGCAGTGGGGCACAAGATTACGATCGGCGGGGCGGTGTACAGCTCGCGGGAACACTCGCGGCTGACGGCGCTGCGCATTCACAGCGCGCTCGATGTGCCGGTGAATTCGGCGCGCATCGCCATGGCGCCGCCCGACGGCCTCGATGCCTCGCCCGACGACTCCGTGGCGATCGAGCTGGGGTACGACGACCAGTTGGACCTGGTGTTCAGCGGGCAGGTCCGCCGCGTGGATTACCGCATCGGCAGCCTGACCATGGAGGCCGGCGGCTCGTTCCACAAGCTGCTGGCGGCGCGCTTCAACCTGCTGTACGAAAAATCGAAAGCCGGCGATATCGTCTCCGGGCTGGCGGGCCTGGTGGGCGTCCCTACGGGCGGCATCGAGGACGGCCCGGAATATCCGTTCGTGGCGCTGAGCGACGGCGAGTCGGCCTACCAGGGGCTGCGGCGCCTGGCCGAGCGGGGCGGCTTCGATCTCTACGCGGATGTGGAGGACAAGCTGGTGTTTGCGCCCTACAACGCCGCCGAAACGCACCCGCTGCAATACGGCGTGAACGTGCTGGAGGCGCGCGTGGAAGCGGTGAATCCGCTGGTGACCGCCGCGGTCGTGTGCGGCGAAAGCCCGGCGAGCCTGGGGCAGGGTGACGACGCGGCTTCCTGGCTGGCAAAGAAGGACATTCTGGGCAAGGCCGGCGATTCCTCGGGCCTCCTTGCGCGGCGCTTCGAACCGGCGGCCCGCACCGAAGACATGGCGGCGCAGATGGCCGAGGCGGTTCTGGCCGGGCTCACGGAAAAGCGCGTGTGCAGCCTGAAGGTGCTGGGCACGCCGCCGGTGCAACTGGGCCACGCCGTGGAGCTCAGCCGCATGCCGCAGGAGTCGCAAAACGGGGTCTTCAAGGTGATCGGCGTGGAGCACCGGCTGGACGGCCGGCACGGCTTCATCAGCATCATCCGGGGGCGGGAACAATGACCGGCGGCATCGTCGGCGTCATGAAGAGGGTGGCCGAGCAGGAGGCGCGGCGGATGTCGTTGGTCGAGCTCGGCGTCGTGACGGCGGTGTTCCCGCACGCCTCATCGGGCGACAAGGACAACTACCAGTGCTCGGTGCGGCTGAAGAATCGCAAGCAGCCCGACGGCAGCGACTTCGAGCTGCGCAAGGTGCCCGTGGCCACGCAGCACGTCGGGCTGGCTAATATTCCGAAGGTGGGAGACCTGGTGGCGGTGGCCTTCGTGGGCGGCGACATCGCGGCGCCCATCGTGCTGGCGCGCCTGTACAACGACGAGGATTTGCCGCCCGAGAACGACTCGGGGCAGATGATTCTGACCAATCTGGACAGCGTGACCCTGACCACCAACGGGGGCACCAAAATCGACATCGACAAGAACGGCAATGTGACCATCGAGGCGTCGGGAACGGTCAAGGTGAAGGGCAACGACGTGGTGGTCAACGACGGGAGCAAAGGCGCCGCGCGCCAGGACGACGCGGTGGAGGTCACCATCCCCTCGGGCTCCTTCATCGTGGCGGTGGCGGGCGCCGGGGCGACCGGCACGCCCAACGCGGCCCCGGTGAAGGTGCAGGGCAAGATCACTTCGGCGAGCGGCTCGGTGAAGATCGGAGACTGAATGGCGGACGATTCCTTTTTGACGGACCTCAGATTGACGCGCCGCTCCTTCGACCAGCAGGTATCGAACCGCCAGGAAGTGGACCTGACGGTGACGGCCGGCGGCGATGTGGGCCTGGTCTCGGGAAGGGAGAACCTGGCGCAGGCCATGGTCAACCGCCTGTTCACGCGGCAAGGCGAGCTGAGCCGGCTGGGCCACGCGGGCTATGGCTCGCGGCTGCACCTGCTGGTGGGCGAGCTGAACAACGCGCGGACGCGGGGTCTGGCCGAGATTTATGTACGCGAGTGCCTGGCGCAGGAGCGGCGCATCGAGAAGGTGACGCGCGTCAAAACCGAGCCTCCCTCGCGGGGGGTGGACCGCGACACGCTGTATATCACGGTAACCGTGAAGCCGGTGAACGGCAGCCGGCCGTTGACGCTCACCATCCCGGTGCGGGGGTGAGGGGGAACCATGCCTTTTGAGCCCAGGAAATACGGCGACATTTTCGAGGCCATGCGCGCCTCCAGCGCGGCGGCGGGCGTGGTCACCGATTTCGAAACCGGCAGCGTCGCGCGCACGCTGTGCGAGTCGTTCGCCTACGAGGCGGCGCTGCTCTACGAGAAGATGCGCCTGGTGTACCTCTCGGCCTACGTGGACACGGCCGAGGGGCAGCAGTTGGACATGGTGGTCGCGGTGCTGGGCATTGCGCGCGGGGAGCCCGATTACGCACAGGGCGTGGTTACCTTCCACCGCGACGTGGGCAACGACGATGCGGAGGCCCCGGCCGGCACGCTGGTGGCTACCGTGGACAAGCCCGGCGCGCCCAAGAAGGTGTATCTCACCGTGGAGCGCACCGCGTTGAGCAAGGGGCAGACCAGCGCCGATGCGCGCGTGCAGGCGGTGAACCGGGGCGAGACCGAGACCGCGCCCGCCGGCGCCGTGACGGTGATGCCGCGGCCGGTTCCGGGCATCAAGTCGGTGAGCAACACGGCCGCCATCACCTTCACCGGCAAGAAGGGCGAGACCGACAGCCAGTTGCGCGAGCGCGCCAAAAACGCCCTGATCTCGTCGGGCAAGGCCACCGTGGTGGCCATCGAGAACGCGCTGCTCAGCCTCCCGGACGTGGACGATGCCCGGGTGATCGAACGCCCCGACGTGGCGAACAACCGGTACGGCCTGATCGACGTCTTCGTGGACGGTGTGGACCTGAACGACCCGGCAAAGAACGCGGAAGTGACCGCGGCCGTCGACCGCGTGCGGGCCGCGGGCATCTTCGCCCGCGTGCAGTCCACTACCGCGCTCGCGGTCGAGGCGGTGTTCCAGATTGCGCCCACGCCGGGGCTCAAGCTGGCCCAGGACGAACGCGCCGACCTGGAAGCCAAGGTGGCGCAGAGCGTCCAGTCCTACATCGCCGGCCTGAAAATGGGCGACTCCCTGCTGCTGAGCCAGATCGTCAAGAACATCCTGGCCGTGGACGGCGTGGCGGACCTCTCGCAGTACGCGATCACGGTCAACGGCGCCGCGGCGTTTCCCGGCGATCTCCGCAGCCACGACGCCGGACCCGCGGAGCGGTTCAAGGCGTCTCTGATCTGTGCGGCGTCGGAGAGTAAGCCTCTTCCCATCGGCATCCGGTTCAAGGCTACGGCGGGGCTGACCGCCGCTTCGCTTGCGGCGCTGAAGACGGCGCTGGCCGCCTATCTCGGAGCGCTGGCGCGCGGCACCACCGTGCCCGCCGCCGAGTTGCTCAAGCGCATCGTGGCTGCGGGCATCGCGGCGGACGCCGGCTCGCTCGAAATCGCCGCCGATTCCTGGTGCGGGGACGTCCGGTTCAGCGGCAAGGACGTCATCCCCAAGTTCGTCGAGCAGCCCGCGCTCGGCGAGGTGTTCGCCTATAGCAACCTGCTGAAGATTACCGGGGCCCTGCGGCTGGTGCTGTCGCCGCAGCTTACGCAGACGCAGCAGAGCGCGGTCCAGTCGCAGGTCGCCGCCAACATCGCGGGTCTGCTGGCGGCCTTGAAATCCGACGCGGACGTGGTGTTCGCCGACCTGGCCGCGGCGGCGAAATCCGTGGACCTGGTGCAGGATGCGCAGTTGAACACGGGAGATTTCAGCGTTCGCCTGGATGGCGCCGCGGCCATCCTGCGCGGGCGGGTAACCGACAAGAAAATCGACGTGCAGGCGTTTGAGAGAGCGCAGTTGGAATTCTTCTGCGTCACCGGCAGCATACGGACGGTGAACGTCGCCATCACGGGGCTGAAGGTGACCGTGACGGTGCCCGGCCATGCGCCAACCGGGCAGGCGCTCACCGACGCGCAGAACCAGGTGATCAACGGCCTGGCGGGAAAGCCCCTGCTGCCCGGATTGGCGGCGGGACAGGACGTGGCGTACAACAGCCTCCGCGGCGCCATCGAGGGGCTGATGCCCGGCGCCGGCCTGACGGCCACCGGCATGACGCTCACCGCCACTTCGGAGTGCGACGGCCGCAGCCAGACGGCGGCGGCGCCGGGGACGAGTATCCACGTGCGCTCGGTCGAGGCCGCGGGCGTGAAGCCGGTGGATGCAGCGGCCATTGCGGTAACGGTGCGCGGGACCGAGGACGTATGAGGACCAGCAAGACCGCCAGCATCGCCGGACGTCTGCCGGGGTTCTACACGGCCGGCGGCTCGAGCGTTCTGATCGGCTTCCTCGACGTCTTCGGGCAGGTGCTCGAGCAGGCGGAGACGGACCTGCTCGAGGTCATGCGCGCGCACTGGGTGGACAAGGCGGCCAATGAGGGCTCGCGCGGCTTCGACTCCGCCCAGAAGGGCGATCTGGACAAGATTTTCACCCTGTACCTGGAGAACCTGGGCGGCACATCGGAGTTGAAACAACTGCAGCGGCGCGACGGCGCCGACGGCGTTGCCGACGACGCCGTGTACCGCGAGCGCATCAAGGGCTTGCTCCAGGTGCTGATGCACGGCGCCAGCACCGTCGAGGGCATCGTCTCCATCGTGGCGGCGAACCTGGGCATCGCAGCGGCGAACCTGGGCATCGGAGCGACCGCCGATGCCCTCGCCACGGAACGCCAGCGGGTCGCGGCGGCCCGCAGCCAGATTCGCGTCGTCGAGTTCCTTCCCGGCGCGACCAAGCCGGTGACGTGGCCCGTGGCCCTGTTCCAGGAATTCTCCGTGGTGAACAGCAACCCGACTCCCGCCGCTCCCCAGGTACGCATCCGGATCGTGACGGGAGTGCCGCTGCATGGGGTGACGCTGGTGATGGCTACCGGGGGCGGCGGGTCGGTGGGCTACGCGGGGCTGGTGAACCAGGACGATCTGCTGTCGTTCTTCGCCGATGGGACGGTGTTGCTGAACGGCGTGCCGGTGATTGCGGCCGGGGCCCTTCCCCAGGCGCCGCCGGGCCCCTCCACCTGGCGCGTGGAAGCCCTGATGCAGTTCGGCGGAGGGCCGAGATTTCTGCCCCCCGGCCGCTTCGACGTGAGTGCGTTCGATGCCGCGCCTCCCGGGCTGTTCGTTTTCGACGGGCCGGCCGTGTCGGTGGATGTCTCTCTGGCGCAGCTCTCGCCCGGGTTTTTCACGGTGTACATCCCCTGGGACATTCCCGGATTCACCGAGCAGTTCGACCGGCTGCCGGACAATCCGCGCAATCAGATCCAGTACATCGTCAACAAGGTGAAGGCGGCGGGGGTGAGCTCGGCCATCGTGTTCGAAAAGCGCTTCTGCGAAGCGCATGAAACCGGCGACGCGTTTTCCGGCTCCGCCGTGCGTCAGCCGCTCGCCGAGGACGAGGGCCTCGACGAGGTGAATTTCGACCTTGGCAGCATTCAGAAGCCCTACCCGCAAGGGATCGACCAGGGCTTGAACGACAATCTCATCCTGAGCGGAATGTTCGACTACACGGGTTTCGACACTCTGAATACGTTCGCGTAGGAGGCGACAGGTATGCACGTAATGGAAGCGCTGGACATGCGGGGGCGGCTGACGATGCGCATCAGCGACGCACAGGGCCGCACGATCGGGAGCGTTGCGGCCGACAACAACATCGTTCTCACCGGCCGCGACCTGGTGGCCAAACTGTTCATCAAGGAAACCATCGACCCGGTCTCTTTTGTGGCGGTGGGGACGGGCAGCGCACCGGTCACGCCCTCCGATGCGGCTTTGAAGACCGAACTGTTCCGCAAGCCGATCAACACCCCCAACGCCAGCCAGAATCTCTCCACGACGCAGGACTTCAAAAAGAAGGTCACGGTGACGGCCGACCTGGATTTTTCGCAGGGCAACGGCGCATTGACGGAGGCCGGGCTGTTCAACGCCGCCGTGGGGGGAGTGATGTATAACCGCGTGGTCTTTCCGACCATCAACAAGACCAGCGATTTCAAGCTCACCCTGATCTGGGAGATCGTGTTCTGAAAAGGAGGCTCGCCCATGGCATTCTCACCGCAAAAAAAGGCTCCCGGCGATCTGATCAAATCGTCCGAGTGGAACGATGCGCTGACCGAGGTGGCGCGGCTGGACACGGCCAAGCTCGATAAAGCGGGCGGCGCCATCAGCGGGCCGCTCTCGGTGGCGGCGGCGCTGGGCGTGGGCACGGCGTCCCCGGACCGCGCCCTCACCGTGCAGGGAGCGGCGGGCACCTATCTCAACGTCAAGGCCAACGGCGGAACGTTCGAGGTGCTGGTGGGGGCCGATAGCAACGGCGGCATCCTCTCCACCATGACGAACCACGATCTGCAACTGCGGTCCGGCGGAAACCAGACGCGGCTCACCATCAAGGCGGACGGAAAGGTGGCGATTGGAACCAACGCTCCCGGATTTCTGCTGGATGTCGCCGACCGGGTGCGGTTCCGGCAGGGGCCGGCCGGCACGGCGGGGTTGTGGTTCTACCAGACCGCGCCCAACGCCGACCGCGCGTTCGTCGGCATGCTGGACGACAACTCGGTGGGCTTCTGGGGGCAGGGCTTCGGGTGGGGCTTCAGCATGAACATCTCGAGCGGCGCCGTCACCGTCCAGGGGCCGTTGCAGGTGAACGGGTCCCTGGGCGCGTTTTCCGGCGCCGATGCCGACGAGTGGCCCAAAGTCACCTGGTACCGGGACCCCGCCAACCACTGGGACGAGGGCCTGCTCAAGCACACCTCGGCGAAGGGCAGATTCAAGCGCGCCGGCTATGCCATCCATTTCGACTCCTCGCGCGAATTCGGCCTGTGGTCCACCGGCTGGGATCCGCTGCTGGCCGTCGAGGGCGGAAGCGGCAATACCGTCCTGAAGGGCAACCTGATGGTGGGCATCGGCAACCCGCAGCAGGTCAAAGTGGGATATGCCAAGGGCCCCTATGGCTGCGACAGTATTCGCGGCGAACCGAATCTCTGGCTCGACGCGGCCGGGACGGTGATCCTGAAGACGGGTTTCACATCGAACGGTATGGACGTTGCCGAGCGGTTCCGCACCACCGGCCCGGTGGAGCCGGGGCAGGTGCTGGTCTTCGACGAATTCGAGAACGCGGCGCGGCTCTGCGACCGCGAAGCCGACCAGCGGGTGGTCGGGATCGTCTCCACCGCCCCCGCCTGCATTTTGGGAATGGACCAGCAGGAGGCGCCCGTGGCGTTGTGCGGCCGGGCGCCGTGCCTGGTGGACGCCGATATCGCGCCCATTGCCGCCGGAGACTTGCTGACCACCAGCCCGACCAGGGGCCACGCGCAGAAAGCCATGGAACCGGCGCGCGCGGTGGGAGCGATTCTGGGCAAGGCGATGGGCTCGCTTGACGCGGGGAAGGGAAAGATCCTGGTGATGGTGGTGATGCAGTGAAAGGGGGAGTATGCAGGCGCAGTTGAGCAACCGGTTGCAGGAGCTGAAAGCGGAATTCGAAGCCGGACAGAAAAAGTTGACGGAGCTGGAGGCGCAGACCAACAACCTCCGCACCATGCTGCTGCGCATCAGCGGGGCAATCCAGGTGCTGGAGGAGGAGTTGGCGAAGGCCCATGGGGAGGATACGGCGAACGCCGCCCGGGCTTAGATGATTCAGAATCTGCTGGCCCGCATTATCGCCGTTTTGCGCCAGGCGTTGGCCGGGGCGATGGAGGATCCCGCCGGCCACGTGGGCGCCGGACCCGTGCCCGACCCGGCGGCCGCGGCGCTGCCGTTGGTGGCCGTGTCGGCCGGCGCGCTCGAAATCGAGCCGTTCGCTAAAGACATGGCCTCGAGCGAACCGCGTCCCCAGGAGTTCGTGCAGGAGCTGCCCATCGATGCCGCGCACCCGCAAGGTCCCTATGCGCTGGCCAAGACGCCGCTCAAGACATCGACGCTGTGCAAGCTGGTGGTGGACAAAGGGACCGCCGACGAGCGGCAGGTCCTGTTGACCGAAGGAAGCGACTTCCAGATCGATTACCAGAACGCCAGAATCTCCTTTGTGCGGAGCGTCGCCGGCGCCGGCGGCATCCTGCTGCGCTACTCCTTCGCGGGCGTTTTCACGGTGCAGGACTTCAGCCAGGAGTTCCAGGTGAGCGTCTACGCCGCGGACTACGGGGCCGTGGAACAGTGGGCGGCGCTGGCCACCAGCGTGATCCTCACCAGCCGCGATGAGCTACTGGACTACTACAACCAGGCCGCGCCCACGGTTCATTCGGCCGGCCAGTTCTCCTCGACTCACACGCTGAGCCAGCTTCAGGCGGTGGGCGGCGTGCCCGCCCCAGCCACCGCCGGGCTGCGCCTGGATTGCACTTTCCGCGTGCTGGGGCAGATGAAATTGACCCGCGAGATCGGCGACGGCTTCGCCTTGCTCCAGCGGGTTCGCAGTCCGGGGAGAAAGTCCGGCGCGCCGGTCGATATCGGCGTCAACGTGGAGTGAGCCGCTGCCATGCCGACGGTTTTTGACAGTCTATCGGAGGCGCTCAAGGACAACACCGTCGGCGCGGACGTGGCCGCACAGTCCGCCGCGCTGGCGAAAGTGGCGTCCACGGTCGCGGGCCTGATCGAGCACCCGCCGAAGAATATCGGCGACCTCGGGTCGGTGTTGCAGTCCCTGCCGCTGCCCAATATCGATGTGGGCGGCGATCTCGGCAAGACGCTCGGCTCGCTTTCCTCCGCCATCCCCACCGACCTCTCCTCGGTAACCGGGGAGTTGACCGGCGGGCTCGATTCCTTGCAGGGGCAGCTCGGCCAACTGGCCGGGCCGCTGGGGAAAGTCATGGAGGTGGCGCTGGCCATCTACCAGGCGGCGCAACTCGATCTGCTGTGCCTCGGTGCGCCGGCGCCGCCCGCCGGTGGTGGCGGCTCCGCGGGAACCAGCACACCGTCAAGCGGCGGAGCGCAGGCCGCGGCTGGCGCGCCCGCGGCCGCTCCGCCGCCGTCGCCCCTCGGCGGGCTCGGCGATATCCTCGACCAGCTCCCTTCGCCCATGAACGTGGACGGGCTGCTCACCTGGCTCGACCGGTTGATGCATAACCTGGACACCAGCAACTTCAAACTCGTCGAGATCCCCATCTTCGATTCCCTGCGCTATCCCCTGATGACGCTCATGGACTGGCGGAACATGCCCCCGCAGGACATTCTGAGCAGCGTGGGCGATACCTTCGGCAACCTGAAATCGCTGATCGCAGGCAGCGTCGACGGTCCGTTGGGAGCCGTGGAGACGGCCCTGGCGGCGGTGAACAGCCAACTGCCCGCGGGCACCCTGGCGCAGGTCTCCGATCAGTTGGTGGCGCACCTCGGGAAGTTACAGGCGGCAATTCAAGCCAAGGACTCGGCCGCGATCGGCTCCGAGGTATCGGCCCTCAAGACGGCGCTCGACAGCTACGCCGCCGTACAGCAGACCGTGCAGTCCGGTCTCGCGCCGCAGCTCGCGGCGCTCCACGTCGGCCTGCCCGCGCTGGCGGGCGACCTGGCGGACGGCCTGGGGCGGATTTCGTCGCTGCTCCAGGCGCCGTCGCCGCTCAGCTTCCTGCCGGACGCGCCGGCGGCCATTCCGGCGGCGCCGCTGGGCGATGCCGGCGAATTCATCGGCGCGATTTCCGATCGCGTCCAAAGCCTGGTCGGCCGGCTGGACCTGTCGGCCATTCAAGGGCCGCTCACCACCGTGGCGCAGGCCATGCAGGACGCCATCGATGGCCTGGATCAGGCCCAGGTGAAAGTGACTCTCGCCGTGCAATCGCTGTTCAGCGGCGTGGACAAGCTGGTGGCGCAGGTGGATATCGGCGCGTTGCTGGCGAAAGTGACGGCGGCCATCGACGATTTTCAGGCCGCCCTCGCCGGCCAGTTGCAGTCCTTGTTCGCGCCGGTGCGCGATGCGCTCGGCCAGGTGATCGGCGAAATCGACCAGGCGGTGAACGGCTTCAATCCGGCAAGCCTGCTCGGCGCGGTGAAAGATGCCATCGGCAAGGCCGCGGGCGTGCTGCAATCGGCGGACGTGACCTCGGCCATCAACGACATCCGCTCGGCGATCGAGGACACCGCCAAAGCGCTGGAATCGATCTCCTTCGCGCCGCTCACCGACCAGGTGATTGCCGACATCCAGCAGGTCACCGACAGTCTCAAGAAAATCGACACCTCGCAGCTCAGCATGGCCCTGCAACTGGCGCTGCAGGCGGCGCTGCAAATTCTGCCGGCGGACCTCACGCCCATCGCGAATCCGCTGATCCAGCAATTGCAGGACGACATCAATCTGGGGCCGGCGAAGCTGCTCGAACCGCTCCAGAAACAACCGAAACTGCTGCTCGAAGCGCTACGCAAGTATGAGCCCGCCGCGCTGCTGGGCGACGCGCTGTCGGCGCCGTTCCGCGCGCTGCTCGGCCAGATGGACGCCTTCAAGCCGAGCAGGTTGCTCGCGCCCGTGCAGGCGGAGCTCGACAAACTGAAGGACCGGCTGCGCCAGAGCGCCAATCCCGGCCGGTTGCTCCAGCCGCTCGAAGAGCTCTTCGCGAAGTTGCTCCAGGCCTTCGACCAGTTGCGTCCCGAGAAGGTGGTCGAGCCCCTGAACCAGGCGCTGAGCGGCGTGATCCAAAAAGCGATGCAGGCGCTGCCCGTGGACGAGACGTTCCAGCAGATCGACCGCGTGCTGGGCGTCATCCAGCAGGTGGCCGGCATCGGCGACCAGGCGGTGGCGCAACTGCAGCGCGTCATCGACATGCTGAACGGGCTGGCCAACCCGCGCCAGCAGGTGGATGCCTGGCTGGCCGGCGCGCTGGGAAACCTGAATTCCATCACCGATGCCAGCGCCCTGCAACCGAAGCTCGATGCCCTGAGCGCGGCGCTGGATCATACGCACGCGGCGGCGCTCTCGAGCCGTTTCGACGCGGCCGCCGGCCCGCTCGCGGCCGCGCTGGATGCGCTCGACCCGCAGGCCAAACTGGTCGCCATCGTCCAGGCCTACCGCCCCGTGGCGGCGCTCGACCTGGGCGGCCTGGCGGCGCAGGACCGCGGCGCGGTCACGGCCATATTGAGCCGTTGCAATCCCATGGATGCGGCCTTCGGCGCGCCTTACACGGCGGCGGCGCAGGTGCAGTCGCTCCTCGGGCAGACCGATAGCGGTTTCCAGGCGGCCCTGGGCGATTGGGACGACCGCTTCCACGCCGCCGGAGCGCTGGCGGAGCTGAGCCACCTGCAGGCCAGCCCGGAAACTCTGCGGCAATGGGTGGGCCAGGCCCTGGACGCGGCCTTCGCGCGCCCCATCACGGCGGCGCTGGCGCTGTTCGCTCCCCTGGCGCAGACCGTCGAGCCGGTTCTGGAAAAGGTGAAGGGCGTGGTCGCTCTGCTCGATTCCAAGTTGGACGTGCTGTTGAAAGGGCCCGATTCGCTCACCGGCATCCGCGACAAAATGAAAGCCCTGGTGGACAAGCTCAAGGGACTGAATCTGAATTTCATTGTCGACGGCCTGAACCAGTTGTTTACCGACTTGCGGAGCAAGCTGGAGTCCATCGGCCCGGCGCAGTTGCACAAGGCCATCGACGATGCCTTCAACAAGATGCTCGATACCCTCCAGGTGACGCTGCTCGTTCCGGCGGACGCCGTGGCCAAGCTCGATAGCGATTACCAGGCGATCGTGGACCGGCTGAAGCCGCTCGATCCGGGGGCGCTGGTCGCCGATGCGGCCAAGGTCTTCGACCAGACCATGACGCCGCTGCTGAAAGTGTTCGACCCCAGCGACCTGCTGAAGGCGCTGCTCGATCAGTTCACTCACCTGGACGAGAAGTTGAAAGCGGAAATGGCGCGCGTGAACCAGGCGTACCAGGAGCTGCGCGATGCCGTGCCGCCGCTGCACATCAGCATCGATCTCGGCGATATCGGCGCGAGCCTGGGGTTCTGAGCGCCCGAAGGAATAGTTATGTCTGTCGGCCAAATTCTCCTCCAACCGCAGAAGCTCCGGCGGGTGCTCCAGCGGGCGCCGGAGTCCGCCATACTCGACGACCTCGTGACGCTGGCGCTTCTGCTGGCGGAGGACGCCGCCGGGGGCGGGCCCTTGCCGGCCGCGATGGAGCGCGCGCTGGCAGAGGCCGCGGCCAAGCTGGTGGCCCGGATCGAGGCCGGCGTTAGCAATGCCGCCGTGCACCTGACGGCATTCTTCCAACCGCTGCTCACCAAGCTCCAGGGGGTGGCGCTCGCTACGCCCGGCGACGCAGCGGCCGCGGCCGACGCCTTCATGCAGAGCCTCGCCGACGCCATCGGCTGGCTGAAGAATCTGTCGGCGCCCCAGGTGCGCGGCGGGCTCGAAACCGTCTTCGGCATCCTCGAACGGGATCTGGGGTTCACGCCCGATGCCATCGAGCAGTGGATCTGGGACTTTCTCGACGGGATGGCAGGGTCGCTCGAACAGCCGGCCGAGGGCGAAACCGCCCAGCAGCGCTCCCGGCGCAGGGAAGCCGCGGCCATCCTGAGGCGTCTCCGGCGCGAGGCACAGCCCTTATTCCAGTTCCCGAAGCTGGACGCGGACCGCGCGGCGCAGGCTCTGCTGGACGTCCTGAAACGCCCCGAGGTGGATTCGGCCCTGGGACGTGCGGCGTGCATCGGCAAGGCGGCGGCCACCGGGGTCCACCTGGGTCACAGCATCGTCGACCTGGCGGCTCCCGCGCCGCCCCCGCAGCAACTCCTGCGCCCCGTCTGGCGCACGTCCGCCATCACCGCCGGACCGCGGTCGGCGGCGCCCGCACCGGCGCCGGCCGCGGCCAACTCCAGCCAACCGGTGCAGATCGGCTACTACGCCTCCAAGCTGCTGACCTATCAGAATTGGGACGGCGATTGGGGCGCGCTGCCCGACGGCACGGACCAGAATTTCAACGAAGGCTACATGCTGCCCGAGCTGCGCGCGGCTTTTCGCCCCCTCAGCATTGTGCTCTCGCGCTATTCCTTCCTGGTGGTCGCCGACGAGAACAAGAAGTGGAAGGTCACCGACCGGAAACAGTACATCATCAAGAAACAGGCGAGCACCCTGGTGGTGTTTCCGCTGTGCGAAGTGGGCACCAGCGATTTTGCCTCGGCGGCGGCCGATCTCACCGCTCTGTGCAAGCTCTTCAAGGAGAATGGAATTCTCCTGACGGAGAACGGATTGACGGTCTCTCACGGGGACGGTAACTCCTGGGACATACAGGAGAGCGGCAGCGGCCATCACTACCAGGCGGTCAGGCTCAGCGGAACCGTCACCCTCTATCCGCTGGACCGGCTGGGCATCTTCTTTGAGCTTCCGTTCGCGCTGCTCGGCGATCTGAAGAGTGGACCGGTCTCCACGGCGCTGGCCGGCGTGTTTCAGCAGAACGATATTATCCTGTCGCCGCGCGCCCGGCTGGCGGTGCGCGACGGCGGAGACTCGTGGACCCTGGATGACGGGGAGTTCGAGTTCACGGTCAAGAGGGACGATAACAAACTCAAGGTCGGCACGGGCAACTGGTTCAGCTGGATCTTTGCGAACCTGGTGAGCTGGCCGCAGGGCGAAAAGGTGTGGGTGAGCCCCGACCGCACGCAGGTGCTGCTGGGGCAGCGGATCATCCATACCGGCACCGGCGTGACCTGGCAGAGCGCCCCCATCTTCAGCAAGGGCCCGGGGAACTCGTACTACAGCTTCGCCAAAATGACCGCCGATCAGATGGACACGGCCGCCTACGTGGCACTGTGCACCCAGGACATCGGCAACATCGTCATGTACGCCCTGACGATCGCATTGGCGAAAAAGGCGGAGAGGAAGTACACCGCTACTTCCAACTCCCTCAACATAGGCCGCTCGCTTTCCGAATTCATCGCCAAGGTGGCCTTCCGGCGATCCGTATCCGATTTTGTCGGCATTCAGTCGCAAGCGTGGAAGGAGGACTATGGCTGGTGGTACGACTTTCTGCAGGACGTCGGGATCAAGATCGCCGGCCTGATCGAGACAATCATAAAAGCCGTCGACGAACCGTCGGCTCCCGACCCTCCGAATCCGCCGAATACGTTCAGTAAGTTCATGGATACGTTCCTGGGCATAATTACTAACAGGAGCGGGCCGGACACTTACTGGGTAGGATTGGCTTATGAGTTCTTCCTGTCGTTCCTTACGCTGAATAACCACCAGGAACCCAAGGACGCTGCCACCGCGCGCCCCGAGAACTTCAAGGAGATCGGCGGGTTTCTGGATCCCATCTGGAACATCGGGGTGCTGATCTATTGCATGGCAATTCCCTCGGATATGTACGCGCTGCCCTTCGAGACGACCGTTTTGACCCTGCACTGCCTGCTGGGCATGCTGGGGATGGGGCTGGTCACCGGCCTCCTGGGATGGATCCTGGGACAACTGGTGTTGGCCGGGGCCCCCGCCGGCGCCGATGGCATGCAGGTTGTGAAAATTCTCTTGAAGGCATGGGGCAAGAGCACGGCGGCCTTCTTCCCCTATTTGAAGCTCGTGAAGAGGAAGGGCTGAGGTTCATTGACGTGTTTCGACCGTGAACGACGCCGGGCCGGCCTGCGCGGCCGTGGTTGCGCAGCACCACGATGTCCGGAGCGGCCGATTCACATTCACCGGAGCGCCTCGGGCGCCATTGCATGTCATTCGCGTCCGCGTGGGGCAGGCCCTGGACCACAAGGTGTCGCTAACCGCCACTCGGCTGCGCCGTCCAACAAATGAGGAGATGCCGCCACACCGGTTCTGCCAGCGGGCTACTTACCGTAAGACCTTCGATTCTGTGAACCAAAGCCGGGGCTGTTTCGTCTTATACAAGGAAGCCGAAGAATGCGGGAGATTTGAACAAGGCAACCGATTTCAGAGGTCGCCTGCTGTAAGGACTTGCGTCGTCAGGGGGTTTTCTCGAGATGTCAACCAACACGCAAAAACTCAGAGTGCTCCGTTCCAGAACGGATCACGATCTGCTGATCCTGGTCCAGCGGGAACTCGATCGTGGCTTCGCCCTGGTGGACGTGGCGACTACCCGGAATTCCGCTCTCTTCGCCCAGGCCGAGAAAGCCTACCAAACGGCGAACCTGCTTTTGCCCAGGATTTCCGGTTTGATTGAGGAAGACCGGCAAGGCATCGAGGCGAAGGTGAAGCAACTTCGTTCCCGGATGGATCGGGTTCCCGTGTATGCGAACGTGCGACCCTGCCCGGCGTCGGTGGCATCGTAACTGGTGCCACGTGTGGCGAATCAGCCCACGGACGGAACCGTGCCAGCGCCAGTGGGGGCGCCCGTTAGTCGCATCGCGCCGTCTACGCCACACGCGCGATCTGGTTGTACTCCCGTTCCGACTTGGCCGGCAGCAGCACCCACAGGGTATAGACGCCCAGCGCCGTGCCCAAACCTACATCCAGCAGCCCGAAGCATCCCAAAACGATGGCCAGCATGCGCGCCCACCGCTGCCGTTCGAGCAGACCCCAGCCCGCAATGATACCGAGGACCCCGAAGGCCAGCAGGACGCCTCCCACCGTTTGCATGATGTCGTTGACAAAGCCCGGCACCCCACGCGCCAGCGTGTGCAGGCCCTCGCCGAAAATCGTCAACACGGCGAATCCGCCCACCAGGCGGAGGGCGGAAAGCGCCAGCCAGAAGATCCCCACCAGGCGCACATGGCCCTCGATCCGGCCCTGGACCGGCATCATGGGCACCGTGCCTATGGATTTGCCGCACGCCGGACAGAAGGCATGGCCCTCCTGTACCTTCGCACCGCAACGATCGCAGAACATTCTTCACCTCCCGGGTCGTTCACCGATACTATACGCGGGCGCGGCCGGGTTTGTTCCGTGGCTCCATATAATGGGATTTGATGCCCTCCGACGATCGCGCGATCGCCATCAGCGCCACGTTTACCGCCGAAGCCATCCAGCCGGCCATGGCCTTCTGGGCCGCTGAGCTGGGGCTCGATTGGGACATACGGTTCGCGGCGTACGATCAGCTTTTTCAGCAACTGCTCGACCCCGGCGGGCTCTTTGCGCGCAATCGCGGCGCGAACGTCGGGCTGCTGCGCTTCGAAGACTGGCTGCGCGATGGCGGGACTGCCGGCCTGGAAGAGCGCGCGCGCCGTCTGGTGGAGGCGGTGCGCGCTTCGGCGGCGTCCTTTCGCGCGCCTCTGATCCTGGCGATCTGCCCCAGCGCGCCGCGGCACGAAGCCACTTTTGCGGGCCTGGAGCACACGGTGCGCCAGGGGGTTGCCGGCCTGGCCGCGGTCGACATCATCGCCCCGGCCGAATTGCTGGCGCTCCTCCCGGTGGCGGAGATCCACGACGCGCACGCCGACGAGTTGGGGCGGGTGCCGTACACACCGCTGTTTTTCGTGGCGCTGGCCACCGCCGTCACGCGCCGGATTCATGCGCTCATCCGCCCTCCGTACAAGGTGATTGCCCTCGATTGCGACGAAACTCTATGGGCGGGCATCTGCGGCGAGGATGGGCCGCACGGCGTGGTGCTGGACGAGCCCCGCCGCGCCCTCCAGGAGTTCATGGCCGGCCGCCGGAAGGCGGGCATGCTGCTGGCGCTCGCCAGCAAGAACAATGAGAACGACGTCGTCGAGACGTTCCGCGCCCATCCCGAGATGCCGCTCGCACTCGATGATTTCGCGGCCCGGCGCATCAACTGGGGCAGTAAGGGCGCGAACCTGGCGTCGCTCGCCGGCGAGCTGGGGCTGGGCCTCGACAGCTTCATCCTGGTGGACGACAACCCCAAGGAGTGTACCGAAGCGCAGGCGGAGGCGCCCGAAGTGCTGGCCCTGCCGCTGCCGGAAATCGCCGCGGAGATCCCCGAATTCCTGCGGCACGTGTGGGCATTCGACCAGGCGCGCGTGACCGAGGAGGACCGCCGCCGGCCGGAGCTCTACGCACAACGGGCGGAGCGGGCGCGGGCCGAGCGCGCGGCCGCCAACCTGGAGGAGTTTCTGGCGTCGCTCGAGCTGGCCGTCGCCATCGCTCCCATCGAGGCGGCGCAAGTGGCGCGCGTGGCGCAGCTCACGCGGCGCACCAACCAGATGAATGCCACCTGCGTGCGGCGCACCGAGGGCGAACTTGAGGAGCTGCTTCGCGCGGGCGCGGAGTGCCTCACCGTGGACGTGAAGGACCGCTTCGGCAGCTACGGGCTCACCGGCGTGATGATCTTTCGCGGCGCGCCCGATGCCCTGGTGGTCGATACTTTTCTGCTGAGCTGCCGCGTGCTGGGGCGCGGCGTGGAGCATCGCATGGTGGCCCGGCTGGGGGAAATTGCATTGGCGCGCGGCCGGGCACGCGTGGAGATTCCCTTCGTGCCGGGCGAGCGCAACCGCCCCGCAGCGCTTTTTTTGGAATCCTTGCGGGCCGCCGATACCGATGGCGTGTTCCGGCTGGATGCGCGGGAAGCCGCGGCGGTGAAGTATCGCGTGGGGCAGGCGTCCGGGCCGGTCGAAGCTCCCGCGGCGCCGTCGGGCCGCTGCCCCGCCTGGCGCGTCGATTACCGCAAGATCGCGACCGCACTACGCGATCCGCAGGCGGTTTGGGAGCGCATTCGCGCCGCCTCGCTCACGGCGCAGCCGCGGCCGGCGGAGCGGGAGGGCGCGGCGATGCCGCGTACCCCGCTCGAGCGCGGCTTGGCGGAGCTGTGGGCCGAGCTGCTCAACCTGCCGGCCGTGGGCATCCGCGATAACTTCTTCGAGCTGGGCGGCCACTCGCTGCTGGCCGTGCAGTTGCTGTCGCGCGTGCGCCAGATTTACGGCGTCGATCTCTCGCTCGAAGTGGTCTATAGCGGCGAATTCACCGTGGCCGAGCTGGCCAAAGCGATCGAGTTGAAAGAGATGGAACAGGGGGGAGCGGAATATCAGGAGCTGTTGCGGGAGCTCGCCTCGCTTTCCGATGAAGAGGCCCGGGCGCTGCTGGCCGAGGAGCAGGATGCGGAATAACTCATGCGCATCCTCCTGACGGCCAACGCATCCTATGTGCCGCCCCGCGGCGGCGCGACGCGCAGCAATCTCGTGTGGCTCGCGCAACTCACGCGCGCGGGCCACGAATGCCGCATCGTGTGCGGGGTGGAGCGCGACCGGGCCGCGGGCCAGTCCGGCCCGCCCCCGTGCGCCACCTTCGCGGTGGAGGAGCCGTCGCGGCGCGTCCACGTGCTGCGCCAGCAAATCTGCGAATTCCGGCCCGATTGGGTGCTGGTGTCGTCCGAGGACCTGGGGCACGCGCTGCTGCGCGAGGCGCACCACCAGGCGGCGGGGCGCGTGGTCTACCTGGCGCACACGCCGCAGTTCTTTCCCTTCGGTCCGGCCAGTTGGAATCCGGACGGGCACGCCGCCGGCCTGGTGGCGCGAGCGGCGGGCATCGTCGCCATCGGTAGCCACATGGCGGATTACATCGCGCGCGAACTGGGGCGCGAGGCCGAAGTGATCCATCCGCCCATCTACGGGCCGGGCCCGTTCCCCCTATACGACAACTTCGAGCGCGGCGTGATCGCCATGATCAATCCCTGCGCGGTGAAGGGCATTTCGATCTTTCTGCGGGTGGCGGAGCGGCTGCGCGAGGTGCCCTTCGGCGTGGTGCCGGGATGGGGCACCACGGCCGAGGACCGGGGCGCTCTCGAGCGTCTGCCCAACGTGCGTTTTCTGCCCAACGCCCGGAGCATCGACGAGGTGCTGGCGCAAACGCGCGTTTTGCTGATGCCCTCGCTGTGGTACGAAGGCTTCGGGCTGATCGTCATGGAGGCCATGCTGCGCGGCGTTCCCGTAGTGGCGAGCGATGCCGGCGGCCTGGTGGAAGCCAAGTGCGGCACCGGCTACGTGATTCCGGTCCGCACCATCGAGCGCTACCGCGCGGCGTTCGACGAGCGCACCATGCCCCAGCCGGTGGTCGAGGAGAACGCTCTCGAACCCTGGCTGGCGGCGCTTGCAGAACTGCTGGGGGACGGCGCGGCATACCGGCGGGAATCGGCGGCATCGCGGCAGGCCGCCGGGCGGTTCGCCGCGGGGCTCGACGCGGCGCGCATGGAGGCGTACCTGCGCGCGCTGCGGCCGGGATGCGATACTCCCCCGGCGCAGGAGCGGCCCGCCACCATCGAATCGCTTTCCCCGGAAAAGCGCGCGCTGCTGCTGGAGCGTCTGCGCAAGCGCCGCATGGCTCCGTGATGCGCATCCTGCTGGCCCAGAATTCGCGTTACTTTCCGGCCCACGGCGGCGGCGACAAATCCAACCGGCTGCTACTGGAGGCCCTGGCGGCGCGCGGTCACAGGTGCCGCGCGGTGGCGCGCATCAGCGCCTTCGGGGAGGCGGAGCACCGCGCTTATCTGGCGGAGCTGGCGGCGCGCGAGGTCGAGTGCCTGGAGCAGCCCGCCGCCGGCGTGGTTGCTTTTGCACGCGCGGGCGTGGAGGCGCGCGTGGCGACCAACACCAGCCCGCGCGCCTGCTTCCTGGCTCAGGCCGAGGAGTTCCGGCCGGACGTGATTCTGGCCTCCACCGACGACCCGGCGCAGTTTCTGCTCGACGCCGTGCTGCATTGGGGCCGGGCGCGCGTGGTCTACCTGGTGCGCGCCACGCTCGCGCTCCCCTTCGGCCCCGATAGCGCTTTTCCCAACGAGGCGGGCGCCGCGCGGCTGCACGCGGTGGACCGCGTGGTGGGCGTAAGCCGGTATGTGGCCGATTACATACGGCGCTGGGCGAGGATCGATGCCGTGCAGGTGCCCATTTCGCTGCTCGAGCCCGCGGCGCGCGAAGCCCCGCCGGAGCTGGCCGGCTTCGACAACGAATTTGTCACCCTGGTGAACCCTTGCGCGGTCAAGGGCATCGCCATTTTCCTGGCGCTGGCGGACGCATTCCCGGATGTGTCCTTTGCCGCCGTGCCCCTATGGGGAACCAACCGGGAGGACCGCACGGCGCTCAGTGCGCGCGCCAACATCCGCGTGCTCGACGCGGTGGACGATATCGACCGGCTGCTGGAGCGCACGCGCGTCCTGCTCGTGCCCTCGCTGTGGGCCGAAGCGCGCAGCCGCATCGTGCTGGAGGCGATGCTCCGCGGCGTCCCCGTGATCGCCAGCAATGTGGGGGGCCTTCCCGAGGCCAAAATGGGAGTGCCCTATCTGCTGCCGGTGAATCCCATCGTGAAATACCAGGCGCGCCTCGACGAACAGATGGTGCCCGTGGCCGAAGTGCCGCCGCAGGATATCGGCCCCTGGCGCGAGGCCCTGGCGCGGCTGCTTTCCGGCCGCGCGCAGTACCAGGAGATTTCGCGGGCGTCGCGCGCGGCCGCGTTGGCGTATGCGCGCAGCCTCAGCGTCGAGCCCTTCGAACAACTGCTCGAGGACGTGTTGCGCCAACCCCGGCGGGAAGCGGCGCACAATCCGCGGGCCGGGCACAGCGAGTCCGCGGCGGACCAGCTCTCTCCCGAGAAGCGCCGCCTGCTGGCGTTGCGCTGGCGCAAGAGAGCGCCCGCCTCTGCCTGGTTTCCGGGCGCCGATGCAGCCCCGTGCCCACGCCTGTTCTGGTTTCCTCACGCCGGGGGCGGGGCGGCGCGGTTCGCCGGCCAGGGCGGGGTGCTGGCCCACGTGTGTCCCGTGCGCCTGCCGGGGCGCGAATCGCGCCATCGCGAGGCGCCCTTCGAGCGCATGGCGCCGCTGGTGGAGGCGCTGGCCGGCGCGATCGCGCCTTATCTCGCGCAGCCGTTCGCTTTCTTCGGGCACAGCATGGGAGCGGCGGTGGCTTTTGAGCTGGCGCGGCTGCTGCGCCGGCGCGGCCGGCCGTTGCCGCGCATCCTGATTGTCTCCGCCGCGCGCGCGCCGCAGTACCGGCGCCGCCACATTCCGCCTCCGCCGCCGGAAGACGGCGACCTGATCGAGGAGCTGCGGCGGCTGCAAGGAATGCCGTCTCGAGCGATCGAGGACCCCGCGCCGCTCTCCGCCATCCTGCCGGCGTTGCGGGCCGATGCCGCCCTCTACCGCAACTACGTGTACGCCGAAGATGCGCCGCTCCCTTGCGCCATCCGCGCGTACGGTGGCGCGCAAGACGGCAACGTGCGGCCGGAGCATCTGCACGCCTGGGCGGAGCAGACCACCGCGTCGTTTGCCGTGCGGCTTTTTCCCGGCGGCCATTTCTATCTGCAACCGCCGCCGCCGCCGGAATTTCTGGCCGCGCTGGCCGGGGACCTGGAGGTCCGGTGAAGCAGGGGCAACGCGGCCCCGAAATATGGTACGTTGAAGCGTAATTAGCGGTAAAGTATATGGACCGAAGACACTTTCTCATGAGCTCGGCGGCTGCCCTGGGCGCCGCGTCACGCATGTTCGCCAGCCCCAGCGACACCGTCCGGGTGGCGTGCATCGGCGTCGGCGGCCGCGGCAAAAAGCTGGGCGGCCGCGGCAAGGACCACATCAACGGCTACGCCAAAGTGCCCGGCGTGGAAGTGGCGGCGGTCTGCGACCCGGACCAGGCGCACCTGGACTTCGGCGTCCAACTGGTGGAAAAGAACAGTGGCAAAAAGCCCCGGGCGTATACCGATTTTCGCAAGCTGCTGGAGGACAAATCGATCGACGCCGTCTCCATCGCCACGCCCAACCACTGGCATACCCTGATGACCATCTGGGCCTGCCAGGCGGGCAAGGACGTGTACGTCGAAAAGCCGTGCTCGCATAACATTTTCGAGGCGAAGCAGATTGTGGCGGCGGCGCGCAAATACGACCGGATCGTCCAGCACGGCAGCCAGATCCGCTCATCGGCCGCCGCGCAGGAAGCGGTCAAGATGATGCGCGACGGTTTCTTGGGCGACGTGTACCTGGCCCGCGGCCTGTGCTTCAAATGGCGCGACACGATTGGCCGCACGCCGCCCTCGCCGGTGCCGCCCGGAGTGGACTACGACCTCTGGACGGGGCCCGCGCCCAAGCGCGAGTTCACCATGAACCGCTTCCACTACAACTGGCACTGGTTCTGGGATTACGGCAACGGCGATCTGGGCAACCAGGGCATCCACGAGATGGACGTGGCGCGCTGGGGCCTGGGAGTGAAGTATCCCGTGAAGGCGAGCGCCATCGGCGGCCACTTCATGTTCGACGACGATCAGGAGACGCCCAACACCCTGAACTGCGCCTTCGAATTCAACGAGAGCGGCAAGCGGAAGATGATGGAGTTCGAAGTCCGGCATTGGATGTCGAACGGCGAAGCCAGCGTCCACGACCAGCGGCGCGCCCCGGCCGACAATTCCGATGATGAAGTCTCCAACCCCGCCGGCGCCCCCAAGCCGCTGAACAGCATCGGCAACCTCTTCTACGGCTCCAAGGGCTATCTCGCGATCGACAGCTACACTTCCTATAAGACCTGGATGGGGACCGGCGAGGAGCCCGGCCCGGCCAGGAAAGCCGGCGGCGACCACTACGCCAACTTCATCGACGCGGTGCGCAGCCGCAAGCGCGAGAGTTTGAACGCGGAGGTCGAAGAAGGCGCGGTATCCACCGTGCTGGTGCACCTGGCCAACATCTCGTACCGCGTGGGCCGAACGCTGCACTTCGATGCCAAGACCATGACGTGCCTCAACGATGCGGAAGCCAACCGGTATCTGACGCGCGAATACCGCAAGCCGTTCGTAGTGCCGGAAAAAGTGTAAGCAAGCCGGTGGGGGACTGCCAGGCTTGCGCGGAGCCGCAGTGCGGCGACGGCGCAAGCAGCCAGGGCCGAAGGCCGTCCCAGGCTTCCCCGCCCTACTGGCCTCCCATGCTCATGGAAAACGCATCGGCGAGCGCCTGCATTTGCCGCGGCGAGCCGGCAAACAGATTCCCGGGCGGGCGGCGGTAGCTCATGATCCGGCGGTAGAGGTAGTCTTCCAAACGCGAGTTAATTCCCCAACCTGCCAGGTATTGCAGCCGCAGGTCGCCATCCCGGTTGATCTCCGCGCCCTCCAGCCACGCATCCAGGTCGGACTTCTGGCCGGCGTAAGTAGCCAGCAGCTCGATCGGCGAACCGACGCCGATTTCGCGGAGCGATTGCGCCACGGCGGCGTAGTCCGGGCGGCGCAGGCGCTCCTCGAGTTCGTCCAGGTTGATGCGCAGCGGCTCCGCCTGCCCCATGAAGACCATGTCGTAGCCCTGCCCGTTCACCGTGTTCGCCCAGATGGTCGCGTGGGGAAAAGCCTGAAAGAAAGTCGCCAGCTCACTCTTGATCGTTCTCTCGTCGGTCTCATAGAGCGGCACATACAAGGTGAAGATACCGCCCGGATTCAAATGCCGCTTCACTATGTCGAAATACTCTTTCGAATAAAGCGCCGCCGTGCCTTTGACAAACACATCCAGCGGGTCGGAAGCGATGATATCGAACTTACTCGTAGTAGTAAGTACATAGTGGCGCGCATCGTCGTAAATAATGTGCGTGCGCGGATTGTGCAGCACGTCGTAATCCTCGCGGGCAAAGTAGCGCGTGGAGGTGGGCGGGATGATGGGCTCGATCTCGCAGATGGTGATGCTCTCTATGCCGGGATACCTGGTGAACGTGCCGGCGGAGACTCCGGCTCCGAACCCGATGCCCAGCACCGACCGCGGATTGGGGTGCAGCAGCGCCGGCATGTGCCCCACCATCCGCTGCAGCTTCATGTCGTACGGCTCGGTGGTGGCCTCCACGTGGCCGTTCACATCCACCTCGATGGCGCCGTCGTTCCACTGCGAAATGGCCACCGAGGAGTTCCGGCCCTCGGCGGTGTAGAGGATGCGCGCTTTGCCCGCCGAGATGGCCATGCGGCGGCCGTAGGCGATCAGCTCGCCGGGAACCGCGTCCACTCCCCAGGCCAGCAGTCCCGCCACCGCGAGCGACGCCGTCACAGCCGCCGCCACCGCTTTCGAGCGCGTCCGCCGCACCTGCGGCGCCAGCACAAAGAGCGCGCTCAGGGCCGACACCACCAGCAGCACGCGCTGCGCCTGCTGCGTGCCCACCCAGGGGACCAGGACCAGGCTGACGCCCAGAGCGCCCACGATGGCGCCCAGCGTGTTGGCCGCATAGATGCCCCCGACCACCCGCCCGGGATCCTCGCCGGGGGCGGAGGCAGCCGCCAGCGCGAGCGGGAAACTGGCGCCCCACAGGATGGCCGGCGGCAGAATGGCCCACAGGCAACGCATCAGGTCGATCTGGAAGGTATACCAGGCGCTGGTGGTGAGCAGCGGGTTGATGGGCCAATAGGGCAGCGAGTCGGCGATCATGTAAGCCGTCCAGGCGATGCCCAGGGTAAGCAGAATCTGGCACCAGCCTAGCGCCAGCCGCGCCTGCCATGCGCCGCGCAACCGCAGCAGGAGCGACCCCAAGCCGCTGCCCATGGCCAGCCCCACCAGGAACACGGCCAGGATGATCGAGAACACATACACCGTGGCGCCCAGCATCATGCCCATGAGGCGCGTCCACACCACCTCGGCGCCCAGCGCGCAGGCGCCGGAGAGCGCGATGGTGACGTAGACGGTCCACTGGCGCGCCGGGCGCGCCGCGCGTTGGGGCGCGGGTGTGACCTCGGCGCCGGTATCGGCCGCCGCCTCCATGCCCGCGCGCGGCGGAGTGCGGGCGGCCAGCGCGAAGCTGAGTGCAGCCACGGCCAGGTTGATCGCGGCGGCGGCATAGGTGGCGGTGGCCGTATTGTAGACGCGCAGCAGGTAGAACCCGGCGAGCAGGCATCCGAAGACCGCCCCCACGGTGTTCCCGCCATACAACAATCCCCACCACGATACGCCGCGCGGGCTGGATTCGATCCAGCGCACGATGGCCGGCAGCGACGCCCCCATCAGCACCGTGGGCGGCAACAGGCAAACGGCGGCAACGAACCCGCGGAGCAGCATGCCCGGCAAGCCGTGCTCCGCCCCGGCGATGTAAATCCGGTCGATATAGGGAATGGCCAGCAGCACCAGGACTCCGCACAGCGCGATACCAACCTCCAGCGCGGCATAAACCCGCAAAGGATGTTGCCGCCGAAAACCCAGGCGCGGCAAGCCGATGCTGCCCAGGCACAGACCGCCCATGTAAGTCGCCAGCAGGAATCCCAGTGACACGGCGGTGGAACCTATGGCCAGTTGCAGCAGTTGGTACCACACGATCTCGTAAATCAGCGCGGAACAGCCGCTGGCGGCGAACAGAATCAGCAACAGGGGCAGGAAACGCGCGGCGTTGTAACTTGGCGGGTGGCTTGGGGGCTGCATTTACTTGATAGGATCGCGGCTCTGATTTTCCAGGCGCCGGCGCTGGAGGTCGGCTTGCGCTTGGGCCAGCCGTTTCGACAGGTACGCGTTGCGCGCGATCTGCGCGTCCAGGTCCGATTTGAGTTTGGCGGCCTGCGCGGCCAGCTCGTCGCGCTCGCGGCGCAGGGCGGAGTCCCCGGCGGCCGTTTTCCGATCCGGAAGTTTCCCCAGGAAACCGGTCATTTCGCGAACTTGCTGCCCGTGCGGCTGATTCACGATCAGCGCCACATCCACCCGATCGCTCTCGCGGGCATACGTGAAGAGGCCGGCCTGGAGTTGCGCCGCGTCCAGCCGGATTCCCCGGGCGCCGGGACTGCCATCGGCAATCTCCAGGATGGCCCCTGTGCCCGCGCGAACCGCCGCCGAACCGCGGTCCCAACGGATCTGCAACTGGCCGTCGCTGTCGATGGTGTTCAGCCCGATATGGGGCGCGCCCGAGCCCGGCCGGATGCGCTCGATCGCTTCCGTCAGGCGCGGCAGCCAAACCTGCCGGGTCTGGAAACCGGCGGCGCCGAGCGCCAGGCCGAGGCTGACGGCCACCGGGATGCCCAGCCAGCGCCACGAACGCGCCGGATGCACTTGCGCGAACTTCGGCGCGGGCAGGTCGTGCACCACGGCCACGGGCGGCGGCGCCAGCGCTGCCTCCACTGTCGGCGCCGGCTCACCCGAAATTGCCAGCGCCGGCTCGCGGAGCTGCGGTTCGTGGCGCGCCCGCGGCGCCGGGCGAGGCGCGCTGTCTCCGGGAACGGGGATCGCCGGCAAGGGATCGAGCACGAACTCCTGGTAACTGGCCGCCGCCCGCATGGACCCGCCGCTCTCGCGAAAAAAAAAGCCGCCCCTCATGGGCTCAAACGTGTGCGGCTTCAGCACCAGCGCCACCTGCCACGGCTCCGGAAAGTAGCGCCGGTGGATCTCCTGATCGGCGTCGGAAAGGAAGATCTCGCTGCGCGTGTGCGAGTGGTACCATCCCACCGGCCGCGAGTCGCCGGGATTCCGCGCGGCCGAGGCCAACAACTCCGCCAGCCGCTCCAGGTCCGCCGGAGAGAGCGTGAATGACGGCCCCATCGCGTGCTCGCAGTCGAGGGCCGCGTAGCCGGAGATCACCAGGCGCCTATCCTCGTGTTTCCCGAGCAAGATGCCGCCGATCTCGGCGCCGCCGCGCGGCAGGGAAAAGAACGCCTCGGCCACGGCCAGCCGGATATCCTCGAGCACCCGAGTCGCGTACTCGATGGTGAATGGACACTCCGGCGCGCTCCACGTGGCCAGCGCTCCCGGGGCGCGGCGTTCCATCATCCCATGGCTCCTTTTCCAATGATTGATTGTAGGCGATTGCGCCCGCGGTTAATTCCGGCCGCATGGCCGGCGCATCGCGAACCCAAGGATATAATAAGGTTGTGCCGAAAGCCAAAGAGCTCGAATTGCGCCTTCAGAGGACCGAGCAGCAGTTGCGCGTGTTCCAGAAGATCAGCCGCTTCATGGTTCGCGATCTGAGCTTGCAGGACGTGCTCATGGGGGTGGTCTCCCTGGTCGTCGAGTTCACCGCCTGCGATGCGTGCCTGGTCTATCTCCTCGATGGCGAGGACCTGGTCCTGTGCGCTTCCAATACGCCGCACCCCTCCACCATCGGGAAGCTGCGGCTGCGGTGGAATGAAGGCCTCACGGGTTGGGTCGCGCGCGAGCGCCGTCTGCTGTCCATATCGCGCGAGGCTTACAAGGACCCGCGATTTAAGAAATTTTCCCAGTTGGAGGAAGACACATTCGAGGCTTTCCTTTCTGCCCCTCTGATTGCGCGCAACCGCGTGGTGGGCGTGATCAACGTGCAGCATCGCTCGCCGCATCAGCACACCGGCAGCGAGATGGAGGTCCTGACCACGGTGGGCGAACAGATTGGATGTGTGCTCGTGCTGGCCCGCATGTCTCCCGAGGCATTGGAATCCGCCAATCACGTGGAGCTGGTGCTTTCCTCCGGACCCATTCCGATGAAACAATAGGATCAAGGTGAATCCGTCTTTCGTCCGGCCGGTATGCGCGCTGTGGGCGCTGGCGGCGGGTATGACGCCGCTCCATGCCCAGCGCTGGCAGATGCAGTATCTCTACGATAAGAACAACTCCGCCCTGGAGATTAACGACCTCCAGTTCGCGTCGCCGTCGCGCGGCGTGGCGGTGGGCTTCGTCGCCGAGGGGCGCCGCCGGCAGCCCACGTCGTTGGTCACGTCCGATGGCGGCGCGCATTGGCAGATCGTCCGGCTCAAAGACGCGCCCCTCTCCCTGTTCTTCCTCAATGAAAACGCTGGTTGGATGGTTACGGTCAATGGTCTCTGGCAGACTATGGAGGCCGGCAAGAGTTGGAGCAAGTTGCCCAAGCCTCCGTCTCGGATTCTGCGCGTGTACTTCGCCGATGAGAAAAACGGCTGGGCTGTGGGTCCGAGAAAAGTGGCCCTCGAAACGCACGATGGCGGCCGGCGCTGGACCGCGATCGCGGCGGCGGCCGAGCAACCAGGCAAACCCGAATACAGCGTGTACAACTGGATCGCGTTTGCGTCGCCGCAATTCGGCATGATGACCGGATGGAATCTGCCCCCGCGCCGGGGCGCTCTGCTGCCCGATTGGATCGATCCGGAGGAAGCCCTGAGCCGCCGCGAAACGCCGCACCTCTCCTATTTGCTGGTGACGAACGATGGCGGCAAGACCTGGAAGTCTTCATCGGCATCGCTGTTCGGAGACGTCACACACGTGCGCTTCGCGGGCGGCATAGGCTTGGGCTTGATCGAATACTCCGACTCGTTCCGCATTCCCAGCGAAGTCTACCGGATCGACTGGCGCACCGGCAAGAGCATGACGTTTTTCAAGGACAAGAAATACGCCATTAGCGATGTCTGGCTGGCTCCCGACGGCACCGCCTATCTTGCTGGCCTCCTGCAAGCCGGCCAGTTGCGTCATGTGGTTCCGGGTAAGGTTGTGGTTCTCAAGAGTAAGGACTACACGAGCTGGGCCGAGATGGAAGTGGATTATCGCGCCGTCGCCAATCGTGCCATGCTGGCCGCGGGTGACGGCCGCTCCTTGTGGCTTGCTACCGATACCGGCATGATTCTCAAGCTTTCGCAATAAAGCAAATCGCCAGGGCCTTGTTTTATTCACAACGAATTCCACTTCATCCTTCTGTAACTGATTCAAAACACGGCAGAAATATTATGAGGAAAAGTGTCAAATCGTCCATAAAAAGGGTTGACGGACAGCGGCTTCTCGGGCATAGTGATGGAGGTTCCAAGAGGTTTGAGGAACAGCAAGCCTCCGGAAACGTAGCGGATCGCAAACGATGATCCGCAGTCATAATCTAGCGATAGAACGGGGCTGCGGGGAGTAAGCGGAGATCGGGCGGATTCGGAAGGCGGGCCGAGCGGCGGCAAATCCGGTTGAACGCTTTGATCCGGAGGGAGGCAAAATTCCCAACGGGGAGTGGAGGCTGGAGGCGCAGCCGGTGTTGCCGGCTGGAAGAACTGCAACGGGCACGAAGCGATGAAGCGGCCTTGGCCGGGGCGAACCGGTTGGGGTAGCGGAGCCGAAGGGCCGAACGGGCAGGGAGAACGGCGGGCATTCACGCGAAGTAGCAGGCCGGGAACATTGACCCCGGAATGGAGGCCGTGCAAGCGGCTGCCGTTGCGGGCGAGCGAAAGGCCGTTACGAGCGTGCGGTCCCGTTCCAGAGAGAAGTTGCGGCGCGCCAGGAAGCGTTAATCCGGCTGTTGCTAAACCCAGTGGCCGGGGAGCGGAGAGGCGAATCGTCCGGCGCTCTGGAATGCCGTGTTCAGTACCGTGCATGCCGGTGGTGGACAAGGCTGGGAATCAGGTCACTTGGAACCATTTTCTTTTTGTCCGCCTTCCAGCGCGCCCCACCGCATTTCACCCCTGGATTATGATAGGTTAGTCTTTTCGCTTTTCAACTGGAGGAAAAATGGAGGCCCTCGGCCTGATCGAGACAAAAGGTTTGGTGGGCGCCATCGAGGCTGCCGATGCCATGGTCAAGACCGCCAATGTCATTTTGACCGGCAAGGAATTTGTCGGCGCCGGCTTGGTCTGCGTCATGGTGCGAGGCGACGTCGGCGCGGTGAAGGCGGCCACCGACGCGGGTGCGGCCGCGGCCCGGCGCGTCGGCGAGCTGGTCAGCGTCCACGTCATTCCACGTCCGCATGAGGAAGTCGAAAAGGTGCTTCCCGTAGGCGTTCTCCAGAAGTAAAGGGTGATGCTCGAGGATAAAGACCTTCTCTCCATCCAGGAAGTCCGCAGCAAAGTCGAGAAGGCATACGCAGCCTGGCAAACCTACCGCACCTATTCCCAGGAACAGGTGGACGCCATCGTGGAGCGCATGGCAGCCGCCGCGCGCGCCAACGCCCGCCGCCTGGCCGACCTGGCTGTGGAAGAGACCGGCTACGGCAATGCCAAGGACAAGTACGTAAAGAACCTGCTAGCCTGCGACTGGCTTCCGCGCCGTATGCGCGGCATGAAGACCGTGGGCATCCTGCGCGAACTGCCCGACGAGAAGGTGGTCGAAATCGGCGTCCCCGTGGGCGTGGTCGCGGCCATCCTGCCTACTACCAATCCCACCTCCACGGCGATTTACAAGACGCTGATTTCGCTCAAAGCGGGCAACGCCATCGTAGTCAGCCCGCATCCCCGGGCGCACCGGTGCACCTGCGACACTACCGCCATCCTGTACCAGGCCGCCGTGGAAGCGGGCGCGCCCGAAGAAATCGTCCAGTGTGTCGATAACGCGACCATCGAGGCCACCAACGCGCTCATGCGGCACGAGCGCACCGGCGTGATCCTCTCCACCGGCGGCGCGGGCATCGTCAAAGCGGCCTATTCCAGCGGCAAACCCGCGTTCGGCGTCGGCCCCGGCAACGTGCCGGTGCTGGTCGATACTTCTGCCGACCTCGAAGAGGCGATCCCCAAGATCGTCGCCGGTAAGTCTTTCGACTATGGCACGGTCTGCTCGAGCGAGCAGGCCGTTGTGGCGGAAGCGTCTCTGCGCGACCGCATTCTGAGCCTGTTGAAGGCCCAGAAGGCGTACATCGCCAACGACGCGCAGAAGGATGCTCTGGGCAAGCTGCTGATCATGCCCAACTGGACGGTGAATCCGCAATGCGTCGGTCAGGCGCCCGGCAAGATCGCCCGCATGGCGGGGTTCGACGTTCCGCCCGACACCTCGATTCTCTGCGCCGAGGTGGGTGGCGTCGGCAAGCAGCATCCGCTCTCCGCCGAGAAGCTTTCGCCCGTGCTCTCGCTCTACTTCGTCAAGGATTTCAGCACCGCCATGGACACCTGCTACGCCCTGCTGAAGTTCGGCGGCATGGGCCACACGGCGGTAATCTACTCGAAGGACGACGCGCGCACCCGCGAATACGCCATGCGCATGCCGGCCATGCGCGTGCTGGTGAACACCCCCGCGCCCCAGGGCTCGACCGGCATCACCACCAACGTATTTCCCTCGATGACGCTGGGGTGCGGCGCCGTTGCGGGCAACGCCACGTCGGATAATGTCGGCCCCCTGCATCTGATCAACGTCAAGCGGCTGGCATACGTGGTGCGCAGGCCGGAGGAGGCTTTCGAGATGCCGCTCGATTACAACGCGGCGTCTTCGGCGGCGATCTCCGCGGGCGCCCCCGCGTCCCTTGAGCGCAGCGTTGTGGTCGCGGCCGTGGAGCGGTATCTGGCCTCGCGCGGCATGGCCGCCGCCGCGCCGGCGCCGGGCGGGCCCTCCTGCACGACATCGTGTGCGCCGCAGCCGGCCAAGGTCACGCCGTCGGTGCTGCCCAATGTGGCCGCCGACGTGGTGGATCGCTTCCTGGCCCGGCGCGGCGCTTCCGGGTCCAAGGGCGGGTATGGGTGACTGACCGCGACAAGCCCGGCAACCCCGGCACCGCCGTCTCCGCCCGAGCCTCCGCCCCAACCGGTCGGTTTTGTGTGCGAGGACGATGTGCGGGCTGCCATCCGCGACAATCGCAAGATCTACATCGGGCCGAAGACCATCGTTACGCCTTCCGCCCGCGACCTGGCCGGCCCCTCTGATATTCTGGTGTTAGTGCAGGGCTGAGGCTCGAATATCGTGGATGCCAATCTCGACACACTGAAACGCGAAATCCTGGAGTACCTCGACTCGGCTGCTTTTGTCGTCTTTCACGGCAGTCCGGGCGGATTGGAAGGCCTCCCCATGGTGCTCTGGGACACGGAGCAGCACCCCGATTATCAGGCGTTCCTGGAAGTCGCGCAGAAGAGTGGAATCCAGATCGTCATACTGGCCACCCGCGAATTCGAAGCAGACGACACAGGCGATCTTCTGGCGCAGTTGGACGATCTCGATCTCACCCGGGAAGAGCAGCGCGAATACCAGTCGCGCCTGCGCGAACTCAGGATCTACGAGGGCCAGACGTGCTTCATCGAGCTGGCCTTCGACTACCACTCCCGCCTCTACGTTTATCAGGTGCAACCCGATTGGTACCAGGAGTTCCTCGGCACGGAGGATGAAATCCTCTCGCGCACCGCCGGCGAAGACGACGGGGATGAAGACGACTTCGGCGGATATTTCTCCAAGAACTGACCGCATGCGCGGCGCCCGCTGGCTTCTGCCCGCCGTCGATCCCCGGCAAGTGGACGCATTGTGCGCCGCCCTCCACATGGGTGCGCCCGCCTGCAAGGTGCTCGCCCATCGCGGATTTAGCGACCCGGTGTCCGCGCGCCGTTTCCTTGCGCCGTCGCTCGACGAGCTGCACGATCCTCTGAACATGCGCGACATGCCCCAGGCCGTCGCGCGCCTGCGAAAAGCGATCCGAACCGGTGAGAGGATCCTGATTTATGGCGATTATGACGTGGACGGCACCAGCTCCGTGGTGCTTCTGCACAAAGCCATCGCGCTCGCGGGCGGCACCGCCGGTTACCACGTGCCACACCGGCTCAAGGACGGCTACGGCATGCGTCCCGCGGTGGTGGAGGCGGCCGCGGCCGATGGCGTCGGGCTCATCGTCAGCGTGGATACCGGAATCCGCGCCACCGATGTGGTGCGGCGCGCGGCGGAGCTCGCCATCGACGTAATCGTCACCGACCATCACTTGCCCGAAACCGAATTGCCGCCCGCGCTCGCCGTGCTCAACCCCAACCGGCCCGATTGCCCATATCCGGAGAAAAACCTTTGCGGCGCGGGCGTTGCTTTCAAACTGGTGCAGGCGTTGCTGGCCACGCTCGACTGGCCGCCCGAGAAGGTGGGGCGCATTTCCGAGTCGTTCCTCAAGCTCGCGGCCATCGCCACCGTGGCCGACGTCGTGCCGCTCTCGGGCGAGAACCGCATCATCGTCAAACACGGCCTCGCCGGGTTGCGCGCGGTGCGCAATCCGGGGCTGCGCGCGCTGCTCGATGTCGCAGGCTTTACCGGCGAGAACGTGCCCAACGCCCGGCAGGTGGCCTTTCAGATCGCCCCGCGGTTAAACGCCGCGGGCCGCATGGACACTGCCACAGCGGTGGTCGAGTTGTTCCTTACCGATGACCCCGCGCGGGCACGCGACCTGGCCCGCCAACTTCACGATCGCAATGGCGAGCGCCAGCAGGTCGAGGCCGAAATCCTTGAAGCCTGCGAGCGCCTGGCGGTGGATGAATCGGCGGCCGCCCTGGTTTACTATGACGAGGAATGGCACCGGGGAGTGCTCGGCATCGTGGCCAGCCGCCTGGTGGAACGCCTGCATCGCCCCGTATTCGTGCTCGGCCGCAATCCCGATGACGGCATGGCGCAGGGCTCCGGCCGCAGCATACCGGCGTTCCATCTGCTGGAGGCGTTGGAGTCCATGTCCGGGCTCTTCGTGCGGTTCGGAGGCCACAAATACGCCGCTGGGGCCACCCTCGAAGCCGCGCGCGTGGCCGAGTTCCGCGAGCGGTTCAACGCGTTTGCGGCGGCGCGGCTGAGTCCCGAAGATTTCGAGGAGCGCGTGCATATCGACGCCGTTCTCGACTTGGGGGAAATCACGGAGCGCAGCGTCGCGGACGTGTTGACACTCGCTCCGTTCGGACACGGCAATCCGCAGCCGGTATTCACCGCCCTGGATGTGGAGATGGCCGCGGAACCCGCAGTCTGGAAAGAGAAGCACCTGCGCGTCGCCGTGAGGCAGGGCGGCCGCATCCTGTCGCTGAAGGCCTGGAACTTCTCCGCCCGCGCTGGTGAAATGTCCAGGGGCGCGCGCGTGGACATCGCATTCACCCTCGAAGAAGACGCCTTTTCGGCGGCGCGAGGCTATCCTGGCTGGCAAGCGGTGTTACGAGACGTGCGCACGACCGAACGGGCGCGCCCGGCGAGTGTATAGCTACTCGCCCTGCACCGCGCGGACACTCTTCTCGACCGGCTCCAGTTCGGCGATCTCCACACCGAGCGGCGCTGTCTTCAGGTCGGCAAACTTGCGGGCGGTCACCATCACGCGGGCTTCCAACGAGCCCACCGCGCCATTGTACGCTTCGACGGCGCGCTCCAGGCTTTTGCCGACGCGGTTGAAATGCTCGCCCATATCGGAGAGGCGCTTGAACAACTCCTTGCCCAGCGCGCTGATCTCCGCGGCGTTCTGCGCGAGCTTCTCCTGCCGCCATCCGTAGGCTACCGCGCGCAGCAGCGCGATCAATGAGGTGGGAGTGGCCAGGATGATGTTTTGCGCCACCCCCGCCTCGATCAGTGACGGATCGCTCTCCAGCGCCGCGCTGAAGAAACACTCGCCGGGCAGAAACAGAACGGCGAATTCGGGTGCCTGGTCGAACTGCTCCCAGTAGGACTTACGACCCAAGGCCGTCATGTGCGCGCGCACCTGTCGTGCGTGCCCGGCAAGGTGCGCCTTGCGGGTTGGCTCGTCCGGTGCTTCCATCGCCTGCAGGTACTCGTCGAGCGGCGTTTTGGCGTCCACCACGATGGTCTTGCCCGCGGGCAGACTGACCAGAAGATCGGGACGCAGACGTCCGTCTTCCGAGGTGATCGTGGTCTGCGTGAGGAAGTCGCAATGGTCCAGCATGCCCGCCATCTCCACCACGCGCCGCAACTGCATCTCGCCCCAATGTCCGCGCACGCTCGGGGTGCGCAGCGCCGTCACCAGCTTCCCGGTTTCGGCGCGCAGTTGCGCCTGCGTTTCTGTCAGATTGCGGACCTGCTCATGGAGCGCGGCATAGGCGCCCGCGCGCGCCGTCTCCAGCGCCTGGATCTTGGAATCCACCTTCTCGAGCGAAACGCGCACCGGCGTCACCAGCTCGACGATCGCCTGCTGCCGCAGGGCAAGATCGCCGCGCGCGGCCTGCTGCGTCTGCGCTAAGGCAGTCTGCGCCAGTTCGAGAAAAGCCTGATTGTTGCGGGCCAGGGCGTCCGAGGAGAGAGCCTTAAAGGCCCCTTCGGTTTCCTGCCTGCGCCATCGCAGGACCAGCCAGGCGAGGACGAAACCGGCAATGAAACAGAGGACCGGTAGAATGTTTTGCATTAGAACCATTATCCCGCGGCCGCCCTCGCCCAGGATCGCGTGCCGTCGTTACAGTAACACCGTGTCGATGCGACTCCCGGCGGGCGCGGTGGCACGGGCCGGCTCACGGCCGCGGAGGAACAGGATCAACTCTTCCTCCGAACCGTCGAAATAGCCGTCCAGCAATTCGCGGAGGGCCGCCCGCCGCATGGTATCGCGCGACGTTTCGGGCGAATACACGAACGCCCGCGCCTTCTTGCGCCGCGCGAGTTTGCCCTTGCGCACCATCCGGTCGAGCACGGTCATGATCGTGGTGTACGCCAGCGGGCGCGTCTCGGCCACGATCCGTTGCACGTCTTTCACTGTGCCCTCCCCGATCGACCAGAGCGCCCTCAGACATAACAACTCGAGTGGCGGGGGCACTTCGCGCGCCGGCTTCGCCATCAGCTTTTCTGCTCCGGCCCGGCGGGTGCGAGCGCTTGCTTCAGCTTGTCGGCAAAAAACGAACCCGGCTTGGGCGCAAACATCGGGCGCTGCTCCGGCGCCGCGGCTGCGGGATCCGGCGGTGCGGCGCCTTCGATGCCCACCGGCGCGGGCGCCGGCGGCTCCCCATTTGGCGCCGCTGCCTCCGCCGCGCGCGGCGCTTCCGCCTCCCCGTTCAGGAAGCGGTCTTTCTTCAGCGCCGGGCGCTCCAAAGCGTGGTTGTACGTAGTGAAGCAGCCTTCCACCTGGCGATCGTTCGCGATCAGCGCCCGCATGCATTCCATCTTCGAATCCAGATCGTCCAGGTAGTGCAGCAACAGCGCTTCCGGAAACTGTGGCAGCTTGGGGGAGCCGAATTCGAGTTGCCCGTGATGGCTCAGGATCATATGCTCCACCAACGTCCGCAACTGCGGCGGGAAATCGGGCAAGCCGCGAAGCTTGTCGGCCACCATCCGCAGCCCGATGTTGATGTGGCCCAGCAACTGGCCGTCGTTGGAGTAGGAAAACCCGCGCTCGTAGTTCAGCTCGTAGATCTTCCCGATGTCGTGCAGCACCACGCCCGCCAGCAGCAGCTCGCAATCGATATGCGGATAATGGGGCGCCACCATGCGGGCCAGGGCGCACAGTGAAAGCACGTGCTCGATCAGGCCTCCGAGGTAGGCGTGGTGGATCTGCTTCGCCGCGGGGGCGCGCCGGTAGCGGCGCGCGATATCTTCATCGTCCAGCAGCGCTTCCAGCAGTCCTTTCAGGTGAGAGTTCGAGATCCCGGCAACGATACCGCGCAACTCGTCCCACATCTCGCCGGAGTCGCGGCGCGATGAGGGAAAGTAGTCGCAAAAGTCGATCTCGCTGTCGTCCATCCGCCGCATTTTATGGATGGTCAGTTGCGGCCGGTTGTGGAAGACCTGGACCAGCCCCTTAACCTTGACAAAATCATCGCGGTCGAAGCCGTCGATCACTTCGGCCACGTTGTCCCACATCTTGGCGTCCAGTTCGCCGGTGCGGTCGCCCAGAAGCAGCGAAAGATACAACTCGCCGCTCTTCTTCTGGCGAATCTCCTTCGAGTGAACCAGAAAGCTGGTCGTGATCAGCTTATTCGCCTCGATCTCGTTCACATACGGAGATTTCATTGTTTGATGGGCGTCGCGGGTGGCGGTGCGGGCGCCGCCGGGGGCGTGGTATCACTGCCGCCCTTGCCCTTCTTGTGCGTGCCCGGGATCGGGATAAAGAGCAGCTTCTTCCTCTGGGTGGAGTGCGCCGCCACCTCTTCCTTGGTGGTGGTCGGAGGCTTCAACTGCGCCACGTCGTGCCAGTGGGTATCTTTGCCCGGCGCGGCGCCGCTATCGAGGTAGCTGTCCTTGATCTCCAGGAATGCCTCCTGCCGGAGCCTGGTGAGAAACTCACGCACTTTCGGCGTCATCTTCGGCTCGGCTAGCCGGCCCTGGATGTCGTCCTTCACTTCCTCAAAAGAAGCCTGACCGGCCTCATACCGGTCTTCGATCTTGAAAATGGCCAGCGCCGTGGGTGTCTTGATGGGATCGGTGATGAAGCCTTTCTTCTCCTTGAATACCACGTCTTCGATCGGCTTCATCAACAGGCCGCGCTTGTACGCCCCTGCGTACCCCCCGTTCTTCGCGCTCTCCACTTCGTCGGAATTCTCGCGCGCCAGATCGCCGAACTTTTCGCCCTTGCGCGCGCGTGCCACCAGGTCTTTCGCCTTTTTTTCCGCCGCGGCCACCTGCTCGGGCGTCTTGCCCTCCGTGGAAATAATGATCTGGCTCAGAAACACCTGATCCTGGCGCACGAATTCGGCTTTGTGTTCTTCGTAATACTTCTGCAGATCCGCTTCGGGAATGGTAATGCGCGATCCGATCTCCTGGCTGACCACACGCCGCGCCAGAAGCTCTTTTCTCTTGCGGTCCCTCAATTCTTCGTAGGTCATCCCGCTCTGCTGGCGAAGCCATTCATGAAACTTGTCGGGGTCTGAGATCTTGCTCTCCACCTGGATCTCCGCAAAGTAGCGCGTCACGTCCCCATCCACGTTGATGTTGAGGTCTTTGCCCTTTTGCACGAGCAGCAGCGTGTCGATTTCATCGCGCAGGGAGTCGGCCTCCTGCTGCTTCACGGCCTCGGCCAGCTTGGCGCCGGTGAGACCGTTGCTCTTGAGGTACGCCTCGATCTCCTTCCGTTTCTCCGCCAGCTCGCCGCGCGTAATGATATCGCCGTTTACTTTCGCGGCGATCTCCTCGACTACCCGCACATTTGGGGAAATGTCGGCGGCGATGGCACTCGGCAGTATTGCCACCATGAACAGTACAAGCTTCTGAAACATAATCTAGACTTCTATTTTAGCAAAAGGCTGCCGACAATCCGGGCTCGCAGGCGGAATCGCCCGCATCCCGTCAAGAGGTCCACCGTTTCAGCAGGACAGGGCGGTGTCGCCTGCCCCTTCAGAGCGCTAGTTCACCGTGACCACGAGCGGCGTCCCCGACGACAGCTTCTCGCTGCTCGCTGAATAGTACGCCACCCGGAACGTCCAGTTCCCGATCGCGCTATTGATCGTCACCGCGCATGGAGATGCCGCGCACATCACCGGGGCATCCACTACCCCGGTCGGTTCCGTCACGGTTACACTCATTTTGGCCGCGTTGGGGACACTGGAGATCTTTCCCCCCACCAGGACGGTCATCGGTTGCGCTGGAGCGAGACCGCCTTGTCGGGCGCTAAGCCAGCCGTGGTTGCGCCCCGTTCCCCAGAAGAACCCGTTCCACACCGGGTTATTGGCGGCCCAGAACGCCCCGCTGAGCGGCTCCAGATCCTGAGCATATGTGCCGTCATAGCCGGGATCCGCCGAAGTCCTGGCATAGTCGGCACTGAACAGATTGTCGATCGCCCCCAGCAATCCATCGCTGGGAGAGTATTCATACGCCTGCGCCAGCATTCCCAGGGATTCGCCCATGTTCTCCCTGGAGGCTTGCGTCCCGGCGCAATTCGCATTGTTCGGACCGCATCTACAGCCGTTCGCATCCGTGCCCGGTTTGCATTGCCCAAATCCTACGCCGTAGTATGCCCCTCGAGTTGCTGAATCATACCCCGCGCTGGTGACCCAATGGGCGCAGTCCGCGGCGTATGATTTGGCCAACGCCGCGGTGGAATCATAGCTGTGATTCGGGTCGGCCAGCAGCCCATAGTAGGCTTGAGCGAAGAAATCTCCGGCGCTGCCCATCATGGATGGCTGTGTTCCGAAGCCAATCCACGCTGTGCCCCTTCCGTTAGATGCCAGCATCCATTGCCTGCCGGAACACGAATTGCCTCCCGCTGTGCAATCGTCGGCATAGTTCTGGTTCAGACGAATATGAGTGGCGTCTATGTAGGTCGCCCCGTAAGTCACGCTGTCCCTGGTCGTGTAGTCAGTGGGATTGTAAGCGGAGAAGAATTCCGCCGAACCTCCGGGATCTCCGAACCAGGCGGGGTCCCAGGTCCCGCCCGAAATTGTCACCAGACTGGAACCCTGTGACGCCGTCACGGTTCCCGGCCTCTGGTTCGCGCCATTCCCAAACTGAGCCGAGCTGTACTGGCTCGCCACCGACTGCCAATGTCCGTCTGGCTGGCGCTGGGGTCTCCACATGCTCAGAACGTTGCTGTTCAGGTCGCTCCGGCAGGCCGCTGCGTGAGTGGCATCCGGATCGTACGCGGCACAGAGGGCAACGACGAGATCGTTGTATGCAGTCTCCCGAAGATCCTGTATCACCCCGTTGCCCATCATGTAGCGGAAAGAAAGGTCCGTCATGTTCCGTAAACCGGGCCACATCGTACTCGACCCAACCGATCCGGCTGTGCTGTCCTGGTCGATAGCTCTCAGGTAAAGCCCGATCATTGAGTAAAGCCGAGGCGACAGACTCCCCCAACCGGGCTGTCCATCGGTTGCGTTTCCGCGGTCTATATAGGGAGACGTCCACCACGCGTCGGCCAGCCACCGCGCATAGCCGAGGTAACTGTCCATACCGGTGCGGAAATACATGGCATAGAACGCCAGCACACTATCGTAATAGTTGACGCTGGCCGATCCATCGGTCCAGCTTCGGTAATCGGCGTCGGTGAGCATTGCATATTTCATCCCAATACCCGACGCTCCTTGCCATGGATTGGTTATCGTCATGCTGGTGTCGCTGTTGCAACTCGAAACCTGATAAAGCCTGCGTCCCGTCCCGCCTCCCCCGCCCGCTATGGTATACGGGTGCCACACAACGATGTAGCTCGGCCCCTGCGGCATGCTACCGCCTCCGCAAAACAGCGCTTTGAACGCTGTTCCGGAGCCGGTAATCGTCGTGCCCTGATTCGCCGTGTTTACTGTACCCGCCTGCGCCACGTTCCAGTTATCGACGAAGTTTGCGACGGCTCCACCAGGTGTAACTTTGCCCTGCAATCCTCCTATATGATCTGCCCACTGCTGTTCGATACTGTCGACCCATGGCCAACGGGCATCCGCGCTCCAGCGCGTCACAGGTCCCAGCATCTTGGCGACAGAAGGATCTGGCAATGCCACGTTGCCGGCGTTGTCCGTCGCTACCACTCCGTGATGGACACTGCACACTGCCGTCTGCCCATCACCCTGCGTAACGGTCAGTTGAAAGTTTGCCGGACCAAACGCCAGGCCCGCAATCACCGGCTGCGCCGCTCGGTGGGTAGACCATGCAAGATTCTGCGTCGAGGTCCCTGGTTGATCGCTGGCGACTTGTTGCCACAAGTAGGCCAGTGACGTACCGCCGTCCAGTGGGAACGAATGGGTGCCATCGAGAGTTGCCGGCGATCCTGCCCGGAATGACCGCGGCGCTCCGGTCCCGCACACCGGCGCGTATGTCGGCGTTGCCATGTAAGTGCCAGACCCGGGGAAGGTGATGGCCAACCCGTTGCCGGAGCCGTCATTGCCATTCCCCTCGAATTCCCAGTCTCCCAGGTCGCCGCCAACTCCCGACGGCGGGTCCGACGCCACGGGAATCGTACCCGAGTACCAGCGAAAATAGGCCAGCGAGACCGACAGGTCGGCGTCGCCAATCTGTACCGTTTGCGGAAGTGCGATGCTCCCCGCCGTCGCAATCGTCCACGCCTGCCGGGCATATCCCGCGCCGTCCACGTTCCAGACCTCGCCGATGATCTGGTTCGCCGTCAAGTCCCGATGGAATCGAAACACGAAGTCCTGGCTGAGGGCCACTCCCGAGCCCGCCGTGTAGACACAATTGCTCCCGTCGAAGCTGATGGTCAAGTTGTTCCCCGATACCGCCGTCACCGTCTGATTGCCGTTCATTCCTGAGCAGCCCAAACCTCCTGCGTTCTGGATCGTGATCGTACCACCTGCCTTCATCGTGGTGGCGAACGGCGCGGCCGCCAGGGTCAACACCATCGGGTTCGTCGCGGTCACCGTATTGACGGCGATCCCCGGAGGATTCATCTGGATACTATTCCCTCCGGCGTTGTCGGCCGGATCGAACACTTGCAGCGCGAAAGAAGAACTCGCAGGCGCGCATAGACGTACTCCAAAATGAGAGCTCGTATCGCCCGGCATCTCCACCAGGTAACTGCACCCCGCCGGGTAAGACCAGTTGTGCACTCTGAGGTCGAAATAAAACGAACCCAGGCCGGCATACGGCGCGGCGTTGGGAACCGTGTAGACCCCGGTCACCCCCCCCGCGAGGCGCAGCGACTGCATGCTGCCGGCCGCCGCGGCACTGCCCAGCCTGGCCGCCGGCCAGGTGTACGATCGTCCGAAGCCCCAGTAAAACCCCAGCCATTTAGCGAAATTCCTTCCCCACCACCAGCCGCCCGTATCAAAGCCGTCGGCGTAAATTCCGTCGTAGCCCGGATCGGTCGCGTTCTTGGCGAAGTTGGCCGCATAAACGGTGTCCCCGAACGTCGCCAGATCGCTTGACGGACTGAGTGTCATGGCCGCCGAAAGCGCGCCAAAAGCTTCCGGGAAAAGCCCGCGCGATTGGCTGGCCGTGTAGATGTTGTTGCACAGCCAGGTGCGCGCCGGAGGATTGCACGTGCCCCCGCCCACGCCGTAAAACAGCCCCTTGGAGACCGGATCGTAAGCCGCCGTGCGCAGCCAGTCGGCAATGCCGGAAATCCAGGTGGTGAGCGTCGTTCCGAGGCCGGCGTCATAGCCGTTGGGGTAGCCGGGGAGGGGCTGCGTGTACGCTTTCTGCATCACATTCAGCGCATCGGCCAGGATGCCGATCATGAATGGCTGCTGCACGGGGCCTACCCACCACCAGCCCAGCATATACTTCCGCCCGCTCAGGTTCGTGCTCCCGGTGTAGGCGGGAGTGATGGTCAAGTGCGAGGCGTCCACATAGTCCGCCTTGTAGAGCGTCTGGTCGCCCGTGGAGTAGTCAATCGGGATAGCGGCTCCGGGATCTTTGGCGCTCCAGAGGTACAGCGCGCTGCGGATGGTGACGCCCGTGCAAGTCAACCCCGTGGAGTTGAACGGAATGGTGTAATGGAAACTGACTTCGTCCTCGGAGTACGCCGACACCGTGAAGGTTCCGTTCAGCCCCGAGCAGCCCGTACCCGTGGCTCCCGAGACGGTAATCGAGTCGCCCACGCCGATCCCCACCAGTTTGCCGCTCACCGGTGGACTGGCCGAGTTGTAACTGACCGAGGTCGTCAATATCGTACTCGTTCCGGATGCCGCCGCCGTGGCCGTGAAGTCGAACATGGCCTGCTGCCAGCACGCGCTGTCGCAGGTTACGGTAGTGCTGCCGCTAGCTGCCGTCATCGTCCCCGCCTGCACGCCGGGGTAGAGCAGGAACTTCCAGCTCCCGTCGCTGAATCGCTGGGAAGCGAACCAGCCTTTCAGTATCGTGCTCAACGCGGACAGGCAGATCTGCCGCTGCCCGCCCGGCGCAGTGTCGGGATCGGCCAGAGCGCACAGGCCCAGTTCATTCAACGCATAGTATTGCTCGCGGTCCCCGGAGTTGCTTCTGGGGGCCAGCCACCCCATGTTAGACATTAATGAGGAGTTGATGTATGCGCGCAAGCCCGCCCACATGGGTGATGAGCCGGGGCTGCCATTTTGCAGATCCTGGTCCAGCGCCCTCACGTACATGCCCGCCAATGCGTGGGTACGGCTGGGCGGGGTTTCCGGCCCGTGCCCAATTCCCGACAGCGCGGAGCCCCGGTCGATGAAGGGAATCGTCCACCAGGCGTCAGCCAGCCAGCGTGCCCAGGTCAAATACGCAGGATCTCCGGTGCGGTAGTAGGTCTCGTAAAAAGCCAGTACGTTGTCGTAGTAGTTGTTGTTGCTCGATTGCCCGGCCCACGCCCCGAGGTCGGTTTCGGTCCAGGCGTTGTAATGCAACCCCGAAGTTGTGCCCGGAGTCGCGTCCCAGAAATCCCCCGTCTTCAAAGTAAGCGCCGTGTCGCTCTCGACGGAAGCGATCTTGTGGAAACGCCTTCCGCTGCCCGCCGAGGCGGTGGCCGACGAGGCGGTATAACCGCCGCAGCCGGTGGCGTCAAAGTCGATCGTATAGTCGAAATGTCCGTCGGGATAGGACGGCAGCGTAGCCGTGAATACCGGCTTCATGGACACCAGGTTGTGCGTCCCATTGAGGCCCGTGCATCCCGCGGCGCCCGAAACGGCGATGGCCGTGCCCGGCGCAACTGGCAGCGACCCGAAACTCCTCCCATAGTTGGATACGCTGATCACCGCCGGATTGGTGGCGGTGATGGAGGTCACAACGACAGCCGGCGTGTACCACGTAACGAGATAGCCGGAAGGATAACCAGCCGCCACAGGAGTGCAAGGGAAGCTGGCCGAGCTCCCGCAGAAGACTAACCCGAACGTCGTACCGCTGCCCGTGACCGTGCCCGAGCCGTTGGTCACGCTGATGGTTCCCGGTGTGGCGGGAGGGTCCGGCGTGCGCCAGTTGTCCACAAAGGTGCCGCCCGGCGCGGGGATAGTCCCCTGCCAGCCGCCGTAGCGCTGCGCCCAGGCAATCTGCGCGGTATCGGCCCACGGCCACGGATTCACGCCCATGGCGGTCATCGGGCCCAGGATGGTGTCTATCCCGGAGGGGATGCCCGTGACAAGCCCGAGTGCGTTTGTGCTCACAACGCTCTGAGTAGGCTGCGGAGGTAGCGCCTGGACTGTCCTGGTGGATTGCGCCACGGCCGTGATATTCGTAACGGCGGGTGCTGTCTGTGCGCTCGCACTGTAAGAATCGCATGCCAGAAGAAGTCCAGTGGCCGCGATCGCTCGAAGGAATGGAATAGACGGTTTAGCAGGCATTGTCATATCAGCAGTTTTCAGCCTCCGTGTCACATATCGTCTAATGGCTGCAAAGGCTGTAGATGTCTCCGTGGAAACATACGATGGGTTAGCGATTGTTAACCCACTGAATGTTGTCCGTAGTTAGCGTTTTGTGTTCCTCCGTAAAAGCAAATTGGATACGCCGGGGTAGGCACAAACGGTAACAACGCGGAGTCGAGAAGAAATTACAGTGTAAGAAGTTTAGGCACGGGATAACTAAAGGTAACAGGGTCGTGTTCTCTATTGAGCATCACCATTCCATCGGCGGGCCGTTTCGGTTATGTGTTCGGAGCCTGCCCGGGGACTATTGCAGCGGCCACAGACTTGCTACTGTCGAGCGGGAAGGAAGGGCCCAAATCTGAGTTCTCTTGCGCACAGGCTACAGGTTGTGATTCACTTGATAGGTGGCCCGATGTGCAATCGGGCCGGGAAGTCGCTCGTGCTTCACACCGCGGAGTTTGCCTTGCTGCAGTTTGTAACGCCGGACGGTCGATTCCAACCCATTGCTGTCCTTGTGCTCGATCATGAGGGCGACAAGCTCTACGTGCGCGCCCGCAGGAATCTGGGCTCAATCGTCGAACCTGAAGACGCCCGTGTTCTAAGACTGATCTTGTCCCAGTTAGCCGAGGAGGCGAACGCAACAAGTGGCAGCGTCATACTCGAGAACCTGGAATCCACGCTCTCCAATGCCGTTCGAATCACCAAGCGCGCGCCCGTTGAGCTGGCTGATTTCGATACGGCTGTGGACGAACTCTACACACGTTACGTCCCTTCGGCGATATAGGCTTTCATTTCTTTTAGAAAATCGAGAAAAACCGGTTCGTCCCGGCACGATTAAGAGTGACTCATCTTAAATCGGAAGGCATGATCCTTCGTTGCGACTCGATCTGCTGCTTGTAAAGGCGCGAAAGTGTGTTCGCAAAATGCGTGGAGGTGCTCAGGCCCACCTAATTGAGAGTGATGGCGGCGATCACTACGTTGTAAAGTTCGCGAACAACCCCCAGGGACGCAGGATCCTAGTAAACGAGTTCGTTTCGTCCCTCCTCCTTGGGGAGCTGGGTATCGCTGTGCCGCAGCCGGCCGTCGTTGCGATTGACGAAGAATTCCTTCGGAGCAACCCTGAGGTCTGTTTGTCGTTAGGCAACGAGCAGATCGCGGTACGGCCGGGAGTGCATTACGGCTCGCAGTACGCGGTGTCGTGCGTCGGATCCCCTATATACGATTTTCTGCCAGACTCGATGTTGTCAGAAGTTTTCAATCGAAACCACTTCTTGGGCGCCTTAGTTGCAGACAAGTGGCTGGCCAATGGGGATGGACGGCAAGCAGTCTTCTATCGTGCGCGCATTATGGGCCTCTCGCCCGCCCCCTCGCCCGTTCGATGGGTAGCGCAAATGATCGACCACGGCCATGCATTTCAGGGTAGCGGTTGGACGTTTCGCGACTCTCCAATTCAAGGTCTACATGCACGACGGGTCGTGTATGGAAGCGATCCATCGATCCGGGATTTCGCGCCCTGGATTGATGCGCTGATGAGGGTAAGCCGTGATTTTCTCGACAAGGTGTTTTTACTAATTCCGCCGGATTGGATTGCCGGAGAGGAACTCGAATTTCTCCGGGTGTTGAGACGACTCTACCAGCGGCGGGAACGCGTTCCACAACTCCTCGCGGAATCGATCGATCACTTGACTAAGTCGAACTTGGCACAGCCGCGCGAGTCCAGGTGTAGCAGTTGAAATGCCGATATGCGACGACATAGGGTCGTCGATCCCGCTGCACGACGAACTGCGGCGAGGCACATTACAAAGCATCATCCGACAATCTGGTTTGCCGCGGCCGGCATTTGAGCGATCAAGAGACCCGGCAAGCAGGCCACGGTCCGTTTCGCATGTGCCCCACGGCACATCTTACGGCGACAGCCGGTGCAACATGCGCGGAAACGCGATGGTCTCGCGAATGTGCTCCAGGCCGCAGATCCACGCTACGCAGCGCTCGATTCCCATGCCGAAGCCGCCGTGCGGCACGGTGCCGTATTTGCGCAGGTCGATGTACCAGTTGAAGGCTTCTTTCGGCAGATGATGCTCTTCGATGCGCCGCAGCAGCAGCTCGGGGTCGTGAATGCGCTGGCCGCCGCCCACGATTTCGCCGTGGCCCTCGGGCGCCAGCACGTCCACTCCCAGCACCACGTCGGGACGCTCGGGGTCCGGCTCGAAGTAGAACGCTTTGATCGAAGTGGGGAAGCGGTCCACCATCAGCGGCCGGTCGCGATCTTCGGTGAGCAGGGTCTCGTCGGTGCCGCCGAAATCGCCGCCCCACTGGATCTCGCTCCCCTTCGATTGCAGAATCTTCACCGCGTCGTCGTAGCTCATGCGCGTGAACGGCGCCTGGATGGCTTCGAGTTTGGACACGTCGCGCTCCAGATGTCGTCTGCCCTCGGCTCATGATTTTAACACACCACCGGAGGCAGTGGATGATACGATAGATATGTCCTCACAAGTCATATGATTACTGCTGGGCGCGTTCAAGAGCTATGGTAACGATGTTACTTTCGATAGTCCTACCATCCGGCCCGGTCGCCTGCAGAACAACAGGAATGGCGTCGCCTACGGAAACCGCCCCGGGTATTGTCACGTTAACCTGATATACGCCGGCCATCCCAGCGACAGCCCGGACCGACTCTACTCTCACATAGGAATCTGCGATCCTCGCCTGTAGGAACGTGGCCGTGTCCGCGACGCCGAGTCCGGTGGCCAGGAGCGAGATGGTGTCGCCGGGTTCCGCGGGTTGACCGTTCGTTTCGCAATTGCGGCTGGCCACCAAGAGAGAGGTCCCGGAAAACGTGACCATTCCCTGCCCACTACCGGAGCCGTCCAACGAGTATAGGGCGGGCGCGACAGTCTGCATTATTGTCTCTACGGGCCCCGTTACCGTGCCGGCATCGGTTTCAAGAGCGACATCCACGACTGTTCCCGGAGCGCTAACAGGGCACACGAAATCGACTCGGGCTGGAGAAGCATAAAGCAATGGGACGTAGGTCCCGTTTGCAGTGACTCGCGTTCCACCCAGTTGCATGGTGGCACCTGATGGGTCAAGTAAAGGCCGATCACTCGACACCAGCCAGCGGCCGAGCAAGCTGGCCGCCGAACCCGGCGTGCAGGCTTCCGCCGCTAGCTGACTCGCGGCGTTACGAAGACCAATTATCACCGGCCTACCATTATCAACTTGGATTTCCACACTACCGGTGGAGGCTACATTGGCGGAATTAGTCGCGCGGAAGGAGATAATGTACGTACCCATCGCCGACTGTAGCCGTGGTCTGTGGATACTAATCCGCCGCGGCGCTGTCTGGGAGGTTTCCTTTTGTCCCGGCGTCCACGAGAACTTGCCTGTGATGGGGTCGAACGACGCACCGGCCGGAAGTACTCCAGCCTCCAATGCGACAGACAACCCACTGGGATCGATTGCGGAGACGACAAAAGTCAGTTCTTTTCCCACGGCCGCCAGCTGCTTTTGGGGCACGTTCAGGACCGGCGCAGCGGCTGGCACGATGACAACAGTATCTGTAACGGCCGCCTTGCCAAATTGAAGCGTGACCTCGGATGCGCGGTGCCCATCGCCGCGGTCGCTAAGCACGCTGAAAGCAAGCTGCGTCTGTCCAGGGCGCGTAGTGAAAGGGGATGGGACCTTTAGGTTCGGATTATCGCTTGAAGGAGCCAAATGGACAATCTCTGGTATATTGGGGCTGTTCAGGCCGACAACACACGTGAAAGAATCGCCAGCCTGAATCGTCGTGGGTGAACACACGAGACTAGTCGGACGGATTCCGATGATGGGAACGTTTATTGTCCTTACATCACTGTCGACTGTTGCGCTGATTTGGGCTAGCTCATCCTGGTCGGACGCAGTGACACTAGCGACGAACCCAATGTATTGTGAGCCCGGAAGGACCCGCACTTGCGCAGGCACCTGGAGCCGTGAGCTAGCGGCTTGGATGCTGACCGTGACACCACCAGCGGGCGCAGGCAGATTCAGCACAATCGTGCAAGCCAAAACGCCAACAGTGGACGCATTCGGAGTGCAGAAAAAAGAAGAGATGCCGTTCGGAGCGGAAAGCAATCCGAGAGACGCAAACGCAGAGCTGCCGCCCAACGTGGCCGTTACTACACCAGTTTGAAAGAGGGGCCCTGCGAGGGCTGCAAACGTGGCGTGGTTGGTGGTGGCCGCAACCGTCACCGATGAAGGTACGGTCAACGCTGGGTTGTCGCTCGAGAGTGAGATCATTGCACCACCGGCGCCGGCCACTTTGGTCAGGGTCACCGTACATCGGGACGTCGCCCCCGAGGTGAGACCTGTTGGCATGCACGAGACCGAGCTTAAGACCACTGGAGCCACTAGCGACAACGAAGCCGTTTGCCAACTGCGGTTCCATGTAGCGGTAACGAGTGCTGTCTGATCGCTGGACACGGAGCCCGCGACCGCCGCGAACGTGGCACTGTTGGAGTTGGCGGCAATTGCCACGGAGGCGGGAACCGTTAGGGCTGCATAGCTGCTCGAAACGGAAATCGTCACACCACCGGGGCCGGCCACCTTGGCCAACGTTACTGTACATGTGGACGTCGCCCCCGAGGTGAGACCTGTCGGCGTGCACGAGACAGAGCTTAAGACCACTGGAGCCACCAGCGACAACGAAGACGTTTGCGAACTGCCGTTCCATGTGGCGGTCACGAGTGCAGTCTGATCGCTGGACACGGAGCCCGCGACCGCCGCGAACGTGACACTGTTGGAGTTGGCGGCAATCGCCACGGAGGCGGGAACGGTTAGGGCTGCGTTGTTGCTCGAAAGGAAAATCGTCATACCACCCGGGCCGGCCACCTTGGCCAGCGTCACCGTACATGTGGACATCGCCCCCGAGGTGAGACCTGTCGGCGTACACGAGACTGAGCTTGAGGCCACTGGAGCCACCAGCGACAACGAAGCCGTTTGCGAACTGCGGTTCCATGTAGCGGTCACGACTGCTGTCTGATCGCTGGACACGGAGCCCGCGACCGCGGTGAACGTGGCACTGCTGGCGTTGGCGGCAACCGCCACGGAGGCGGGAACGGTTAGGGCTGCGTTATTGCTCGAAAGGGAAATCGTCACACCACCGGTGCCGGCCACCTTGGCCAGCGTCACCGTACATGTGGACGTCGCCCTCGAGGTGAGACCTGTCGGCGTGCACGAGACCGAGCTTAAGGCCACTGGAGCAACTAGCGACAACGAAGCCGTCTGGGAACCACCATTCCATGTAGCGGTCACGAGTGCTGTCTGATCGCTGGACACGGAGCCCGCGACCGCCGCGAACGTGGCACTGTTGGAGTTGGCGGCAATCGCCACGGAAGCGGGAACCGTTACGGCTGCGTTGTTGCTCGAGAGCGAAATCGTCAGACCACCGGCGCCAGCCACCTTGGCCAGCGTCACCGTACATGTGGACGTCGCCCCCGAGGTGAGACCTGTCGGCGTGCACGAGACCGAGCTTAAGGCCACTGGAGCCACCAGCGACAACGAAGCCGTTTGCGAACTGCGGTTCCATGTAGCGGTCACATGTGCCGTCTGATCGCTGGACACGGAGCCCGCGACCGCAGTGAACGTGGCACTGTTGGAGTTGGCGGCAACCGTCACCGAGGCGGGAACCGTTAGGGCTACGTTGTTGCTCGAAAGGGAAATCGTCACACCACCGGCGCCGGCCACCTTGGCCAGCGTCACCGTACATGTGGACGTCGCCCCCGAGGTGAGACCTGTCGGCGTGCACGAGACGGAGTTGGAGACCACTGGAGCCACCAGCGACAAGGAAGCCGTTTGCGGACTGCCGTTCCATGTAGCGGTCACGAGTGCTGTCTGATTACTGGACACGGAACCCGCGGCCGCCGTGAACGTGGCACTGTTGGAGTTGGCGGCAATTGCCACAGAGGCGGGAACCATTAGGCCTGCGTTGTTGCTCGAAAGGAGAATCGTCACACCACCGGTGCCGGCCACCTTGGCCAGCGTCACCGTACATGTGGACGTCGCCCCCGAGGTGAGACCTGTGGGCGTGCACGAGACCGAGCTTAAGACCACTGGAGCCACCAGCGACAACGAAGCCGTTTGCGAACTGCGGTTCCACGTAGCGGTCACGAGTGCAGTCTGATCGCTGGACACGTAGCCCGCGACCGCGGTGAACGTGGCACTGTTGGAGTTGGCGGCAATCGCCACCGAGGCGGGAACCATTAGGGCTGCGTTGCTCGAAAGGGAAATCGTCACACCACCGGTGCCGGCCACCTTGGCCAGGGTCACCGTACATGTGGACGTCGCCCCCAAGGTGAGACCTGTCGGCGTGCACGAGATCGAGCTTAAGCCCACTGGAGCCACCAGCGACAACGAAGCCGTCCGGGAGCCAGCATTCAATGTGGCGGTCACGAGTGCTGTCTGATCGCTGGACACGGAGCCCGCGACCGCCGCGAACGTGACACTGTTGGAGTTGGCGGCAATCGCCACGGAGGCGGGAACGGTTAGGGCTGCGTTATTGCTCGAAAGGGAAATCGTCACACCGCCTGCACCGGCCACCTTGGCCAGCGTCACCGTACATGTGGACGTCGCCCCCGAGGTGAGACCTGTCGGAGTGCACGAGACCGAGTTTAAGACCACTGGCGCCACCAGCGACAACGAAGCCGTCTGGGAGCCACCATTCAATGTGGCGGTCACGAGTGCAGTCTGATCGCTGGACACGGAGCCTGCGACCGCCGTGAACGTGCCACTGCTGGAGTTGGCGACCGCCACGGAGGCGGGAACGGTTAGGGCGGCGTTATTGCTCGAAAGGGAAATCGTCACACCGGCACCGGCCACCTTGGCCAGCGTCACCGTACATGTGGACGTCGCCCCTGAGGTGAGACCTGTCGGAGTGCACGAGACCGAGTTTAAGCCCACTGGCGGTGGGTTCGCCTGGAGCAGTGGGGTCATCCTGGCAGCGGGCCAGGTGGCCGACCGCCCGAAGCCCCAGTAGAATCCCAGCCATTTGGCGAAATTCCGCGTGGCCCACCAGCCGCCTGTATCCAGATCGTCGCCGTAGATCCCGTCGTATCCCGGATCCGCCGCGTTCTTGGCGAAGTTGGCGGCGTACACCGTGTCGCCGAACGTGGCAAGCGTGGCAGTGGGCGCGAGCGTCATGGCCGCCGAGAGGGCGCCGAACGCCTCTCCCCACAGGCCGCGCGACTGGCTCGAAGTGTAGACGTTATTGCACAGCCAGGTGCGCGTGGGTGGATTGCAGGTTCCACCGCCGACGCCATAGAAGAGACCCTTCGACACCGGATCGTAGGCCGTGGTGCGCAGCCATGTCGCGATTCCCGAGATCCAGCTCGTGAGCGTAGTGCCCAGACCCGCATCGTACCCCGAGGGGTAGCCGGGAATCGGCTGGGTGTAGGCCTTCTGCATCACATTCAGCGCATCGGCCAGGATGCCGATCATGAATGGCTGCTGCACGGGGCCTACCCACCACCAGCCCAGCATATACTTCCGCCCGCTCAGGTTCGTGGACCCGGTGTAGGCGGGAGTGATGGTCAAGTGCGAGGCGTCCACATAGGCCGCCTTGTAGAGAGTCTGGTCGCCCGTGGAGTAGTCAATCGGGGCAGCGGCTCCGGGATCTTTGGCGCTCCAGAGGTACAGCGCGCTGCGGATGGTGACGCCCGTGCACGTCAGCCCCGTGGAGTTGAACGGGATGGTGTAGTGGAAACTGACTTCGTCCTCGGAGTACGCCGACACCGTGAAGGTTCCGTTCAGCCCCGAGCAGCCCGTACCCGTGGCTCCCGAGACGGTAATCGAGTCGCCCACGCCGATCCCCACCAGTTTGCCGCTCACCGGAAGCTGCGTCGGGTTGTAGTTCACCGAGGTCGTCAATATCGTACTCGTTCCGGATGCCGCCGCCGTGGCCGTGAAGTCGAACATCCCCTGCTGCCAGCACGCGCTGTCGCAGGTTACGGTAGTGCTGCCGGTAGCGGCCGTCAACGTGCCCGCCTGCACCCCGGGGTAGAGCAGGAACTTCCAGCTCCCGTCGCTGAATCGCTGGGAAGCGAACCAGCCTTTCAGTATCGTGCTCAACGCGGACAGGCAGATCTGCCGCTGCCCGCCCGGCGCAGTGTCGGGATCGGCCAGAGCGCACAGGCCCAGCTCATTCAACAGATAGTATTGCTCGCGGTCGCCGGAGTTGCTTCTGGGGGCCAGCCACCCTATATTAGACATTAACGAGGAGTTGATGTAAGTACGCAGGCCCGCCCACATGGGTGATGAGCCAGGACTGCCATTTTGCAGATCCTGGTCCAGCGCCCTCACGTACATGCCCGCCAGTGCCCGGGTACGGCTGGGCGGGATTTCTGGCCCGTGCCCGATTCCCGACAGCGCGGAGCC